>JAVVDX010000102.1:0-9099 GCA_032251475.1 Wenzhouxiangellaceae bacterium | reverse complement strand
GAGCGTCGCGTTCGCAATGCGAAGGTCGGGAGTTCGATCCTCCTCGGCTCCACCAGATCCCCGATCCGAAAAGGCGCCGCCCGGCGCCTTTTCGTCTTTCGGGCAGGGTTGGAGTGAATTCATGACCAGGCAGCGACGCGATTCACGGCACGACGCGCGCGAGGCGGCCCGGCCCGCGTCCAACCATTCGATCCGCCGACCCGCTGCCACGTTCCGGTTCTACGAGGAGCTCAACGACTTCCTCGCCCCGGAGCTGAGAAAGCGCAGCTTCGAGCACGAATTCGACGGAACCCCGTCGGTCAAGGACCGGGTCGAGGCACTGGGCGTGCCGCACACCGAGGTCGACCTGATCCTGGTCGACGGATGTCCGGTCGGCTTCGATCACCGGTTGCGCGGCGGCGAACGGGTCGCGGTCTACCCGGTATTCGAAAGCTTCGAGATCGGCGACGTGACCTGGCTGCGCCCGCGGCCGCTGCGTGAGCCGCGCTTCGTGCTCGACGTGCACCTGGGCCGGCTGGCCGCATACCTGCGGCTGCTCGGGTTCGACAGCGTCTACCGCAACCATGCCGACGACGAGACCATCATCGCGCTGGCGCTGGCCGGGCGCCGGATCGTGCTCACGCGCGATATCGGCCTGCTCAAGGACGGCCGCGTCACGCACGGCGCCTTCATCCACGCCACCCGGCCGCTCGACCAGATGCGCGAGGTCGTCGACCGATTCCAGCTCGAGGCGCGGCTGGCCCCGTTCTCGCGCTGCATGAAGTGCAACGGCACGCTGACGACAGTGGCCGGCGCCGATCTCGCGCCGGGCGAAATTCCCGACGATGTGCGCGTTCGCTTCCGGAACCTGAAGCGGTGCGGCGACTGCGGCCGGGTCTTCTGGCCCGGCAGCCACTTCGACCGGATGCGCCGGCGCCTCGCGACCGTCGGCATCCGGTTGCCCGGTGCCTGACCCCGGTTCGACCAGGAACCCGGCGTGCCTGCCGGCAAGGGGTCGCAATCGGCCGACCTTTGGTGCTACATTTCGCCCGTATTCGCCAGAACCGGTCGGAGGAGCGCGGATGGATCGCAGGGAACTCGTTGAGGCATTGTTCGAGGAATTCGACGAAAACGACGACGGCAAGATCTCGCGGCGCGAATTCATCGAACTGATCAAGTGCCTGCTCGGGGAGCACGGGATCGAGACCAGCTCCAAGATTTTCGACCGTTTCGATACCGATCACGACAATGCGATCACGCGCGACGAACTGATCGAGCTGGTCATCGAGTACGCGATCTGAACGATCGCAAGGATGGGGCCGCGCCTCAGTCGGGGGTGCGCGACCGTGCGATCACCCGCGTCGCGGTCCACGAAATCGAAACCGCCGCCGCGGCCCAGGCGCAGTATCGCAGGAGCTGATGCAGCGGCAGACCCAGCGCCGTCGACTCCGGCGCGAACAGGCGCACAGCGAACGCCCCGGTCAGCAGCGCGAAGGTCACGACCAGCGCCAGGTAATACCATTGCCGCCGCTTGAGGCCCAGCACCGCGAACGCGGCCAGGTGAATTGCGAACAGCACGAGCAGAAACCACAGGAAAACGGTATTCATCAACATAGTGTATCGGCCATTGCCGTCCCTCTTGTCGGCCGCGAGTGCGGGCGCCGGGAAAACCGGCCGAAAAATGCGCGCCGGTCCGACGATTTGCTATGCTGCCAGAGGTTCCATCCGGAGGTTTCGTGCAATGACCGATATCTGGGTCCTGGCGGCGGATTCTACCGAAGCCCGCCTGTTCACGCGGGAAAAGAGCCGCAGCCGGCTGGTCGAGCAGCAGGACTGGCTCCACCCCGAGTCCCGCCTTCCCGGCCGCGACCTGGAACAAGACCGCCAGGGCAAGACCTTCGCGTCGCACGGCTACGGCCAGAGCGACATGCAGAAGCGGACCGAACCCAAGAAACGCGAGGCGGCCGATTTCGCGCGCGAGCTGACCGATTTCCTCAACGCCGCGCGCGCCCGGGGCGAGTTCGAAGCCTTGCAGATCGTGGCCGAACCGACGTTTCTCGGCCTGCTGCGCGAGCGGCTCGACGAACACACCCGGGAGATGGTGGCCAGGGCAGTGGCACGCAACCTGACGCGGCGTTCGCCCGAAACCATTGCCGAGGCGCTGGACCAGGCCGAATGACCGGCATCAGTCGCCGAACACGTGCCTGCGCGACATCCAGAAGTTGAAGCACATTCCGACGACGCCGCCGACCCAGACCCCGATCAGTGGTACCAGAGCACCGGCCAGGCCGGTGATGCCGACCCGCTCGGCGGCCATCACGACCAGGACGAACACGGCAACGTTGAGCACGCCGCCCAGCGCGTGAACGCTGAAGAACCGCACCAGTTCGTGCCACAGGACCCGCGCCCGCTCCAGGTGATGGAACGTGAAGTAGCGGTTGAGCAGGTAGCCGGTGGTCATCGCGCAGACATAGGACACGAGGCGCGCCGTGTAGACGTTGAAGCCCGGCAAGTCCTTCAGCAGATACAGCACGCCGGCGTCGATCAACGCAATCGTGCCGCCGACGCCGGCGAAGCGCGCAAATGTCGCGCGCTCGCTCGTCGAGCGTGCAAACCGGTCGAACAGATTGAGAATCCTTCGGGTGATCGGGCGGCTCCTTGAGCGGGTTGCATCACGCGGTACCGCAGGCATTCCGGTGGCGGGTCAATACCCGGCCCGAACGGCCGGGACCGCGAAGCGAAGGCATTCGCGAACATGCGCCGCGAATGCCGTGCATCAAATACCGCAGGTATTTTGATGCCAGGTTGACAATCAGGTTAATAATAATCTCGGAGCCGGGCCCACGGGACATTGGCCTATGACCGTCGAGAACGTCACGCTGATCGGTTTCGCCGCCAGCGTGCTGGCCGGCGCCGGCACCGTGGTCGGCGCAGCCGGCGTATTCGCGTTGCGCCGGCTTTCACCGAGACTCGAGGACGCGCTGTTGAGCGCCGCCGCCGGCATCATGCTCGCCGCGGTGTTCTTCTCGCTGCTGCTGCCGGCGATCGAGTACGGCGAGGCCTGGTACCAGGCTACGGAACCGGCCGTCGCCGTCGTGATTGCCGGGCTGCTGCTGGGCGCGGCGGCGTTGCACGTTCTACACCGCTACGCTCCGCACGAACACTTCATATCCGGACGCGAGGGACCGGAAGTCGAGACGTTGAACCGGATCTGGCTGTTCATCATCGCGATCACGCTACACAACTTCCCCGAGGGCATGGCGGTCGGCACCGGCTTTGCCGGCGGCAATCTCGCAAACGGCATCGCGCTGGCAACCGGTATCGGTATCCAGAACATTCCCGAAGGACTGGCGGTTTCGGTCTCGCTGCTGGCGGCCGGTTACGGGCGCCCGGAAGCGTTCGGTGTCGGCGCGCTGACCGGCATGGTCGAGCCGATCGGCGGGCTGTTCGGTGCCGCGGCCGTCTCCGTTGCCGGGCCGCTGATGCCGTGGACGCTGGGCTTCTCGGCCGGCGCGATGCTGT
This sequence comes from Wenzhouxiangellaceae bacterium, assembly GCA_032251475.1. GTDB lineage: Bacteria > Pseudomonadota > Gammaproteobacteria > Xanthomonadales > Wenzhouxiangellaceae. The sequence continues at coordinate 5,598 of JAVVDX010000102.1, read as the reverse complement.
TCATCATCTCCGACGAGATCATTCCCGAGACCCACCGACGCGGCTACGAGACTGTCGCGACATTTTCGCTGCTCGGCGGGTTCTGCGCGATGATGTTTCTCGACGCGACGCTGGGGTGAGCCGGACCGGCCCGGCTCACTTCTTCTTCGGCGCATACAGGTCGGTGATCGTGCCGTCGAACATCTCCGCGGCCATCATCACCGATTCGCTCAGCGTCGGATGCGGATGGATGGTCAGGCCGATGTCCTCGCTGGTCGCGCCCATCTCGATCGCCAGCGAGATCTCGGCGATCAGGTCGCCGGCGTGCAGCCCGACCACACCGCCGCCGATGACCCGGTCGGTCTTGTTGTCGAAGATCAGCTTCGTGAATCCCTCGGGCCGGTCCATGCCCAGCGCGCGGCCGCTGGCCGCCCACGGGAACTTGCCGACGCCGAAGTCCAGGCCTTCTTCCTTCGCCTCGCCCTCGGTGATGCCGGTCCAGGCGACCTCGGGGTCGGTGTAGGCCACCGACGGAATCGCGCGCGCATCGGCGGCGCGCTTCTCGCCGGCCGCAACCTCGGCGGCGACCTTGCCCTCGTAGCTGGCCTTGTGCGCCAGCATCGGCTGACCGACGATGTCGCCGATCGCGAAGATGTGGTCTACGTTGGTGCGCATCTGGCCGTCGACCTCGATAAAGCCCTTGTCACTGACTTCGACCCCGGCCTGATCGGCGTCGATCCGGTCACCGTTCGGTCGCCGCCCGACGCAGACCAGCACGCGCTCGAATTCCGTCGGATCGGGCGCATCGTCGCCTTCGAACGTCGCCTTCAGTGCATCGTCCCCCGCCTCGACTTCGGCCACCTTCGTATTCAGGTGGATCGTGACGCCTTGAGACTCCAGGTGCTTGCGCAAAGGTTTGACCAGGTCCGGATCTGCGCCGGGCATGAGCTGGTCCATCATCTCGACGATCGTCACATTCGATCCCAGCGCGCGGTAGACGCAGGCCATCTCGAGGCCGATGATGCCGCCGCCGATGACCAGCAGCCGGCCCGGGATTTCGGCCAGCTCCAGCGCCGAGGTCGAATTCATGACCCGGTCGTCGTCCCACGGAATGCCGGGAATCTCGATGACGCGTGATCCGGCCGCGATGATGCAGTTGCCGAACGACACGGTCCGGGACCTGCCGTCGTGCTCGACGGCGATCTCGTGGGCGCCGGTGAACGCGCCGGTGCCGGTGACGACCTCGACGCCGCGCTTCTTCGCCATGCCGGCCAGGCCTCCGGTCAGTTTCCCGACCGTGTCGTTCTTGAACTTGCGCAGCGGCTCGAGTTCGATTTCCGGCTCGCCGAACTTGACGCCGTTTTCGGCCAAATGCGCGGCCGAATCGATGACCTGGCCGACGTGCAGCAACGCCTTCGACGGAATGCAGCCGACGTTCAGGCACACCCCGCCCAGCGACTCGTAGCGCTCGATCAGCGCGACCTTCAGCCCGAGATCGGCAGCCCGGAACGCGGCCGTGTATCCTCCCGGTCCGGAGCCGAGCACAACCAGATCGAAGTCGAAATCGCCGCTCTCTTCCTTGACTTGACCTGGCTGCGAACCCTGCTCCTCCTTCGAGTCCCGACTCGTAGGAGCGGTTTCCAAACCGCGATCTTCGTGAATCTGCCCCGACTCCCGACTTTCAGCCGAGTCCCGATCCGTATCGGGCGCGGACGCCGCCTCATCCTCGCCCCCGGCGCCTTCCGCAGCGTCCTCCGATTCGACCACGGCGATCACGTCGCCCTCGGAAACCTCGTCGCCCTCGGAAACCTTCAACTCGACCAGCGTGCCCGCCGCCGACGACGGCACCTCCATCGTCGCCTTATCCGACTCCAGCGTGATCAGCGACTGCTCCTGCTCGATCGCATCGCCTTCGGCGACCAGTACCTCGATGATCGGCACCTTCTCGAAATCGCCGATGTCGGGAACGCGAATTTCAGTTTTGTTCGCCATATTCAATTCTCGCGGGTTCAAGCAGCGGACAGACTCTGCTCGGACAATGATTTCTTACCGCAGATGAACGCAGATAAACGCGGATGAAAAACCAATAAGACCCTTTTTCTGTAATTCAAACAGTTGAGGGTCAGAGCAATTTCCCCGGCTCCATGAGGCGATTTCGAAGTCGCCTTGCCTTTTATCTGCGTTCATCTGCGTTCATCTGCGGTAAGCAAAACCCTAAAGCATCAGCCGCCGCACGTCGCCCAGCACGTGACACAGATATTGCGTGAAGCGCGCGGCGTCGGCGCCGTCGATAACGCGGTGGTCGTAGGAAAGCGACAACGGCAGCATCAGGCGCGGCGCGAATTCCTCTCCGTTCCAGACCGGTTTGGTCTCGGCCTTCGACACGCCGAGGATCGCGACTTCCGGCGCGTTGATGATCGGCGTGAATGCGGTGCCGCCGATGCCGCCGAGGCTGGAAATCGAAATGCACCCGCCCTGCATTTCCTCGCGCGAGAGCTTGCCGTCGCGCGCCTTGCCCGACAGCTCGGTAAGATCCTGAGCCAGCTCGAGCAAACTCCTGGAATCGGCGTCGCGGATCACCGGCACCATCAGCCCGTTCGGCGTGTCGACGGCAACACCGATGTGGAAGTACTTCTTCCAGACCAGCGACTCGCCGTCCGGCGTCAGCGAAGTATTGAACTTCGGGAACCTCTTCAGGCCCGCGACGACGGCCTTGATCAGGAATACCAGCGGCGTCATCTTCGTGCCGGCTTCCTCGGCCTCGGCCTTCGAGGCCTTGCGGAAGGCCTCCATTTCGGTGATGTCGGCCTCGTCGAACTGCGTGACGTGCGGGATGGTCACCCAGTTGCGGTGCAGGTTCGGGCCCGAGATCTTCTGAATGCGCGACAGCGGCTTCTCCTCGACTTCGCCGAACTTCGCGAAATCGACCTTCGGCGGACCGGCAATATCCAGCCCGCCGCCGGCGGTGCCCGGAGGCGCCCCGCTTTCCATGCGCTGCTTGACGTGCTGTTTCAGGTCATCGGCGGTGATCCGGCCGCGATCGCCGCTGCCCTGGACGTTGGCCAGGTCGACGCCGAGCTCGCGCCCGAGCTTGCGCACCGTCGGCGAGGCGTGCGGAATCGACGACGGGTCCCGTCCCATCTCGGTAAACGGCACCGGCGGCGGGGGGAGGTCCTTGCCGTCGGCATCCTTCGAAGCCGCGGCGCCCGATTCGCGTTTCGAGGCCTTCTCCCTCTCTCGACCCTTGCCGGGAGTGTCTTCTTTCGGGGATTCCTGCTGCTCCTCGGCAGCCTTCTTTTCTTCGGACTTCTGTTTCTTCTCCGAATCCCGGTCTTCGTCGGAGCCGCTGCCGTTCCCTTCCGCTTCGACGACGCCGATCACGTCCCCCTCGGAGACCTCGTCGCCCTCGGAAACCTTCAGCTCGACAAGCTTTCCGGCTGCCGTCGACGGCACCTCCATCGTCGCCTTGTCCGACTCCAGAGTGACCAGGGACTGCTCCCGTTCGATCGTGTCACCCTCGGCAACGAGTACCTCGATGATCGGCACTTTCTCGAAATCGCCGATGTCGGGAACCCTGATTTCCGTTCTCGTTGTCATATTCGAATCTCGTTTCCTCGAGCCACGGATTGATGATATTCGTGAAATGCAAAGTTTTTACCGCGGATGAACGCAGATGAACGCAGATGAAAGACGAATAAAATCGCTGATCTGCAGCCCGCCTTAATCACCACCCGGTCTACTGCAGCGAACAAAAGACGGGCGAAATAGAAACAACCAAGGCAAACTTGCGCTCGATTCGAATGCATTCCCGGAATAGCTTTTCCGGTTTTTCTATCTGCGTTCATCTGCGTTCATCTGCGGTTACAAAACCGTTGTTTCTCAACTCACACTCGGCAGCGGCTTGTCGGGGTCGATGCCGAGCTTCTCGCGCGCGGCGAACAGTTCGGAGCGGCTGATCTGCTCGCGCTGGTACAGGCCGGCCATCGCCGCGTAGGCGACGTGGCAACGGTCGACCTCGAAGAACTTCCTGAGATTCTCGCGCGTGTCCGAGCGTCCGAATCCGTCGGTGCCGAGTACCAGGTAGTCGCGCTGCGGCACGAACGCGCGCACCTGGTCGGCGTAGGAGCGGATGTAGTCGGTCGCGGCCACGACCGGGCCGTCGCGGTCCTCGAGCTGGCGCGTGATCCACGGACGCTCCGATGATTCCTCGGGCTTGAGCCGGTTGCGCCGGTTGACTGCCACCGCGTCCTTGCGCAGTTCGTTGAAACTCGGCACCGACCAGACGTCGGCGACGACCCCGAACTGCTCGTCGAGCAATTCGGCCGCGGCGATGACCTCGTTGAGGATCGCGCCGCTGCCCATCAGCTGCACGCGTGCCCTGCTCGCGTCCCGGCTCTCGACTCCCGCGTCCCGCAACAGGTACATCCCCTTTCGGATTCCTTCCTCGCAGCCTTCGGGCATTTCCGGATGCCGGTAGTTCTCGTTCAGCGTCGTGATGTAGAAGTAGACGTCTTCCTGGTCGACGTACATTCGTCTGAGACCATCCTGCAGGATCACGGCCAGTTCGTAGCCGAAGGTCGGGTCGTAGCTGACGCAGTTCGGGATCGTGCCGGCCAGCACGTGGCTGTGGCCGTCCTCGTGCTGCAGGCCTTCGCCGTTGAGCGTCGTGCGGCCCGAGGTGCCGCCGATCAGAAAACCCCGCGCGCGCATGTCGCCCGCAGCCCAGGCCAGGTCGCCGACGCGCTGGAAGCCGAACATCGAGTAGAAAGCGTAGAACGGGATCATCGGCAGCCCGTTGGTCGCGTAGCTGGTCGCCGCGGCGATCCACGACGACATCGAGCCGGCCTCGGTGATGCCTTCCTGCAGCACCTGCCCCTTCCTGTCTTCCTTGTAGTAGGCAAGCTGGTCGGAATCGACCGGCTCGTAGAGCTGGCCGAACGGCGCGTAGATGCCGATCTGGCGGAACAGCCCTTCCATGCCGAACGTGCGCGCCTCGTCGCAGATGATCGGCACGACCTTGTCCTTGACATTCTTGTCGCGAAGCAACACCGCGAGACAGCGCACGAACGCCATCGTCGTCGAGATCTCGCGATCCCCCGAACCCTTCAGCACGGTCTCGAACGCGTCGAGATCGGGAATCTCGAGCTTCGGTGTGTCTGTCGAGCGCTGCGGCACGAACCCGCCGAGCTTGCTGCGGCGCTCCTTCAGGTAGCGCACTTCGTCGGAATCGACGCCCGGGTGGTAGTACGGCACCTCGGCCAGGTCCTCGTCCCTGACCGGCACGTTGAAGCGATCGCGGAAGTACTTCACGCCGTCGTCGTCGAGCTTCTTCTGCTGGTGCGAGATATTCATGCCCTCGCCCGACTTGCCCAGCCCGTAGCCCTTGATGGTCTTGGCCAGAATGACAGTCGGCCGGCCGCCGCTGTTCGTGGCCTCGCGATAGGCCGCGTAAATCTTGTGCGGATCGTGGCCGCCGCGGTTGAGACGCCAGATGTCCTCATCGCTCATGTCGGCGACCATTTCCTTGAGTTCGTCGTAGGCGCCGAAGAAGTGCTCGCGCACGAAGCCGCCGTCCATGGCCTTGTACTTCTGGTAGTCGCCGTCCAGCGCCTCTTCCAT
>JAVVDX010000101.1:0-9142 GCA_032251475.1 Wenzhouxiangellaceae bacterium | reverse complement strand
GACTTCGGCTCGCAGTACACCCAGCTCATCGCGCGCCGGATCCGCGAGATCGGGGTGTATTCGGAAATCCTGCCATTCGACGCCGGGGCCGAGGCGATTCGCGAGTTCGGCGCGCGCGGGATCGTGCTCTCGGGCGGGCCGGAGTCGGTCGGTTTCGAGGACAGCCCGCGGATTCCCGACATCGTGTTCGACCTCGGCGTGCCGCTGCTCGGCATCTGCTACGGGATGCAGGCCATGGCGACGCATTTCGGCGGCAACGTCGACCCGTCCGACGATAAGGAATTCGGCTACGCCGAAGTCGCGATCGCGCACCCGGGCCGGCTTCTCGACGGGATCGAGGACCGCGTTGCCGACAACGGCCGCGGCCTGCTCGAGGTCTGGATGAGCCACGGCGACAAGGTCACGGTGCTGCCCGACGGCTTCGACGTGATGTGCACGACCGGCTCGGCGCCAATCGCCGGCATGGCCGACGATGCGCGCGGCTACTACGGCCTGCAGTTCCACCCGGAAGTCACGCACACGCTGCAGGGCCGGCGCATCCTCGAGCGCTTCGTGCTCGAGATCTGCGGCTGCAGCGCCGACTGGACGACCGAGGCGATCATCGACGACCAGATCGCGCGGGTCCGGGCGCGGGTCGGCAACGACAGCGTGCTGCTGGGGCTTTCCGGCGGCGTCGACTCGTCGGTGGTCGCCGCGCTGCTGCACGAGGCGATCGGCGACCAGTTGCTGTGCATCTTCGTCGACACCGGTCTGTTGCGCTTTCAGGAAGGCGACCAGGTCATGGCCACGTTCGCCCGGCATCTGGGCGTGCGGGTCGAGCGCGTCGATGCGCGCGCGCAGTTCCTGGGTGCGCTTGCCGGTGTCGCCGACCCGGAGGAAAAACGCAAGATCATCGGGCGCGAGTTCATCAAGGTTTTCGATGCGGCCGCCAAGGGGCACCGCGAGGCCGGCTGGCTGGCCCAGGGGACGATCTACCCGGACGTCATCGAATCGGCCGGCGCGGCCACGGGCAAGGCCAAGGTCATCAAGTCACACCACAACGTTGGCGGCCTGCCCGAGGAAATGCACATGAAGCTCATCGAGCCACTGAAGGAATTGTTCAAGGACGAGGTGCGCAAGATCGGGGTCGAGCTGGGCCTGCCGGCCGAGCTGGTCATGCGCCATCCGTTCCCGGGTCCGGGGCTGGGCGTGCGGATTCTGGGCGAGGTTCGGCCCGAATACATCGAACCGCTGCAGAAGGCCGACCACATCTTCATCACCGAGTTGCGCCGTGGGGGCCTGTACGACAAGGTCAGCCAGGCGTTCGCGGTGTTCCTGCCGGTGCGTTCGGTCGGCGTGGTCGGCGATTCGCGCCGCTACGAATGGGTCGTCGCGCTGCGCGCGGTCGAGACCGTCGACTTCATGACCGCGCGCTGGGCGCGCCTGGACCACAATTTCCTGGACCACGTCGCGCGCCGGATCATCAACGAAATCACCGGCGTCTCGCGCGTCGTCTACGACATCTCCGGCAAACCGCCGGCGACAATCGAGTGGGAGTGAGCCGGGGCCGGGTTCGGGTCGACGAAATCTTTTGGCCGGTACTGGGGTCCAATCTGTAACCATTCCCGATAGGAGGCTCGCCATGAGATCGATAGCCCTGGTCGTCACTCTGCTCGCACTTTCGCTGCAATTCGCCGCCGCGCAGGTGCTGCCGCCCGCGGAAGGCTACACCGTCGATGTGACCTTCTCGAAGGGCCTCGAGCGCCGGATGGCGTCGATCAACAACCTGGAACAGAATTTCGAGGAGCAATTCCGGCAGAGCCGGCAGGACCGGCAGAGTTTTCCGACCACGGGCACCCAGCGGTTTTCCGAAACCGAGACTTCCGGTACCGAATGGGCCGGCGACCGGCTGATCGGTGACCCGTCGGCGTTCACGCTGGAGAACCTCGTCAAGGCGATGGCGGCCTACAACGTCAACCGCGCCGCGCCGGATTTCCGGGGGCGGGTCGAATTCGACATCCGCGAACTGAAGCTGACCAACTCACCGATTGCATCGCTGGAGTCGTTCCAGTCGTACGCCGCCGGCCGCGTCAAGGTGACCGACGCGGCTGGAAACGTCGTGTACGACGGAAAGGTCCGGGCGAACCTGGTCCGGCAGCCGACCGTGGACCGATCCTACTCCGGGCCGGAACTGGCGTTCCTCGAGACCGATCCGACCAAACGGGTCGGTCCGGTGCTCGCCAATTTCGTCGAGCGGTCGCTGGAACGGGTCTGGCCGGATCGAAAGGAAGAAATCGCCGGTCCGGTGATCATCCGGGTTTCGGAGCCGAACGAACGCGTCGTGATCAATTGATTCGTGCCGGAACCGGATTGGCGTAACCGGCCTACCAGCGCAACGCATCGGCCGGAAAGCGGGCATCGGCCGAGTTGATGTAGACCAGCAGGTCGCGGTCCGGGTACCACGAAAGGTCGACGGTGAAATCGAGCACTTGCCCGGTATGGCCGATTACGGGTCCGAGCGGGCTGTCGCGGAAATTCCAGCCGTAGCCGTAGCGGCTGCCGTCGGGTTCGGCGACCCGGGGCGTCAGCCACGCCTCCATCCACGGCGCGGAAAGCCAGACCTCGCGCCGGATCGCGCGCCACCAGGCGATCACGCCTGCGGGTGTTGCCATCAGGTCGCCGGCCCCGCGCAGGTGGAACCCCATGCCGTCGGCGAGCATGGGCTGGCCGAAGTAATGACCGGCGGCGGTCGATCCATGGCGGCTGACGACCAGTCGCTCGGGTGACCATCCCGGTTCGAGCAAGCCGATGCCGTCGACTCCCGCGGTGACCAGAAGACCGCCGGCGACGAATTCCTCGAACGACTGCCCGGAAACGACCTCGATCAGGGCGGCCAGCACGTTGTATCCGACGTTGGAATAGCTGAACCGGGCACCCGGCGGATGGTCGGGCCGGAACCGGTTCACGCGCTCGATCAGGGTGTCGCGGCCGATCGGCTCGAAACGCGGCTCGCCCGCCCAGTCGCGATTGACGATCTCGGCCGGCAGGCCTGCGGTGTGCGTCAGGAAGTGGCGCACCGGCACCTCGGCCCAGTGCCCGGCCAGCCCCGGCAGGTGCTCCCCGATCGGCTCGTCCAGGGCCAGCCGTCCTTCGGCGGCCAGCGCCAGCACCGCGCTGGCCGTGATCGGCTTGGTCACCGAGGCCAGCGGCATGACCGCCCCGGCATCGACCCGGCGCGGGTCGCCGGGTGCCATCGTCCCGAAACCGCGCCGGACGATGACCTCGTCGCCGCGCGCGACGACCAGTTGTCCGGCGAAACCGCGCCGCTCCAGCCGCTCGAGCTTCCGTACCAGTTCCGCGATGCGCGTACCCGGATCGACCGGCGCGCCCAGTGTGGAGCAGCCGCCCGTCAGGCACAGCAGCAGGATCATGCCGGAAATCTTCATTGCCGCCCTGAGGAATGCCCCATGCGCGAATTGCGTGCCAGTATCCGCCACTTGAAAATGAGCATCAAGCAAGCGCCGGAACTGGTTTTGACGCCGAAGTGCACGGTTTGCTAGTGTCTCCCGATGAACCATTCGCGAACCGCCCCGCCGGCCCGCAATGCCTTTGACTGGCCGGTGTTCCTGGCCCACATGCTGTTCGTGCTGGCGGCCTGGACGATTTTCATCAAGTATCTCTTTCCCCTGGCCTTCGCGCTCGCCGAGGGCGTCGCCTGGCATACCTGGATCTACTGGGACCTTTGGCCGGTCGCCCACGTCTGGCTGGGCTGGGCCCTGCTGGCCCGGCCGCGTTACACGCGTGTGCTGGCCATCGGCATGTCAGTCGTCGAGATCGTCATCATCGTCAGCCTGTTCGCGATATTCCTGTCGGACCCGGAGTGGTCGATCTGGCGGACGAACTGGTTCGTCAACAAGGTCTTCGTGCTGATCTGCTTTGCGCTGGTGCTGGCCATGGTATTGCGGCACCCGGAACGGTTCGCCGGCCGGGCGGTCGATAAGAGATCAGGGAACTGATTCAAGCCGGAAATGCCCGCCATGTCCAGCCTCAACCGCAGACAGATGCTCAAGCTTCTCGCGGCCGGCACCGCGACGGTCTCGCTGCCCTCGGGCCTGGCGTTCGCCGGGCCGGGCAGGATGCTGAAAAAGCCCATCCACTCGAGCGGCGAGGCCGTTCCGGTCGTCGGCATGGGCACGTGGAAGACGTTCAACGTCGGCCAGGACGAGCAGCTGCGGCTGGCCCGCACTCAGGTGCTCGAGGAATTCTTCCGCCACGGCGGCGGCATGGTCGACTGCTCGCCGATGTACGGGTCGTCCGGCGATGTGCTCGGGTTCGCGTTCGAACGGCTGGGCAAGCCGGATTCGCTGTTCGCGGCCGAGAAGGTCTGGACCGAGGATGGTTCGGCGACCCGCGACGAGGTTGCCGAACTGGAATCGACCTGGGGTGTTGCGCCGTTCGACCTGATGCAGGTCCACAACCTGGTGGCGTGGGAGGAACACCTCGAAACCCTGCAGGAGATGAAGCGCGAGGGTGCGGTGCGCTACATCGGCATCACGACCTCCCATGGCCGCCGCCACCGGGAGTTCGAGCGGGTCATGGCCGGCGAGGACATCGATTTCGTGCAGTTGACCTACAGCATCACCAACCGCGAAGCCGAGCGCCGCCTGCTGCCGCTGGCCGCAGAGCGCGGAATCGCGGTGATCGCCAACATGCCGTACGATCGCGGGCCGCTGATCAAGGGGCTCAAGCGGCGCGAACGGGTGCCGGAGTGGGCGGAACAGGAATTCGACTGCAAGACCTGGGCCGATTTCCTGCTCAGGTTCATCGTCAGCCATCCGGCCGTGACCTGCGCGATTCCGGCCACCACCCGCGTCGACCACATGAACGAGAACATGCGCGCCGGAGCCGGCCCGATGCCGACGCCCGAACTGCGCGAAAGCATGATCCGGTATATCGAGTCGCTGTGACCGCCGGGTGATGGGCGACTGGACGAGCTACGCGGTCGCGGACTTCGTCCCGTTCACCGCCGAGGTCTATTTCCGGCTGATCGCGCGCGTTTCCGAGCGCCTGTGGCCGCTGCACGCGGTCACGCTGGGTGCCGGCCTGGCCGCGGCGGGGCTGGCGTGGTCGGGGCGAACGCGCATTGCCGGCATGCTGCTTGCGGCGATTCTGGCCTGGGTGGGAGTGGTCTTCCTGGCCGGTGAATATGCGCAACTGAACTGGGCGGGCACCTGGTTTGGCGGTGCGTTCGTGGCCGCGGCCGCGCTGCTGCTTTTGTTCACGGTTCCCGGGCCGCGCGGTCCGGCCCGGCCGCCAGCCCGGCCGCCAGCCCGGCTGCGAACCAGGTCCGTGCCCGAGCTCGCCGGTCTGTTGCTGGCCGCACTCGGGCTGCTGGTGTACCCGCTGATCGCTCCGCTGGCCGGCAACGGCTGGTCCCGGGCCGAGACCTTCGGCATTCATCCCGACCCGACCGCCGTGGCGGCGCTGGGCATCGTGTTGATGATGCTGCGCGGGTCCCGCCTCTGGCCGGTCGGCATCGTCCTGCTTTCCTGGTGCCTGGTCTCGGCGCTGACGCTGCAGGTGCTCGATGCGCCGTGGGCGTACCTGCTGCATGCCGCCGCCGGCGTCGCGCTGCTGGCGATGCTCTGGACCAGCGTGGCCGGCGGCCGGAGCAGGCCGACGAAATCGTCGGGCTCGTGACGGTGCGGATTTCCGGGCCGGACGAACGGCTGATCTTCGACTGACTTCAGGCGGAGATATCCCGGGCGCGCCGCGCGTCCATCTTCGCCGTCAGGCGCTGTGCGCCCATTCGGCACGTGCTGCCGAAGAGCGACGGCTGCCCGGGACCCGCGCGAAGATGGGCGATTGGACTCTGTCCGTGGCTCCGGTTCGCAATTCGCGCAATCGCTGGTCTCGTATGCGCACGTGCCTCCGCGCAGCGGCCGTTGACCTTTGCGGAAGATGGCGAGTATGCTTCCCGTATCCCCGAGAGTGGAGGAATGCGTGATGATCCGGTACAGTTCCATCCAACCCGTCCGATACCTCGCGGTCCTTGCGTTGGCGGCAGGCCTGGGGGCGGCCGGTTCCGCGCAGGCCGGTGGCTTGCGTGCCGAGGCGCAGATCAAGGGCTGCGAAAACCCGGATATCCAGGGAACGGCGTCTCTCGTGGAGGCGCACACGCCCGAGGGTGTCAAGCAGGTCACCGTAACCATGAAGGTGAGCGGCCTGAGCGACGGCAAGCACGCGGTGCACATCCACGAAACCGCGGTCTGCGAGCCCTGCGGAGCCGCCGGCGGCCACCATGACCCGGGTCCTTTCGGGCAGTCCCGTCCCGACAGCGCCACTGACGAGGCCCCCGCGTCCGACATCAACCACCCCTATCACATGGGCGACCTCGTCAATATCGAGGTCAAGGACGGGGTCGGCGAAGTCGAGCACGTCACCAATCGGGTCACGCTGTCGCCGGGTCGCCTGAGCCTGTTCGACGAGGACGGTAGCTCCTTCATCATCCATACCAACGAGGACACCTACTGCGACACCGAGGACGAGCTCGAGAAGGGCTGCGCCGGCGGCTCCCGCGACGCCTGCGGGATCATCCGGCCCGTCAGCGATTGAGGCCTGACTGCAAGAGTGGATGGAGGGGTCGGACCAGCGTAACCCTCTGACGTTAGGAATGAGACGGCTCTCAACCCGCCTTATTCACCACCCGTTCGTCGCGAGGCGCTGTCAGGCCTCGTAGATGGGGTGTTTTGCGACCGAGTGCACCGGAAACGTACTCGCCTGTACGGTGAGGATGCGCGACCGAGCGAAACGCCCCAGATGCGGGGCCTGACGGTGCCGCAGTAGAAGGGGTGGTGAATAAGGCGGGCTCACGGGGCGGTCTTGCCCCTTGAATGCCCTGTTTTGCGGACGGAACCGTGCGCAGTTCTCATGGTGCCTCGCAAGCGTCAAAATATCGACTCTTGTCATCAAACGACAGATGGTACCGGGCGATCCGGCCGATGATTTCCTGCTCCATGTTTCCCGGCGTCTCCGGATAGAACGCCGCCGCCATCAGCCGCGTTGCCCCGGCCGGCCTGGAGGTCGAAGGTAAAATATTTGCCGGCCTCCGCGCCGCTCCCGTCCGACAGGGCAAGCGTCTGCCCCGGCCTGAGGGTCAGGGTGTCGACAGGGCCGGTGATCGCAAGGAGCGCAGGGCAGGACCGGATCGTTTCGACGAGCTCTTCATAGAAACGGCCGTAACGCTCTTCCGGGCTGAGAAGGCCCTGAGCGAACTTGCGGTCCAATGCGTTCTCGTGCGCTTTTTCGTCGGCCCGGGCGGAAGATATCGACAATCTCTGCCTCTGTCTTCTCGGTCGGGTAGGGGCCGGATACCGCAAAGCGGAGGACCGGGGCACGGCCCCTGGTCTGCTCGTGATGGCTCGCCCCGGTCACCTCCTGGAGCACGATGCCGCCGGGCCGATGGATGACACTCGCCCGCAACCCTTGCCGGCCGGCGTTTCTTCGGATCCGGGGCCTTTCGGGTGGTATCCTCGGCCGCTGGCGCAAGAGCCGGAACGTGGTCGGCAGGCAGGTGTCATGACAACGCGAATCGACTTTGCCGTGCTGGTGCGGCTGGTGCTGAAGCTGAGCGGGCTGGTGCTCGTGATTCTCGCGCTGGTGGGGCTTTCGACGGCGTTGCTCGCGGGGCTGGCGGCGATGGTTGATGATCAGGGCTTTCCGGGCCCCGGCAACCTGGTTTTCCTGTACGGGGCCACGCCGGTGATTCTGCTCATCGCGGGTCTGGTGCTGTGGCTGTTCCCGACTCCGATCGCCAATACCGTGGTGGCCGATGCATCGCCCGATGACGGCACGTCTCCGGACTGGACGCAGCGCCTTCAGAATGTCCTGCTGCTGGCATTGGGGCTGTATTTCATCATCGACGGCATCAGTGGTGTCGCCTACGAGGGGGTCTATCAGTACGTCATGACCGAGGCGACGCAGATGCCGATGACGCGTAACGGGCGCATAATCGCCAGCATCGCCGGCAATGCGGTACGGATCGCGTTGGGCCTGTTCCTGGTCCTGGGTCGGCACGGCCTGGTTGCGGCCTTGCAACGGCTGCGCGAAAGCGGGCTGCACGATGCGCGCAAGTAGCCGCGACGACTGACCCGCCGGCTCCCGACGATTTGGCACCGGGCCCGCTCAGCGATGGTCCTGGACCATCGTTCCATTTGCAAACGGATTGACGACCCGCACCGAGTCGTAGATCTGGCCGTCGTTGAGGTCCTCGCTGTAAAGGACTGCCGCACCGGCGCGTCGGGCGGCGGCAATCACGGCGCCGTCCCAATAGCTGATTCGATACCGCTCGCTGATCTCGGCGGCAATCTTGACCAGTGCGGCATCGACGGGCATGCACGGAAACGCCTCGAACTGCTCGATCCATTCCATGGCCTGGGCGCCCGACAACGACCGATCGAGCTTGCGCGTGACCGTCACAAAGAACTCCTGCAGCACCTGGGCCGAAAGCGCAAATTCTTCACGTTCGATCAACGCGAGTGCGGCCGCACGCTTGCTCTCCTGGGCGGGATCGGACGCCACCGCATACACCAGCACGTTGGTGTCGAGGAAGCAGTCAGTTTTCATGCAACTCGTCGCGGCGCCAGGTGGCCGAGCCGATCCGGGCATCCGACGCCTCGCTCAGCTCCCGGATCTTTTTTCGTGCCAGGGCGGCGCGGTCAGCATGCTCGGCCAGCCGCGTCAGATGTTCGCGCACGATCGCGTTGACCGTGGTGCCCTGATTGGCCGCAACCCGCCGCACCGCGGCCAGCACCTTTTCATCGACGCTCAGAGTGATGTTTTTCACGAAACACAGTATATGTGCGACTGTGTCCCGCCGCAAGCACCCTGGCGTTGCAAAAGCGGCGCAGCGATGGGTGTCCGCGGCGCAGCGATGGGTGTCCGGGCTCTGCGTTCCGGGCTCTGCGCCAAAGCGACGAAAATTCATGCAACGTTGGGGTTAATCTGTGAAGTTCGTGGACAGGGTTTCGAATATTGAACAAATGGCAGGAATCTGAAACGGAACTGATGCGGCGGGCGCTGGCGTTGGCGCGGGAGGCCGAAGCCGCGGGCGAGGTGGCCGTGGGCGCGCTGGTCGAGCGCGATGGCGAGATTCTGGGGGAGG
>JAVVDX010000100.1:0-9239 GCA_032251475.1 Wenzhouxiangellaceae bacterium | reverse complement strand
GGCAGCGCGACCTCAGGCCGTGAGAGTCGCGCGGGAACCGGAGTGTATATGCCAACACATGAGGATTCCGAGCCCCGCCGGACGCTGTCAGCCGCACGCGCAGTAGTTTTTCAGGCGTTTCCTAGTACACGTCGTAGCCGCGGTCGCGCATGCATTGCCGGATGATCCGGTCCTCGTCCTTGTCGGCCGAGAACGCGCCGGCCGCGACCCCGGCCAGTGCGCCGAGCGCGGCGCCCTTTCCGGCCTTGTCGGCGGCAATCTCGCCGGCCACGGCGCCGGCGGCAGCACCCGCAGCGCCCTTGGTCGCGACATCCCGGCCGCTGCCGCCCCGTTGCGCGATATATCGGCATTCTTCCAGGTCGGCCTGGTACTGCGGCGAATGCGCCGTGGCCGGATCGACAACCGGAGGCGAAGCGCATCCGGCCGCCGCCAGGGTGGTGATCACGATTGGAAACAGTGGTTTGATTCGCATGGTCGCGTCTCCGTTGAGATTTGCATCGACTCGAAACGGGGAGTGACGGCGGACCTGACCAACACGATGGCCATACGCATTGCCCGCATCCTCGCCCTGTTGTATTGGACGGCAAACAGACGGTGTTGATCCCTGCACAAGCTGGATTCATGAAAAAATCGTCCAAAAACAGAACGCTGCGAAGTGAATCGTGGCGCCTGAGATGGCTGCTTGCGGGCCATTTCCGCTCCGGCCGAGGGGGCCGGATGAATCATCGCCAGAAGGCTGATGGTGGCGCGCCCGCGCTGTTTCGTGTAGATTACGGGCACGAGATTTCGGAATTGTAATTATTGACAAATCAGCATCTTGAGCTTAGATTCTGAATCCAATATTAAAAACGTGCGCAGAATCATGATATCGGTTGATTCGCGCCGGGCACGCCTGGGGAGTCCGACAAATGTCATCGACGGTTGAATCGATTAATGCAGCGCGCCTGCCGGGAACCGGGAGGCGGCTGATCGAGGAAGGCCTGCTCAGCGAGGAACAGGCGATCGAGGCGCTGGCCAATGCGTCCGAGCTGGGGCGTACGTTTACCAGCCACCTGGTACGCGAGAACCTGATCGACCCGCTCGGCTTCGCACACGTCGCGGCCGATGAATTCGGTCTGCCGCTGATCGACCTGAACGCGCTGGATCTGCGCCAGGCCCCGGGCGATGCGATCAAGGAAGACCTGATGCGCAAGCATCTGGTGGTACCGGTGATGCAGCGCGGCAAGCGCCTGTTCGTCGCCACGGCCGACCCGACCAACCAGTCGGCGATCGACGAGGTCGCGTTCACGACCGGCCTCAACGTCGAGGCCGTGCTGGCCCCGGCGGACGCGATCAACCAGACCATCGACCGGGTCATGGCCGGCTCCAGCCAGGCGTTCGAGGAACTGACGGCCGGCGACGAGGACCTCGAGTCGCTGACGTTCGAGGCCCAGCAGCAGGACCAGGAATCGACCGACGAGACCTCCGACGACGCGCCCATCGTCCGGTTCGTCAACAAGGTCCTGATCGATGCGATCCGGCGTGATGCTTCTGATATTCACTTCGAGCCCTACGAGGACAGCTACCGGATCCGGTTCCGGATGGACGGCATGCTCAAGACCCAGATGAAGCCGCCGTCGAAGATGTCCAGCCGGTTGTCGGCCCGCCTCAAGGTGATGGCCAGCCTCGACATCGCCGAACGGCGCGTGCCGCAGGACGGACGCATCAAGCTCAATGTCAGCAAGGGCCGTGGGTTCGACTTCCGTGTCTCGACCTGCCCGACGCTGTGGGGCGAGAAGGTCGTGCTGCGTATCCTCGACGGTTCCGGCGCGTTTCTCGGCCCCGACAAGCTCGGCTTCGAGGAAGAACAGAAACAGATCTATCTCGACGCGATCGGCAAGCCCTACGGGATGGTGCTGGTCACCGGCCCGACCGGGTCGGGCAAGACCGTTTCGCTATACACCGCACTGGGCCTTCTCAATGGCGACGGCGTCAACATCTCGACGGTCGAGGATCCGGTCGAAATCCGGATGCCCGGAATCAATCAGGTCCAGCGGAACCAGAAGCAGGGCCTGACATTCGCCGCCGCGCTGCGCTCGTTCCTGCGCCAGGACCCGGACATCATCATGGTCGGCGAGATCCGCGACCTGGAAACCGCCGAGATCGCGATCAAGGCCGCCCAGACCGGCCACCTCGTGCTCTCGACGCTGCACACCAACGACGCGCCGCAGTCGATCACGCGCCTGGCCAACATGGGGGTGCCGCCGTACAACATCGTCTCGGCCGTGCACATGGTCATGGCCCAGCGCCTGGCCCGAACGCTGCACAAGTGCAAGGTGCCCGAAGACGACCTGCCGCCCGAGGCGCTGAAAAAGGCCGGCTTCACCGACGAGGAAATCGAGGAAGGCCTGCACCTGTTCAAGGCCAAGGGCTGCAACATGTGCAACGACGGCTACAAGGGCCGATCGGGTGTGTTCCAGGTCATGCCGATCACCGAGGAAATCGAGCAGATCATCCTCCAGGGCGGCACGGCGCTGGAAATCGAGCGCCAGGCCAGGATCGAAGGCGTCAACGATCTCCGGCGCTCGGCGCTGAACAAGGTCAAGGCCGGTCAGATCAGTCTGGTCGAGATGAACCGCGTCACCAAGGACTGAAAAATCGTCCAGGCCTGGATTACAATACTGGGCTTGCCGCGCCCGCGGCAGAAGGCTCAGTGCCGGTGTAGCTCAGTTGGTAGAGCAACGCATTCGTAATGCGTGGGTCGGCGGTTCGAATCCGTCCACCGGCACCATCCTGACTCGGCGTCCCCTGCCCGAATTGCCCGGAGCGTATCCGGTGACCCGATTCGAACCCCGACCGAACGATACGGTTCGAATTGTGCGCGAAGCGCACAATCGCCGGAGCGCAGCGACAGCCCGAAGGGCAAGCCCGCGTAGCAGGCGCAGCCATCCGTCCACCGGCACCATCCCTGATTCTATGCCCCGGACTCGAACTCGATGGAAAGACCTTGAAAGAAGGCGGCACGATGGCCGCCTTCGTCGTGGTCGCGGGACGCCGGCCCGGTCAGCAATCCGGCAGCGGCAACGGCCTTGCGTCCGGGTGCACCGGACGCCGGACCAGGCCGGGTGCGCAGGCGTCGAGATCGAGCTCGATCAGCAGCGGGTCGTGATCGGAGCTCCGGTACGGGCCCGGGTCGAAGAAGTTTTCGGGTTTTTCGAGGAACCCGCCCGGCAACGTGCCTTCGGTGAAGTCGAACGCCGGGATTTCGTCGGCATTGATCGGCCAGTAGCGGGCGTCGATCACCTGCTCGGCCAGCGCCGGGCTGGCAAGCGCGTGGTCCAGCGCGCCGGCCTGGCCGCGGAACACGAAGCTGTAGACCGCCGGGTCGCCGCCGTTGAATGCCGGGGCCAGGTTCTCGAAACCCGCTTCGGCGAGCACGAACAGCGGGTCTTCCCGGCCATAGGCGTTGAAGTCGCCGAGCACGAGCCAGTCAGGATCGCCGGCGCCGGTCGGGTCGGACGCGATCCAGTCGGCAAGCGCCTCGGCCGACAGCGTGCGCCACGGATTCCAGCAGCCCTGGCCGTCGCCCTGGTCGGCGTTCGGATCGCCCGGTGCCGGGCATGACCCCTTCGAGCGCAAGTGCACGGCCACTGCGTTGAACACGCCGCTGTTGAACACACGGAAGGCCTGGGCCAGCGCCGGGCGCTGGCGCGAGGTGTCGAAGCGCGGGTCGACCGATGCGTCGAGCCGTGCCAACGGCCCCTCCGGCCGAACCGCGAGTTCGCGGTAGATGAACGCCGGCTTGATCGCGTCGGTGCCGACGAATCCGCTGGTGACGAAGTTCCAGTCGCCGATGGCTGCGCCGGCGTTGAGTTCGTCGATCAGCCTCTGCAGCGTGGCGTCGTCAGCGTCGTTCTCGACCTCGATCAGGGCGACAAGGTCGGCATCCAGCGCCCGGATCGCCGTGGCGGTCTTGGCGAACTGCCGATCGCGCTCGGATTCGGTCCGGGCGCCGCGGCAGCCGAGCAGGTTGGGGCCGCAGGCCGTGCCGGGCTGATCCAGCGTCGAGAACAGGTTGCCGACGTTGAAGCTCGCCGCGCGCAGCGTCTGCTCGCCCATGCGTTCGGGCGTGTCCGGCCTCGGGTTGCCGTCCGGGTCGAACTCGGGACGCGCGAGCGGATGGACCCGGTAGCGGTCGAATGCGAAGCCGACCAGGCCCTCCAGGCCCGCCTCGACGATGTAACCGTTGCGGATCGGGTTGTCGGCCGCCAGCGCGGTGACGTTGTCGCCGCCGGGAATCAGCGGCGTCCGGTTGGATCCGTTGCGGGCGTCGTCGATGATGATCCGGTTCAGGTCGTTTTCGGCCTGCGCCTGCTGCGCCCCGGCGCCCGGCGCGGCAACCTGGGTCGGCTCGAATCTTCGCCCGGCCGAGACCTCGATCTCGCCGAAGCGCACCGCGTTGAACACGTCGGTGACGGTCAGGGGCTGGTCGGAGACCACCCACATGCCTTCCAGCGCCTCCTGCACGGCCGTGTCGGCGAACGGCAGCGCCAGCGTCGCCGGCTGCGTGTCGGCGAGTCGGCCGGTATCGCAGACGGCGACATCGGTGATGTCGGCGAGCTGGGTCTCGTTGAAGAACTCGGCCACGGTTCCGGCCACGCGCACCCGGTCGCCGCGTTCTACCGGCACGCCGAAGCCGCCGTCGAACACGAAGATGCCCTCCGAGGTCAGCGGGTCGTCGTCCCGGTCGGCGTCGGCCTGCTGCACGAAGAACCCCCCGAGGCCGCCGTTGGCCGACGACAGGAACGCGCCGGTGACGATCGCCTCGAGTTGCACCGGCTGTCCCTGCAGCGGGCTCGAGAAGCCGGGTCCCTGGACGGCGTGGATCGGTATGGCCTCGTTGCCGCAGGCGAACGCAACCGGATCGTCGCCGGCGCCTTCGGCCAGCAGCTCGAACGACTCGACGCGCCAGGTCGCGCAGCCGCCGGTCTCGTAGACGAACCGGAACGCGACGAAGCCGGTGCCGGCCGCGCCGGCAAGCGCTTCGAACGGGCCGAACGGCAGCGGTGAGTTGTTACTGTCGAAGTCGCCGCTGGCGATCGTCGCGATCGGGGTCCAGGCCGCGCCGTTCGGATCGCCGATCCCGTCCCAGTCGGTGGAGAACAGGACTTCGAGGTCGTTGTCGCCCGGGAAGCCGCGCGCGATCGAGAATTGCAGCCGCTCGCCGTCCTGCGCGTCGAAGTCGATCGCCGGCGTCACAAGCCAGTTCTCGTTGACCTGGCATCCGCCGACGAACGGCGAGAAGCTGACGTTGGCGAAGGTCGAACTCCATTGCCAGCGCTGGTCGCCGGCGACGTTGATATCGCGCCAGCCTTGCCCGAACGGATCCGACGTGAAATCCGCGGCGAGCAGCGGGAAGCGTTCCGGCGCGCCGATTTCGGTGCCCTCGACGAGGATGTTGTCGAACCGGTTGTTGCCGCTGGCGCCGGTGGCCCCGTCCAGCGTGATCCGGAACACCGCCAGCGGGTTGTCGGCCAGCGCATCGACTGACGAGAGGTCGTGGCTGCGGGTCTGCCACGACGAGCCCAGCGTGCCGTCGTCGACGGCGAATTCGGTGAACGTCGCGCTTTCGGCCGACCACGCGAACCGGCGCGACGCGAACCCGGTCGACGTGCCGCGCTGGGCCCAGCTGACGCGGATGTTCTCGAAGCCCGTCGTATCGACGAGGATCTCGATGGACATGCCGTTGTTGGCGGTGCCGGCACCGCCCTGGGGTGCCAGCGAGCCGCCGGATGCAAAGCCCGGCAGGGCGTTCTCGGCGGTGCCGCCGAAACTCTGGATGAAGGCGTAGGCGCCCGATGCGTCCAGAGATGCGTCGAAGTCGCGCAGCACGATGAAGCCGGCGCCGACATCGGCCGGCTGCGGGAAGCTGTCGGGCGTGAAGCCGAAGCCGCCGCCGGGCAGCGCGTTGTCGTTCTGCGCCCAGTACGCGAGCGTTTGCTGCTGGCCGAGCAGCGGTCCCGCGGCCAGCGTGAAGATCAGCAGGAATACGAGATTGAAGCCGGTACGACGAATCATTTTTTTCTCCCCGGTCGTGGCGCCCCTTGATGACGGGTCGCATTGTCCCCGTCACACTTTACACCGCGATGACCGGCGAGTTTTCCGGAAAGAAGCGGTTCCGGCCGGCGGGCTCGCGCAGGGTTATTCAGAGGTTTCCTGGCCGGTTTCGCCGATCTTGTCCTGCGTGCGCGTCTCGAAGTCGCCTGCGTCGTGACGCTCGTGAAGCTGCATCTCCGGGTCGCCGAAGGTCCGGTTGACCATGCGCCCGCGCTGCACTGCGGGCCGGGCGTCGACGGCCTGGCTCCAGCGCTGCACGCTTTCGTAGGACTCGACCTGCAGGAATTCGCCGGCGTCGTACAGCCGGCCCAGCGCGAGCTGCCCGTACCACGGCCAGATCGCGATGTCGGCGATCGTGTAGTCGTCGCCGGCTATGAATTCGTGCTCGGCCAGCTGGCGGTCGAGCACGTCGAGCTGGCGCCTGGTCTCCATCGCGTAGCGGTCGATGCAGTACTTGATCGGCTCGGGCGCGTAGTTGTAGAAGTGGCCGAACCCGCCGCCGAGATAGGGTGCTGCGCCCATCTGCCAGAACAGCCAGTTCAGGCACTCGGCGCGTGCGCCGTGCGCGTGCGGCAGGAACGCGTCGAACTTCTCGGCCAGGTACAGCAGGATGGAGCCCGACTCGAAGACCCGCGTCGGCGGTTCGGTCGAGCGGTCCAGCATCGCCGGAATCTTCGAATTCGGATTGATCGCGACGAAGCCGGAGCCGAACTGGTCGCCCTCGCCGATGTCGATCAGCCACGCGTCGTATTCGGCATTGCCGAAGCCGCGCGCCAGCAGTTCCTCGAACATCACCGACGCCTTGACGCCGTTAGGCGTGGCCAGCGAATAGAGCTGGTGCGGGTGTTCGCCGACCGGCAGTTCCTTGTCGTGGGTAGCACCGGCAACGGGCCGGTTGATGCTCGCGAACTTGCCGCCGCTCTCGGCGTCCTGTTCCCAGACCTTCGGCGGTTCGTAGCCTTCGGGATAGCTCACGGGATCTCCTTGCACGTTGCGATTCGACTTGCCGGCAGTATAAAGGTGTGGCCGGCCGGGCTGTTCGTCCCGGACCGGTCGGTCGAAAAACCCCGATGCAGGGAACTGCGACCCCGGCGCGTCAGACGCCTTGTGTGCTGCCGGCGCCGACGAGGATCGGCTCGGGCTCTAGCGCGATGCCGAAATTCTCGCGCACCGATTCGCGGATCCGACCGGCCAGTTCGACGACGTCGGCGCCGGTCGCGCGGCCGCGGTTGACCAGCACCAGCGCGTGGCGCTCGTAGACGGCGCAGTCGCCGACCGACTTGCCGCGCCAGCCCAGCTGGTCGATCAGCCAGGCCGCCGACAGTTTCGTGAATCCGGGCTTGTCGGGCCAGTTGGGCAGTTCCGGGTATTGCTCGATGAGCGGCCTCGCTTCGGCATTCTTCAGCACCGGGTTCTTGAAGAAGCTGCCGGCGTTGGCGATCAGATCCGGATCGGGTAGCTTGCGCCGGCGCTCGCGCATCACGGCGGCGGCCACGGTGCGGGGGTCGTCGGGTTGCGCATGACCGTGGCGCTTCAGTTCGGCGGCCAGCGACGGGTATTCGATGACCGGCATTCCGTCGAGCTTGAGCTCGAGCCGGATCGCGAGGATCACGAAGCGGCCGGCGTCGCGGCTCTTGAACCGGCTGTCGCGGTAGTCCAGCCCGCATTCCGACGCCGGCAGCCACTCTACTCGGCCGCTTTCGCGGTCGAACGCCTGCACCGCCTCGAGGCAGTGCGCGAGCTCGACGCCATAGGCGCCGATGTTCTGCATCGGCGCCGCACCGACCAGGCCCGGGATCATCGCGAGATTCTCGATGCCCCACAGACCGCGGTCCAGCGACCAGCGCACCAGGCCGTGCCAGTCCTCGCCGGCCATCGCCGTGACCACGACGCGGTCGCGATCGATGATCTCGCTGTCGATGCCGCGCAGCCGGTTGACGACGATGCGGCCGTCGAAGTCGCCGATGAACACGGTGTTGCTGCCGCCGCCGATCAGCATGACGGGCAGGTCGGTATCGAGCAGGCCGGGCAGGTCGTCGGCCTCGTCCAGCCGCGCCAGTTCGCGCGCCCGGGCCGGCAGCCGGAACGTGCTGAAGCGCTCCAGCGATACGTTGCGTTCGATTTCGGCATTCATTGGGCCGCCTCGTGCTCGAGGGCCTCGGCGGCGGCTCGCACCAGCGCCGGACCGTGGTAGATGAAACCGGTGTAGATCTGCACCAGGTCGGCGCCGGCACGGAACTTGGCGCGGGCATCGTCGGGCGTCATGACGCCGCCGCAGCCGATGATCGGGAAACCCTCGCCGAGCACTTCGCGGGCCGCGGCCAGGACCCGGTTCGACGGCTCCAGCAGCGGCCGGCCGCTGAGCCCGCCGGCCTCGTCGGCGTGCGGCATGCCGGCGACGGCGTCCCGCTCGACCGTCGTGTTGGTCGCGATCAGGCCGTTGATGCCCGAGTCGCCGATCGCCTCGAGCGAGGCGCGCAGTGCCGATCCGTTCCGGTCCGGAACCCAGTCCGGAGCAATCTTGACCACGATCGGCCGGTGAACGCCGTGCTGCTGGTCCAGACGGGCCCGGGTGTCGACGAGCTCGGCCAGCAGTTCGGCCAGCGCACCGGTGCCCTGCAACTGACGCAGGTTCTCGGTATTGGGCGAGGAAACGTTGATCGCGACGTAGTCGCAGTGCGGGTAGACCTTCTGCAGGCAGACCCGGTAGTCGTCGACGGCGCGCTCGACCGGCGTTTCCTTCTGCTTGCCGATGTTGGCCCCGACCGGCCCCGAATAGCGGCGCGCGGCGAGCCGTTCGACGAGGTGGTCGACGCCGAGATTGTTGAACCCCATCCGGTTGATGATGGCCTCGGCCGGCTTGACCCGGAACATGCGCGGCTGCGGGTTGCCGGGCTGCGGCTGCGGCGTGACCGTGCCGACCTCGATGTGACCGAAGCCGAGCTGGCCCAGCGCGTCGATGTAGTCGCCGTTCTTGTCGAGCCCGGCGGCCAGCCCGACCCGGTTCGGGAACTTGATGTCCATCAGCTCGACCGGGTCGGCCACCGCCGTACCGGCAACGAGCCGCGGCAGCCCGAAATGCCCGCCGAACTTCAGCGACTCCATCGCCAGCTCGTGCGCCGTCTCGGGCGGCAGCGAGAACA
>JAVVDX010000099.1:0-9322 GCA_032251475.1 Wenzhouxiangellaceae bacterium | reverse complement strand
CAGGGATCGGGATGAAGACGCTGGGTCCCGGCTCGGAGGCCGGGAATGCGGAACGTTCGACTCCCCGGACCCGATCCGGGGCCCAGCGGTTTTCAGGGATCGGGATGAAGACGCTGGGTCCCGGCTCGGAGGCCGGGAATGCGGAACGTTCGACTCCCCGGACCCGATCCGGGGCCCAGCGGTTTTCAGGGATCGGGATGAAGACGCTGGGTCCCGGCTCGGAGGCCGGGAATGCGGAACGTTCGACTCCCCGGCCGCGGCTCAATGGACGAATTCGTGTGCGGGAAACGCACCGCTCGGTTCCCGGCGCCTCCAAGTGATCGCGCGGGCTTCCGGTCGGCCCGCGATTCGGGCCATGATCACCAGCACCTCGCCGCCTCGGCCGGGCGGAACCAGCGCGCCGAGCGCGTACTCGGCCTCGAGCGGATCGTCGAGCCGGCAATGCTTCAGCGCCGCCAGCAGGTCGCGCTCGTCGCCGGTCACACCGGTGCGATCGAAACGCTCGACGTAAAGGTGGTCTGCCCCGGCGCGTTCGAGCGCCTGGATCAGTGCGAACCACCGGGCCGCGTTCGGTTCGAACCCGGCCTGGGCGCCGAGCCGGTCGACCAGCCGGACCGCGGCGCGGCCGCGCTCGCGATACTGCCAGACCAGCCGCAGCGCCAGCAGCCACCACCGTTCGCGCCGGCTCAGGGGTTGTTGAAACATTGTCGGGCCTCCGGTTTTGAATGGTCTCGGGACCAGTTTAATGCAAATAATTCGCAAATGCAAATAGCTCGCATCTCCTGAGCCTCATCGTCTCCCCGCCCTTGAGCCGAGCCTTCGCGGCTTTTCCACACTCTCCGGCCTTGAGCCGGGGTCAAGCGGCCTTCTCGAATGGATTCAAAGACTCTGGATCCCGGATATCGCCTGCCGGCGATTCCGGGAAGACCGAATGGGCATTCCAAAGAACCGACGAGCGATCTGCCTTCGCTGCAACATTTCCGTCATGTACCGGTCACGGGGCTGAAATCTTTTCCGGATAGATTGCCGACTTGCCGAAACGCGCATGTCCGGAATCTGGAGAATTCATGCCACGTCGATTTTCCGGCCTGACAGCGCTTGCTGTCTGGGCCCTTCTCGTATCTCAAGCCGCCGCCCAGGACTCCCTCGACGCGCTCGCCGAGGAGCTTGTGGCGCTGCGCGGCGAGGTCGAGTCGCTCAACACCGAACTGAACCGACTGCAGGAGCAGCACCAGGCCGAGATGAACTCGCTGGCCGCGCAGAAGGGCGATCTGGAGGCGACCGAGCGGCGCGAGACCCTGCGCATCCGGCAGCTCGAGCAGGACCTGGCGGAAAACCGGCAGCGGGCGCGAGAGGCGGGCGTGGCCGGCGAGGTGCTGGTGCCGGTGGCCGAAGAGATCATCGTCGGCCTGCGGCAGCGCATCGAGGAAGGGTTCCCGTTCAAGCGCACCGAACGCCTCGACGCGCTCGGCGAAATCGCCAGTCAGCTCGAATCCGGCGCCCTCGAGCCGCCGCGCGTCGTCAACCGGCTGTGGCGCTTCTACGAAGACGAGCTGCGGCTGACGCGCGACAGCGGCCTGTACAGCCAGATCATCCCGCTCGGCGGCGACCGGGTGCTGGCCGACATCGCAAAGGTCGGCGCAGTGGCGTTGTACTTCCAGACCCGCGACGGCCGGATGGGCCTTGTGACCCGTGACGGCGACGACTGGCGCTACACGCTGGCCGAGTCCGGCGCCGATCGCCAGCGCATCGGCGAGCTGTTCGATTCGCTGAAGAAGCAGATCCGTACCGGCTACTTCGAATTGCCCAACGGCACGATCCGGCTGGAGTCGGGCTCATGAGCAACGCGTGGATCCGAACCGTCGCCCTGATCTTCGCGCTGCTGGTCTCGATGCCCCTTCCGGCGCAGGAGCAGACACAGTCCGGGCAACAGCAGCCCGAGGCATCGATCGGGCAGACCTCCACCGAAACCGGCCAGGACCCGGCCGCGGCACCGCTGCCGGAGCCCCAGCAGCCATCGCTGGAGCAGGCCTACCAGCGCGAATTTGCGTTCCTGCAGGGCCAGAAGCGCGATCTCGAACGGCGCCTGGCACGATTTCGCGAGGCCCGCGAGCAGGAGCGATCGCAATTGCAGGCCGAGATCCGGGCGCTCGAAAACCGCGTCGTCGAGATGCGCGGGCGCGCCGATCGGCTCGACGACCTGCTGTTCGAGTCCGAGCGGGCCGTGGAAGGGGCGCGCGAGAATTCCGACCTGCTCGGAGCGACGTTCACCCAGGCCCGTTTCACTCTTGAAGAGGCCACGCTCGAGGACGCCTGGAACCCGAATCCCGGCGACAAGGCCCCGGGCGCGGAAGATGTGGGCGGGCTGTTCGACGCGGCGCTGGCGTACCTGGATCGGGGCCACCGGGTCCGGCGCTCAACCGGCGAATTCTTCCTCGCCGACGGCACGCGCGTCGACGGCGACATCATCCACGTCGGCAACATCGCCGCCTACGGCCTCAGCGCTCGCGGCAACGGCGCGCTGGCACCGGCCGGCGACGGCGAGTTGAAAATCTGGAGCACCGAGTCCGCCGACGCGGCGCGCGCGCTCGCCGCCGGGCGGATGCCCGACCCGTTGCCGGTCTTCCTGTTCGAATCGCTCAACGCCGAGGTCGAACGCAAGGCCGCCAGGGGCGTGATCGAGACCGTCAATTCCGGCGGCGTGATCGGCTGGGTGATCTTTTTCCTCGGCTTGCTCGGCGGCGTGCTCGTCCTCCTGCGCGTCGTATTCCTGCAGCGCGCCGGTTCGGCCACCGGGCGCGTCATCGAAGCCGTCTCGGGGCACGTCCGGCGCGGCGACCGCGACGCCGCGCTCGAGGTGCTCAAGCGTCACACGGGTGCGACCGCCCGCGTCGTGGCCGCGACGATCCGCAACCTCGACCGCGACCGCGAGCACGTCGAGGACATCGTCTCCGAGTCGATCCTGCACGAAAACTCGCACCTGAACCGGTTCGGGGCGCTGATTCTCGTTATCGCCGCGGTCTCGCCGCTGTTGGGACTGCTCGGCACCGTGACCGGAATGATCGCGACGTTCGACGTCATCACCGAGTTCGGCACCGGCGATCCCAAGCTGCTGTCCGGCGGCATTTCGATCGCGCTGGTGACGACCGAGCTGGGGCTGATCGTCGCCATCCCGCTGCTGCTGTTCGGCAATCTGCTGTCGGGCTGGGCCGAGCGTATCAAGGACGACATGGAAAAGGCCGCGCTGCGCGTGATCAATCTGTTCAGCGATCGCAGGGCGTCCCGATCGGCCGAGGCTGCGTGAAGTGCTCAGCGAACTGTTCAACGACCTGCGGCATTTTTTCGAGGTGGGCGGCTACGTCATGCCGCCGCTGATGGCCGCCACGGTCGTCCTCTGGTTCGCGATCGGCTATCGGTTCGCCGCACTCCGGCGCGGGTCGGTGCGCTCGGTGCGGCGGCTGATTCACCGGATTTCGGCCGAACCGTTCGAGCGTGCACCCAAGGGCCTGCTCGACGATGCGGTGGTGCGCGGACTGCACATCGCGCGCGGCGATCCGGATCACCTGCGGCGGCGGCTCGACGATGCCTTCGCCGACCTCGAGTGGACCACGCGGCGCTACCACACGCTGATCTTCACGATCGTCGCAATCGCACCGCTGACCGGCCTGCTCGGCACGGTGGCCGGCATGATCGAGACGTTCGATTCGCTGGCCGACATGTCGCTGTTCGCGCAGTCCGGCGGCATCGCCGGCGGTATCTCGCAGGCATTGTTCACGACGCAGATGGGACTGGCCGTCGCGATTCCGGGGTTGATCGTCGGCGGCATGCTCGACCGCCGGGCCTCCGAGATCCGGCACGACCTGGCGCAGCTCAAGGATCTGCTGTGCAGCGGCACGGTGCCCGGGGAGGCCGCGTGAGATTTCGCGAACGAACCGATACCGAGCAGCGCGTCGACATTTCGCCGCTGATCGACATGGTGTTCATTCTTCTGATCTTCTTCATGGTTTCGACGACCTTCGTCAAGGACATGAAGCTCGATCTCAACCGTCCGAGCGCCTCGACCGCGACCGCCGCGTCGACGAAGGCGATTCGGCTCTACATCGACAACGCCGGCGACGTCTACATGGACGGCCAGCCGGTACGTGTCTGGGTAATCCAGAGCCGTCTGCGCGACCGGCTCGCCTCGTCGACCGAACAGCAGGTGCTGGTCGTGACCGACGACCAGGTGCCGGCCGGAAAGCTTGTCGAAGTCGTCGACCAGGCGCGCCGGGCCGGCGCCCGGGACGTCGGCGTGGCCACGGTCGACGAGGCGGGCGCGCGCTGATCGGCCCCCGGCAAATTGCAGGCGGAAACTGCAAGGAGAGACAGCAATGACACACGAGACTTCAATCGAAACGCGCAAACCCGGCACTGGGCGCGGATGGCGCTCCCTCGCGGCCGGGCTGACGTCGATGGTTGCCGGCACGGTGCTGGTCGTCGGTACGCTGCTGGTGATCAACCGGTTGTCCGAGGCGCCGGACCGGCAGGAAGTCGGTACCGACACCTCGTTCGCGGTCGAGAAGAAGCCGCCGCCTCCGCCGCCGCCGAAACAGCGCCGGGAACCGCCGCCGCGCCGGCGCTCGACCGAACCGGCGCCGCCGATGGTCAATCTCGACAGCTCGCTTTCCGGCATCGACTTCGGGCTGCCCGGTTTCAGCGCGTCGGAGCTCGGCAGTCTGCAGGACGAACTGCTCGGCGACACCCGCAACGTCGTCATGACCGACGACTCGGTCGACGCGCCGCCGAGGCCAACCTATCAGGCGCCGCTGGAGTATCCGAAATCGGCGCGCTCGAAGGGTGTCGAAGGCTACGTCGTGTTGTCGCTGCTGATCAGCGCGACCGGCGAGATCGAGAAGGTCCAGGTGCTCGAATCCCGGCCTTCCGGGGTGTTCGAGGATGCCGCGCTCCAGGGCGTGCGCAACTGGAGGTTCGAGCCGGCGCAGTACCAGGGCCGCAACGTCAAGGTCTGGGCCAGGCAGCGCGTCCGCTTCGACCTGAGCTGATCGCGAGCGGCCGTTCGATGTTGCCAAACCCGCCGCTGTTGCCGCTGATCGCGTTGCTGCTGTTGCTGCTCGGGGCATTGGCCGAAGCGTCGGCGGCGCGCGACGACCCCGCAGAAGATCGCCCTGAAGAGCCGCCCGAAGAGCCGGTCGAATATCTGTCGCTGGCCGCGGTGCTGATCGGCGACGGCAACTACCAGCGCGCGCGTAACGCGCTGGCCCGGGTCGATCCCGAGGCCGAGGATCTCGATCGCGTGCGCTACCACACCCTGTCCGGGCTGGTCGCGCTGAACCTCGACGAACCGGCGCGCGCGGCTGCCGAGTTCGAGGCCGCGATCGCCGCCGGGCAGGACGAGCCGGTGGTGTGGCTGTATCTGGCCCAGGCCCGCTTCGGCCAGCAACAGTACCGCCAAACGCTGGCGGCGCTCGACCAGGCCGGGGCGAGCGCGACGCGGCTGCCGTCGGTGTTCATGATGCGCGCCCGGGCGCACTGGGAGCTGGGCGAGTTCGACCGGGCCTGGCGCGTGCTGGGGCAGGGCCGGGAGCTGTTCCCGGACCGGGCCGGAGATTTCGTCCGGCGCCAGGTATTCCTGCTGGTCGACCAGGGCCTGTACCAGACCGCGGCCGATGAGGGACTGGAATTTCTCGAAACCGGTCAGGCTACCGGAGAGGATGCGGTCGCGATCGGCAACGCGTTGCGTGAGACCGGGCAGTACCAGGAGGCGGCGCTGATTCTCGAGAAAGCGCGGATGGGCCATCCCGGCAACGTGATGCTGGCCAAGGTGCTCTCGCACGTCTACCTCGATCAGGACATGCTGCTGCCGGCGGCCGACGTGATGCGCGCCGCCGCCCGGCGCGACCCGAGCCTGAATTCCGACGCCGCCGAGCTGTACCGGCGCGCCGGCTGGCTGATCCAGGCGCTGACGCTGAACGGCGAGGTCATCGACCAGAAGAAGAAACTCAAGCAGCGCCTGGCGATCTTTCTCGAACTCAAGCGCTTCGAGCAGGCCGCAGCCATGGAGCGCGACCTCGCGCGTGTCGGGCTGCTCGAGGACGAAGACCTGCGCTACGCGCTGGCCTATTCTCTGTTCAAGTCCGGTGACTTCGAGCAGGCCGAGAACCACCTGCAGCAGTTGAAGCGCAGCGACCTGTTCCGGCGTGCAGCCGAATTGCGGCGCGCGATGGAACAGTGCGCCGATCGTCCGTGGATGTGCGGATAAGGCGATGCGCTCCTCGTTCCTGAGCCGCGCGGCCCATTGGCTGGGTCTGGTTTCGATCGTGTTCGGCCTGATGGTGTCGTTGACCGCGCGCGCGCAATCCGCGAACGGGCGCGCCGAGGCCGAACCGCCGGCGGCAGCGGACGCCGCGTCGCAGCCGGCGCAACTGGAAGTCCTCGTGTTCGAAGACGGCCGGCCCGTCGACGATCTGATCGTGCGTTTCGGCGAGGCGGCCGGGCGTACCGCCGACGGGGTGTGGCGCGCCGAACTGCCGCCGGCCAGCGATCGCCTGACCGTGTTCGACCACGGCCAGGCGCTGACGGCAATGCCGCTCGAGCTGCGTGCCGGTGAGATCGTCCAGATCATCATCTCGCTCAAGGGGCCCGAGCGGCGCGCCGAGGTCAGCATCGAGAGCTCTTTCGGTCCGGGGCTGACCAATCTGGACGAGCGCCAGTCCCGACAGCCGGCCGAAGCCGGAAGCGGCACGCTGACCGGCCGCGTGGTATCGACCGAGGACGGCGCGCCGATCGCAGGGGCGCGCGTGTTCGTCTCCGGCACGCCGATCGAGGTTCGCACCGGCGAGCAGGGTCGTTTCAGCACCGAAGTGCCGGCCGGCGACTATGCGGTCTCGGTGCTGCACGCCGAGTTCGCCACGCGCACGATCGAGAATGTCGCCATCGCCCCGGACGCCACCACTGAACGCAACTTCGAATTGCCGCCAGCCGGGCTCGAACTGGCCGAATTCGTCGTCGTCGAGCCGTTCATCGAGGGCAGCCTGACTGAGGTCGTCGCGATCCGTCGGGAGTCCACCGCGGTCACCGACGTGCTCAGCGCCGAGCAGATCTCGCGCGCCGGCGATTCGGACGTCGGCGCAGCGCTCAAGCGGGTGACCGGTCTGACGCTGGTTCGCGGCGAGTTCATCTTCGTGCGCGGCCTCGGCGAGCGCTATTCCAGCGTTGAGCTCAACGGCGCGACGCTGCCCAGTCCCGACCCGACCCGCCGGGTATTGCCGATGGACCTGTTTCCGGCCGATATCGTCAGCCGGATCGTGGTGCAGAAGACGGCTGATGCCGAAATGCCGGCCGCTTTTGGTGGCGGCAACGTGCAGATGACCACGCGCCAGTTTCCCGAAGAATTTGTCTTCAACGTCGGCTACAGCACCGCCTACAACAGCGAATCGACGTGGCAGACGGCCCGCAGCTACGACGGCGGCGATCGCGACTGGACCGGGTTCGACGACGACACCCGCGACGTGCCGCCGCTGCTGGACGACGCCACCGCCAATGGCCAGTTCCTGCGGCGCGCCTCGCTGTTCAATCCCGAAGGCGTCTCGCCCGAGCAGCTCGAAGCCATCGGGGAGCAGGTGGCGGCACGCACTCCGTTCTCGACGCGCAACAAGGAATTGCCGGCCGACCGCGGATTCGGCGTCACGCTGGGCAATTCGTGGACGTTCGGCACCGGAATTCAGGGTGGCTTTCTGGCTACCGTAGATTACAGCGACGAATGGCGGTTCCGCGACGAGCAGCGCCGCACCTTCGCCGCGACCAACGAAGGGCTGCAGCCGGTCAACGATCTTGATGTCCAGCGCACGCTGCGCAACATCGACCTCAGCGGTTTCCTGACCGGCGGTATCGAGATCGGCGACTGGACGTCGCTGGGTACCAATGTGATGCTGCTGCGCAAGTCCGAGGACGAAACGCGCTTCGACGAGGGCATCGTCGATTCGCAACTGCTGCAGCGGTTCAAGCTCGAATGGACCGAAAACCAGCTGTTCGCTGCCCAGTGGTTCGGCGATCACACGGTACCCGGGCTGGGGCTGAATCTCGATTGGCAGTTCACGAAGGGCCGGGCGACGCGTGAGGATCCGAACACCGTCGACTGGCGGCGCGACGACGACGACCGTGACGGCGTGTTCGTGTTTTCCGGGCGCGCCGACGGCAACTCGCAATCGTGGGCGGTACTCGACGAAGATTTGACCGACTGGTCGATTGATCTGCGCCAGCCCCTGCCGGAATTGGGCTTCGCCAAGATCGCGCTCAAGGGCGGACTGGGGCGCACCCGACGCGACCGGATTTCGATCCTGCGCACCTTCAGTTTCGATGGCCGGGTGCCGCGCGATCTGGTCGAGCTTCCGCAAGAAGAGATCATCGCGCCCGAAAATATCGGCCCGCGCCGGCTGGAACTGGGTGAAAGCACCCGTGCGACCGACAACTACACGGCCGAGCAGGAACTCGATACCTGGTTCGTGATGCTCGAGACCGACCTGTTCGACCGGCTCGTGATGACCGGCGGGCTGCGCCACGAATCCAACTTCCAGAATGTCATCACCGACGACTTCTCCAATCCCGACGCACCGCCGCAGATCGGCGAGATCGACGACGACGACGATCTGCTGTCCGGTTCGCTCACCTGGCGAATCACCGACAACGCGCAATTGCGCCTCGGTTATGCCGAAACACTGTCGCGGCCGGATTTTCGCGAAATCTCGCCGGCGCCGTTCACCGACCCGCAGACCGACCTGCGAACCGTCGGCAATCTCGATCTGGAGACGACCTCGATCGAGAATTTCGACGCACGCTTCGAGTACTACTTCAACGAGATCGATTCGTTCTCGTTTGCGTATTTCACCAAGGATCTCAGCGATCCGATCGAGCAGGTCGTGACTTCCGGCGGCTCCGGCACGCTGGTGACGCTGCAGAACGCCGAATCGGCCACCGTCGACGGCTGGGAAGTCGACCTGTACCGGTCGCTGGGTCTGGTCAACGACTGGCAATGGCTGGACCGCATCCGCATGGGCTGGCTGCGCGGGATCGGGCTCGAGCATTTCTTCATCGCGGCCAACTACACCGACCTTTCGACCGAGATCAACATCGACGCCGAAACCTCGAACATCACCAATCCGACACGCCGGCTGCAGGGGGCCTCGCCGTGGGTGGTCAACGCGCAGATCGGCTACACCAGCCCGCGCGAGGATCTCGAGCTGACGCTCTTGTTCAACAGCTTCGGCGAACGGATCTCGCGGGCCGGCACGCAGGGCCAGCCGGACATCTTCGAAGAGCCGTTCGA
>JAVVDX010000098.1:0-9328 GCA_032251475.1 Wenzhouxiangellaceae bacterium | reverse complement strand
GGCGAGGTGGCCGTGGGCGCGCTGGTCGAGCGCGATGGCGAGATTCTGGGGGAGGGCAACAACCGGGTCATTCGCGATTCGGATCCTGCCGGGCATGCCGAGATGGTCGCGCTGCGACGGGCCTGTGCGCGGGCCGGCAATTACCGACTGCCGGGTTCGACGCTGTACGTGACGCTGGAGCCGTGCGCGATGTGCGCGGGCGCGCTGGTCCACGCCAGGGTCGAGCGGGTCGTGTTCGCCGCCTTCGACCCGCGCGCCGGGGCCGGCGGCTCGGTGTTCAACCTGCTCGACAGCCCGCACCTGAACCATCGCTGCCTGGTCTCGGCCGGGCTGATGGCCGAGGAGGCGGCGGCGCTGCTGGCTGCATTTTTTGGCGAGCGGAGAGGGTGAAAGAGGCTTTGATGTCGGATTACGCATTGCTGATCCGACCGACGATTCTACGATCTGCAATCGCCCCAGGGGGACGGTCCGCAGGGCTGGAAATCGTCAACCCGTTTGCTGCCTGAGCCGCATTCCGAGCCAGGCCATATCGGCTGACCCGGAATCCAGAGTAGAATACCCGGCTCTCTCGGCCATTCTCCCGGGTTTTCCCTGAAATGAACCTTCGCAACGTCGCGATCATCGCGCATGTCGACCATGGCAAGACCACGCTGGTCGACCAGCTTTTGCGCCAGTCCGGCGAATTTGCCGCGCACGAGAAGCTGACCGAGCGGGTCATGGACTCGAACGACCAGGAACGCGAGCGCGGCATCACGATTCTTTCGAAGAACACCGCGATCGCCTGGAACGGCTACCGGATCAACATCGTCGACACGCCGGGTCACGCGGATTTCGGCGGCGAGGTCGAACGCGTGCTGTCGATGGTCGACTCGGTGCTGCTGCTGGTCGATGCGGTCGACGGGCCGATGCCGCAGACCCGGTTCGTGACGCAGAAGGCGTTCGCGATGGGTTTCCGGCCGATCGTTATCGTCAACAAGGTCGACCGGCCCGGCGCGCGCCCGGACTGGGTCGTCGACCAGACCTTCGACCTGTTCGACAAACTCGGCGCGAGCGAGGCGCAGCTCGACTTTCCGATCGTCTTCTGCTCGGCGCTCAACGGCTACGCCGGGCTGGAGCCGGATGTCCACGAGGGCGACCTGACGCCGCTGTTCGAGACCCTGGTCGAGCACGTTCCCGCGCCGGGCGTCGACTCGCAGGGTCCGTTCCGGATGCAGATCTCGAGCCTGGACTATTCCAGCTATGTCGGCCTGATCGGTATCGGCCGGATCGACCGTGGAAGTGTTTGTCCGAACCAGAACGTCGCCATCGTCGACCGCCACGGCAAGCCGCGCCCGGGCCGGGTGCTGCAGGTGCTCGGGTTTCGCGGGTTGAAGCGCGAGGAGGTCGAATCGGCCGAGGCCGGCGACATCGTCGCGATTTCCGGCATTGCCGACATCGGGATCTCGGACACGCTGTGCGACCCGGACCGGGTCGAGGCGCTGCCGCCGCTGACCGTCGACGAGCCGACCATCCACATGACCTTCCAGGTCAACGACTCGCCGTTCGCCGGCCGCGACGGCAAGTACCTGACCAGCCGCCAGTTGCGCGAGCGGCTGTTCCGCGAGGCCAGCCACAACGTCGCGCTGCAGGTCCGCGAAACGCCGGACCCGGACCAGTTCGACGTCGCCGGGCGGGGCGAACTGCATCTTTCGGTGCTGATCGAGACGATGCGGCGCGAAGGCTACGAGCTGGCCGTCTCGCGGCCGCGCGTACGCAAGCGCGAGATCGACGGCGAGGTGCGAGAGCCGTGGGAACAGGTCGTGCTCGATCTCGACGAGCGGTACCAGGGCCCGGTCATGCAGACCATGGGCGAGCGCCGGGCACGGCTGGAAAAAATGCAGCCCGACGGCAGGGGGCGGGTGCGGCTGGACTACATCGCGCCGGCGCGCGGCCTGATCGGCTTCCAGAGCGCGTACCGGACCATGACCGCCGGCACCGGGCTGTTCTTCCGCGTGTTCGACCACTGGGGTTCGGCCACCGAACGTATCGCCGGCCGCGACAACGGCACGCTGATCAGCATGGATACCGGCACGACGGTCGCCTACGCGCTGTTCAACCTGCAGGACCGCGGCAAGCTGTTCGTCGGTCCGGGCGAGGAGGTCTACGAGGGCCAGATCATCGGCTTGCACAACCGCGACAACGACCTGGTCGTCAATCCGCTCAAGACCAAGAAGCTCACCAACATTCGCGCTGCCGGCAAGGACGACGCGCTGCTATTGACGCCGCCGGTGAAAATGAGCCTGGAGCAGGCGCTGGAGTTTCTCGCCGACGACGAGTTGATGGAAGTGACCCCCGGGCACATCCGTTTGCGCAAACGGCTTCTGAAGGAGCACGAGCGCAAGCGCGCGGCGCGGGGTTGAGCCCGTTTCCGTCGGTCGCGTCATTTCGTCGGTTTACGGCCTTCGGCCTAACCAGACCTACGGCTTCCGATCTATTGCGAATCGGGTCAATTTAGCGGTAGGACAGTCGGGTTACGGCCTTGGGCCTATCCCGACCTGCGGTCCGGGACGGCAGCGATCAAGCGTAGGTCGGATTAGCGAAGCGTAATCCGACAATCGAGAGCTATGAATCACCTTCGCCATCCTCAACGTTTTCTTCTTCGGGCGGGGTTTCGCCATCCTCCACCTCTTCCCACTCCTCGTCGAGGAATTCATCGTAATCCGGGGTTTCGGACTCGCCGGTGATCTTGAACTTGCGGTTCTGCAGCCAGGCGTCGCGCACGAACAGGTACTCGTCGAACGCTTCCTCGAGCTGCTTTTCACGCGGCAGCAGGTTGGCGCGGGTCTGGATCAGTTCGATGGCGATGCCGTATTCGCGCCCGTCGATCGCCTCGCGCCAGAGCACGTCGGTATAGGCGTCGAACGGCATGCCCAGCCCGTCGCGGATGGTCGACGGGCCCAGCAGCGGGATCACGAAATAGCGCGAATCGTCCCAGCCCCAGACGCCCATGGTCTGGCCGAAATCCTCTTCGTAATTCGGCAGCTCGACCTTGGTGGCGACATCGAAGAAACCGGCGACGCCGAACACCGAGTTGACGACGAATCGCTCGACCATGCGGGCCGTGTCCTTCGGCCGGCCCTGCAGCGTCAGGTTGATCATCGTTCGCAGCGACTTCAGGTTCACGAAGAAGTTCGTGACCATGTCCTCGATCGGGTCGGGCACGACGTATTCATAACCGGTCGCGATGGGCTTGAAGATCGCCTTGTCCAGCGTCCGGTTGAACTTGTACATGTTCCGGTTGTACGGTTCCCACGGGTCGCGCGGATGGCGTTCGTCGGGCGGTGGAGCAGTCGTCGCGCAGGCGGCCAGCAGCGCGCCGAGGATCGCGGCGATGATGCTGCGATATTTCATTGATCTTCCTCCCATCCGAGAAGCGGGCCCACGCTACTGAGACCGGCAATCGTCCGAAGGCCTTCCGGCGGATCCACGAAATCGATGCGCCGGTCGCGCCGGCGGGCCCACGCGGCCCACTCCAGCAGTAACGCCACGGCGCTGGAATCGGTCAGCTCCAGCCGCGACAGGTCGATTGCCCGGGGCAGCCCGTACTTCTTCCAGCCCAGGCTGGCCTTGTAAATCGCCGGAACCTCGTCGACCGTCAGTTCCCCGGTGAGCGCGACGCGGCCGTCGGCGTCGGGCGAGAGATCAATCATCTTCGATGCGGACGTCGATTTCGCCGCGCTTGAGCTTGGCGAGCGTCGTGTCGAATCCCTGCTGCCGGATCTGTTCGCCGATCTGGTTCCGGAACGTGGCCACGTAGGAGATCCCCTCGACGATGACGTCGAAAATCTTCCAGCCCTCGTCGGCCTTGCGGAACACGTAGTCCACCGGCGCCTGCTGCCCGTTCTCGAGCGTTACCCGCGTCTTCACCCGGGTCATGCGCTCGGTGTTTTCGCCGCTCAGCGGCAGAACCTCGACCTGGTCGCGGGTCTTGAACTCGAGCAGACCGTCGGCGTACTGGCGGATCAGCAGATCGCTGAGCGCCTCGGAGAATTCGAGAATCTTCTCGCGCTCGAGCCCGCGCGCCTGTCGGCCCAGCACCAGGCGCCCGGAGTAGAGGGTGTCGACGTTGGGCAGCAGGATGGGCCGAATGTCCTGCTCGAGCTTCTCGACATTCTGTTCGTACATGTCGCGATTGCCGTCGACCATGGCGAACAGCTTGTCGGTGGTCTCGCGCACGATGCGGACCGGTTCTTCCGGCTGGTCCTGGGCGAACGCTGCCACGCACCACGCCGTCGCGACAGCGACGAATGCCGTGCGGATGAAGAGCGAAATCGTCATTGGCTGTTCTGCTCCTCGGTATTGAACAGGTAGCGGCCGATCAACTGCTCGAGCACGACCGCCGAATTGGTGATCAGGATCCGGTCGCCGTCCTGCAGCGGATCGGGCGAGCCACCGGGTTCCAGCCCGACGTACTGGTCCCCGAGAATGCCTGCCGTCAAGATCGACGCCGAGGTGTCGCTGGGCAGGTCATCGAACTCCTTGAAGATCTTCAGCACGACTTTCGCTTCCAGTGTTTCCTCGTCGAGTTCGATCGTCTCGACCGTGCCGACCTTGACGCCGGCCATGCTGACGGTGGCACGCGTTTTCAGCCCGCCAATGTTGGTGAAATAGGCCACGACGTTGTAGCTCTCCCGGCTTTGCAGGCCGCTTGAATCGGTTGCCTGCAGCGCGAGAAAGATCAGTGCCGCGACTCCCAGCATCAGGAAGAGCCCGGCGGCGAATTCGACTTGGTTGGATGATTTCATCGTTGAATTTTCCTGCAATTACATCATCAGTGCGGACAGGATGAAGTCCAGCAGCAGCACAGAGATCGCGGTCGTGATCACGGTCTGGGTCGTTGCCGTGGCCACGCCCTCGCTGGTCGGCTTGGCCGTCCACCCGTAGTAGACCGCGAGCCAGCTTGCGATCACCCCAAAGAACGCGGCCTTGAGCATGCCGCTGCCGAAGTCTTCCCACAACCCGACGCTGTTCTGCATATTGCCCCAGAACACGTTGCTGTCGATTCCCATGAGCATGATGCCGAACACGACGCCGCCGGCCAGGGCCATGAAATTGAACACCAGCGTCAGTGCCGGCACCGCGATCAGTCCCGCCAGCAGGCGCGGCTGAACGATGCGCTCCATCGGATCGATCGCCATCAGGTCGAGCGCGTCGAGCTGCTCGGTGGCTTTCATCAGCCCGATTTCCGCAGCCACCGACGTGCCGGCGCGGCCGGCGAACAGGATCGCGGTGAGCACCGGGCCCAGCTCCTTGAACAGCCCCAGCCCTAGCACGGTCGAGACCGAGTCGCCGGCGCCGAAGCGGTTGAGCGTGTCGTAGGTCTGCAGCGTCAGAACCAGCCCGACGAAGAAGCCGCCGGTCATGATGATGATCAGCGAGCGCACGCCGATGTAATAGACCTGGCGCAGCGTTTCGCTGACATGAAAGACCGTGCAGCGCATGCGCCGCAGCGCCGCCAACAGGAACAGAAAGGCGCGCCCCAGACTTGTCACGGTGTCGGCGACCCGGTTCGCGAGCGTCGGCGAGGTCGTTGCTTCGCTCATCCCTGAACTCCGTTTTCCAGCAGGTCCAGCTCCAGATCCGGGGCCGGATAGTGAAACGGTACGGGCCCGTCGGGCAGGCCCTCGAGGAACTGATGGACGACCTCGTGGTCTTCCGCATGCAATTGGTCGGGAATGCCGCAGGCGACGACCTGGCCGTTGGCCATGATGCAGGCGTAGTCGGCGAACTTCGAGACCTCGGCGACGTCGTGCGTGATGACCAGGCTGGTGATGCCGACGACCCGGTTGATCTGGCGGACCAGCCGGCCAATGGCGGCCAGCGAGATCGGGTCCAGACCGGCGAACGGCTCGTCGTAGAGCATCAGGTCCGGGTCCAGCGCAAGCGCCCGTGCGGTCGCGACGCGCCGGTTCATGCCGCCGGAGAGCTGCTGCGGGTACATTTCGGCGGCCCCGCGAAGCCCGACGGCCTGGAGCTTGAGCAGCACCAGCTTGCGAACCAGTTCCTCCGGCAACTCGGTATGTTCGCGCAGCGGCAGCGCGACGTTGTCGAAGCACGTCATGTCGGTCAATAGCGCGCCGTTCTGCAGCAGCACGCCGATATGCCGGCGGACGCGGTTGAGCTCGGCGCGCCCGAGTTCGCAGACATCGATGTCGCCGACGAACACGCGCCCGGCGTCGGGCGTGAGCTGGCCGGTGATCAGCTTGAGCACGGTGGTCTTGCCCGAGCCGCTCGGCCCCATGATCGCGGTCACCTTGCCCGGCGGAACCTCGAGATTGAAATCGTCGAGCACCAACTGGCCGCTGCGCACCATGCGCACGCCCTCGAGCCGGATGGCGGGCTGGTTTGAATTAATAATGCTCGAAGTCATCAAGTGATTCAATTTTCTCGTTCTTTTGGCTGATCACGGCTGGGATGGCGGGTGCCTGTCCGCCGGGGCAGGTGCACCCCGGGACCAGAACCGCGCATCGCCCCCAGCATGACAGACAACGGAATCAGCCCATAGTTTAAAGGGTCCCGACCCGGCGTGGCGTGCACGCCGGGACCGACAGCGCGTTTCCCGTACCCGGGGCTTACCGGGACCGCCCGGGCGTGGATTCGCTTTCGGCCGGCCGGCCGCGCCGGGACCGGGGCGGGCGCTCAGAGGATGTAGCGGCTCAGGTCCTCGTTGCCGGCCAGGTCGCCCAGGTGCTCGTCGACGTAGGCGGCATCGATGCTGACTTTCGATCCGGACCGGTCCGGGGCGGTGTACGAGACTTCGTCGAGCAGCCGCTCCATGACCGTGTGCAGCCGGCGCGCGCCGATATTCTCGGTCGATTCGTTGACCGAATAGCTGATCTCGGCCAGCCGGCGCACGGCGTCGCCGGTGAATTCCAGCTCGACCCCTTCGGTGTCCAGCAGCGCGCGGTACTGTTCGGTCAGTGACGCGTCGGGCTCGGTCAGGATGCGCTCGAAGTCTCCGGCCGAAAGCGCCCGCAGCTCGACCCGGATCGGCAGCCGGCCCTGCAGTTCCGGCACCAGGTCCGACGGCCTGGCCAGGTGGAACGCGCCCGAGGCGATGAACAGGATGTGGTCGGTGCTGACCGGACCGTATTTGGTATTGACGGTCGAGCCCTCGACCAGCGGCAGCAGGTCGCGCTGCACGCCCTCGCGCGAGATCTCGGCGCCGGAGCCGGTCTCGGCGCGCCGGCAGACCTTGTCGATCTCGTCGATGAACACGATGCCGTTCTGCTGCGCGTTGTCCAGCCCGTGCTGCTTGACTTCCTCGTCGTTGATCATGGACGAGGCTTCCTGCTCGATCAGGACGGGCAGGGCTTCCTCGACCTTCATCCGGCGCTTCTTGCGCTTCTCGCCGGCCATGTTCGAGAACATCTGCTGGAGCTGGCTGGTCATCTCCTCCATGCCCGGCGGCGCCATGATGTCGACGCCGATGTTCATCGTCACGTCGACCTCGACCTCGCGCTCGTTGAGTTCGCCGGCCAGCAGCTTCTGCATCAGCTTGCGGCGGGTTTCGGACTGGTCGCCGTCGGCCTCGGCCGGGCTGTTGGCGAATCCCGTCGACTGGCGGCGCGGCAGCAGCAGGTCGACGACACGTTCGCAGGCGGCCTCCTCGGCGCGCGGGCGCACCTCGGCCATGGCGTTGTCGCGCGCCATCTTGACCGAGATCTCGGCCAGGTCGCGGATGATCGACTCGACGTCCTTTCCGACGTAGCCGACCTCGGTGAACTTGGTCGCCTCGACCTTGATGAACGGCGCGCGCGCCAGCGCGGCCAGCCGGCGCGCGATCTCGGTCTTGCCGACGCCGGTGGGGCCGATCATCAGGATGTTCTTGGGCGTGATCTCCGGCCGGAGCTTCTCGTCGACCTGCATCCGGCGCCAGCGGTTTCTCAGCGCGATCGCGACGGCACGCTTGGCGGCCGACTGGCCGATGATGTGGCGGTCCAGCTCCTGGACGATCTCGCGCGGGGTCATGTAGGACATCAGATTTCCAGTGATTCGATGGTCAGGTTGCCGTTGGTGTAGATGCAGATCTCGCCGGCAATGTTGAGCGCCTCGCGGCAGATGGTCTCGGCGTCGAGCTCGGTGTGGCGCTGCAGCCCGCGCGCGGCAGCCTGGGCGTACGGGCCGCCCGAGCCGATCGCGATCAGCCCTTCCTCGGGTTCGATCACGTCGCCGTTGCCGGAAATGATCAGCGAGGCCTCGTGGTTGGCCACGGCCAGCAATGCTTCCAGGCGCCTGAGCATGCGGTCGGTGCGCCAGTCCTTGGCCAGTTCGACCGCCGAGCGGGTCAACTGCCCCGAGTGCTGCTCGAGCTTGGCCTCGAAGCGTTCGAACAGCGTGAACGCGTCGGCCGTGGCGCCGGCAAAACCGGCGATGACCTGGTCCTTGTAGAGCTTGCGCACCTTGCGTGCGTTGGCTTTCATGACCGTGTTGCCGAGCGTGACCTGGCCGTCGCCGCCGATCACCACCCGGTTGCCCCGGCGCACCGAGACGATCGTCGTGCCGTGAAACTGATCCATTGAAAAATCCGGTTCGGGCCTGAATCTGGGGAGATGGGGCCGCGGCCGATCGGCATCAAGAAGCAGCCGGTATTTCGGCTGCAGCCCCGGGCAACGAGTCGTGCCTCACGGGCGGCTCTCGGTGCCGGACGAGTAATCAATATTGACTATGGCCAGGATAAAAACAATCAATTTGATTTATCGGAATCCGCCCCTATCATTATCCTCGTGGCTGCGAGATCCGCGCCGCATGACGAATTTTCAGCAATCATTTTCAACCCCGAACCGAAAGGAGCAGACCGAAATGTTGACGATTGGCGACAAGTTTCCGAACTTCAATCTGAAAGCGACCGTGGGCACCGACATCAACTCGGCGTTCACCGACATCGACACCAACACCTACAGCGGCAAGTGGCTGTGCGTGTTCTTCTACCCGAAGGACTTCACGTTCGTGTGCCCGACCGAGATCAAGGCGTTCAGCGACCTGTCCGGCGAGTTTGCCGATCGCGACTGCCAGGTGCTGGCCGCGAGCACCGACACCGAGTTCGTGCACCTGGCATGGCGCCAGCACCACAACGACCTGAAGGATCTGCAGATCCCGATGCTGGCCGACGTCAAGCGCGAGCTTTCCGGCGCGCTGGGCATCCTGCACAGCGACGAGGGCGTGGCCAACCGCGCGACTTTCCTGGTCGATCCGAACGGCATCATTCGCCACGTCTCGGTCACCGACCTCAACGTCGGCCGCAACCCGAAGGAAGTGCTGCGCATTCTCGACGCGCTGCAGACCGACG
>JAVVDX010000097.1:0-9344 GCA_032251475.1 Wenzhouxiangellaceae bacterium | reverse complement strand
TCTCGATGATCCGGCCGTGATCGATGATCGCGATGTTGCGGCACAGGTTCTCGGCTTCTTCCAGATAATGCGTGGTCAGGATCACGGTCGTGCCGTCGCGGTTGATCTGCTCGATGAACTTCCACATCGACCGGCGGATCTCGATGTCCACGCCGGCCGTCGGCTCATCGAGGATCAGCAGCCGCGGCTCGTGCACCATCGCACGCGCGATCATCAGTCGCCGCTTCATGCCGCCCGACAGCGTGCGCGAGGGCTTGAACGCCTTGTCCCAGAGCTTGAGCTGGTGGAGGTACTTCTCGGCCCGCGCGCGTGCGATCTTGCGCGGCACGCCGTAATAGCCGGCCTGATTGACGACGATGTCGATCGGGCGCTCGAACTGGTTGAAGTTGATCTCCTGCGGCACCAGCCCGATCTCGGCCATCGCCCGGGAACGGCTCTTCTGCACGCTGATGCCGAACACGCGGGTCTCACCGGAGGTGGCGTTGACCAGCGACGAGACGATGCCGATCAGCGTCGACTTGCCGGCGCCGTTGGGGCCGAGCAGGGCAAAGAAATCGCCCTCGCCTACGGTAAGGTCGATGCCCTTGAGCGCCTCGACCCCGTTCTTGTAGGTCTTTTTCAGGTTGCGTACATCAAGTGCGTGCATGACCTCTGGCCTGTTGTATCGGGACGCCGGGAACGGTATCGTTCGTCGATCCCGCGAAACCTCTATCTCTTGGGGCGGTTCAGGTGACAATCAAATTAT
This sequence comes from Wenzhouxiangellaceae bacterium, assembly GCA_032251475.1. Classification (GTDB taxonomy): domain Bacteria; phylum Pseudomonadota; class Gammaproteobacteria; order Xanthomonadales; family Wenzhouxiangellaceae. Next base: position 8,599 of record JAVVDX010000097.1, on the reverse strand, counting down.
CGTCGATCCCCACCATCGCGCTGCCCGCCGCGGCGCTCGCCATCACGCTGCTCGCATCCGGCGCCGGGGCCGAGACCCCGCGGCCGGACACGCGCAATTGCGAACTCTCCGCCGACGGCGGCCTCATCAGCGTTTCGGCCCGCTGCGGCACGCTGGACGTCCCGGAAAACCGGGCCGAGCCCGACGGCCGGCAGATCGAGCTGGCCTGGGCGATTGTCGAGGCGCGCGCCGCCAGCCCGGAGCCGGACCCGGTGTTCTTCCTCGCCGGCGGGCCCGGCCAGTCGGCACGCGACACCGCGCCGATCGTCGCCCGCGCGCTCAAGGATATCAATCGCACGCGCGACCTGGTCTTCCTCGATCAACGCGGCACCGGCGGCTCGAACCCGCTCGACTGCCCGTTCGACGAAGAACTGCTGCTGACCGAGCCGGACCTTGACGCGATCAGCGACCGGCTGCGCGAGTGCCTCGCCGTTCTCGACGCCGACGTGCGCCACTACACGACCATCGACGCCGCCGGGGATCTCGACGCGCTGCGCCGCCACCTGGGGCTGGAGAAGATCAACCTCGTCGGCGGGTCCTACGGCACCCGGCTGGCGCAGGTCTACCTGCGCCGTCATCCGGAATCTGTGCGCAGCGTGATCATCGACGGCGTCGTGCCGATGCGCCTGAAGCTCGGCTCCGAGCACGCCATGATGCTCGACCGGGCGATCGAAAAGCTGCTGGCCCGGTGCACCGGCGACGCGGAATGCCGGGAGACGTTCCCGGGACTGGAGCCGGCGTTCGCCGAACTCAAGCAGCGGTTTCGCGAATCGCCGCTGGACATCACCGTCACGCACCCGCGCACCGGCATCGCCGAGGAAATCGAATTCACCGACGCGGTGCTCGCCTCCAGCCTGCGCTTTCTGGCCTACTCGCCGACCACCCAGATGATGATCCCGTACCTGATCCACGAGGCCGCGACCACCGGCAGCCCGGAGCGGCTGGCCTCGCAGGCGCTGATGACCTCGGCCCAGATCAGCGACGAGATCGCCATCGGACTGAATTTCGCGGTCGGCTGCAGCGAGGACTGGCCGTACTGGCCGGCCGACGCCGACGCGGCCGGAACGCTGCTCGGCAACTCGTTCACCGAGCTGTACGCGAAAATCTGTGCCTGGTGGCCGGCCGAGCCGGTCGGCCCCGATTTCCACGACCCGTTTTCCTCGGACGTACCGATGCTGATCCTGTCCGGCGAACTCGACCCGGTCACGCCGCCGCCCTACGGCGACGAGGCCGCGAAGTACTACTCCAACAGCGTGCACCTGGTCTCGGCCGGGCGCGGCCACATCACGATCACGAACCCGTGCATCGCCGGCATCGCGACCGAATTCGTTGCCGAGGCGAGCGTGGCCGGGCTGGACACCGAATGCATGGACACGATCGGTCCCGAGCCGTTCTTCACCAGCCTGCTGGGACCGTCGCCGTGATCCGCGCCGAGAAGCTCCGCAAGACGTTCAACAACGGCAAGGTCGTCGCCGTCGACGAGGTCAGCTTCACTGCCGAGGACGGCCGGATCACCGGCCTGCTGGGCCCGAACGGCGCCGGCAAGACGACGACGCTGAGGATGCTCTACACGCTGCTGAAACCCGATGCCGGCACGATGACCATCGACGGCATCGACCCGCTGGTCGAGCCGATCCGGGTCAAGCGCAAGCTCGGCGTCGTGCCGGACTCCCGCGGTCTGTACGACCGGCTGACCGCGCGCGAGAACATCCGCTACTTCGGCCGGCTCCAGGGGCTGGACCGCAACACCGTCGAAAGCGGCATCGCAACGCTGGCCGAAGTGCTCGACATGGGCGGGTTCATCGACCGCAAGACCGCGGGCTTCTCGCAGGGCCAGCGGGTCAAGGTCGCGATCGCGCGCGCGCTGATCCACGAACCCGGCACGATCCTGCTCGACGAGCCGTCCAACGGGCTCGACGTGATGACCACCCGGAGCCTGCGCGAATTCCTGCTCCGGCTGAAGGCCGAGGGCCGCTGCGTGGTGCTGTCGACCCACATCATGCAGGAGGTCGCCGCGCTGTGCGACCGGATCGTGATCATTTCCGGCGGCCGGATCGCAGCCGACGGTACCGCCGGACAACTGCTCGAACGCTCCGGCGAGCAAAATCTCGAGGACGCGTTCGTCAAGCTGATCGGCAGCGACGAGGGGCTGCTGGCATGATCACCGTCTTCATCAAGGAACTGCTGGACAACTTCCGCGACCGGCGCGTGATCGTGAACACGCTGATCATCGGTCCGCTGTTCGGCCCGGTGCTCTTCGGAATCATGATTTCGTTCATGGCCAGGCAGACCACCGAACGGCTCGAGGCGCCGCTGGAACTGCCGATTGTCGGCGCCGCGCACGCGCCCAACCTGGTCGGCTGGCTCGAGCGCCAGGGGGTAATCGTCAAGGAGCCCCCGGCCGATCCCGAACAGGCAGTGCGCGACGAGGCCGAAGAAGTCGTGCTGCGCATCCCGGCCGAATTCGGCGCGGCCTGGAACGCCGGGCGCCCCGCGCCGGTCGAGATCATCGCCGACCGTTCGCTGCGCTACACCGGCACGACGATCTCGCGCGTCGACGGCTACCTGGAAAGCTACAACAGCCGGATCGGCAACCTGCGGCTGATGCTCCGCGGTGTGCACCCGGACCTGACGCGGCCGGTCGACAGCCGGGTCGTCGATCTTTCCACGCCCACGTCACGCGGCGGCCAGGTGCTGGCGTTCCTGCCCTACTTCATCCTGATCACGGTGTTCATGGGCTCGATGCACATGGCCATCGACACGACTGCCGGCGAGCGCGAGCGCCGTTCGCTGGAACCGCTTCTGATCACGCCGCTGCCGCGCTGGCAGATCATGGCCGGCAAGCTCGCCGCAACAACGTTCTTCGCGCTGGCCACGCTGGCGCTGGGCCTGATCGCGTTCGTCTACGCGATGGGCATGCTGCCGACGGCCGACATGGGCATTGTCCTCAACCTCGATTTCGCGGTGGCCGCGCGCGCATTCCTGGTGGTGGCCCCGGCGGCGCTGTTCGCCGCGGCGCTTCTGACCATCCTGGCGTCGTTCGCCAAGAGCTTCCGCGAGGCACAGAGCTACATGGGCATGGTCATGCTGGTGCCGGTCATCCCGAGCATCTGGCTGCTGATCGACCCGGCCAAGTCCGAATTCTGGATGACCTGGGTACCGCTGCTGAACCAGAACATACTGATCCTCGAACTGGTGCGCGGCGAGGTGATTCCGGCTGCCTGGTATCTCTCCACCATCTTCAGCACGCTGGTCGCGGCAGTCTTTCTCGCCGCCATCGCCGGCACCTTGTACAACCGCCCGCGGCTGATCTTCACCTCGGACTGAACGCAACCCTCCGACCTGGCGCATGCCGGCCCGCTCCTGCGTAAACAGGTACGGGAGCCGTTTACCGAGGGAGTCAGGTCGATGAAGAAATTCGCAATCGGGTGCCTGGGCGTGGTGCTGGTGCTCGCCGTCGCCGGCGGAGCAGTCACGTGGTTCAAGGTCGTCAAGCCGGGCATGGAATTCGCCGGCGGCATCGCGAAACTCGGGCAGGAATTCAGCGAGTTGAACGAGGCGGTCGAGAATCGCCGGCCGTTCCGGGCGCCTGCCGACGGCGCGCTGGACGAACCGGCGTTCCGGCGCTTTCTCGCCGCCCAGCGGCAGATGCGCGCACGCCTCGAGGGTCGGCTGAACGAGCTGAACGCCAAGTACGAGGAACTGGAGCAGCAGGTCGACCAGCGCGGCGGAGACGCCACGGTCGGCGAGATGATGGGCGCCTACGCCGATCTGACCGGCCTGCTGATCGAGGCCAAGCGCGCCCAGGTCGACGCGCTCAATGCGCACGATTTCTCGCTGGCCGAATACGCCTGGGTGCGCGATCGCGTCTACCGCGCGCTGGGCCGGAGCGTCGCGGTCGCCGCGATCGGCAGCGCGAGCGGGCCGGACGGCGCCGGTTCCGAGGATGCACCGGCCCCGGCCACGATCGAGATGATCGAGCCGTACCGCGAGGAGTTGATGGAGGGGCACGTGCTGGCCTGGTGGGGCCTTTAAGCCCGCATTATTCGCCACCCTGCCTACTGCGGCGGCGCCAGGCCCCGCGTCTGCGACGTTTCACTCGGTCGCAAGTTCTCACCGTAGCGATGACTACGCCTCCGGCTTGCTTGGTCGCGAAACGTCCCAGCCACAGGACCTGGCACCCCCTCGCTACGGAAGGGTGACGAATAACGCGGGTGAAGAAACCGCTGGATTTTTCACCAACACTCGCCGGCGCGGCCGGTTTCTGCGAAGGCGGAGGGCGCTCCCATTGGGAAACCCCGCAGAAACCGGCCGAACCGGCGAATTCCTTCGCCCTGCTCAGGCCGCCCCGTCACCGGGGTGGCTGCACGCGAGGGCTGAACCGGTCAGGCCTTGCCGCCCTGGATCTCGATCTTCCGCGCGCCGGGCTTTTCGGCCTCCTTCGTACGCGGAATGTGAATCTTCAATACGCCGTTTTTCGATTCGGCGCGGATGTTGTCGGCGTCGGCATCGTCGGGCAGCGCCAGCGCACGGCGAAATTGTCCGTAGCTGCGCTCGACCCGGTGGAACCCTTCGTCACCGGATTCGGCCTCGCGCCGCTTTTCGCCCGAAATGACCAGCATGTCACCCTCGACGGTCAGGTCGACCTTCTCGGGATCGATGCCCGGCACCTCGACATCGATGCGGTATTCCTTCTTCGACTCGGCGATGTCGACGCTCGGGCGGAGCATGATCTCGCCGGCGCCGCGGCTCTCGCCGAGAAAGTCCTCGAGCATCCGGTCCATTTCGCGGTGCATGCGCGTGAACGGATCCGTCCCGCGCGACCACGGCATCATTTCTCCGTAGCGCTCGCCTTCACCCTTGAGCCAGTTCCATGGAGTCAGTTTCTGAAGATTCATCTTGCTCACCTCCACTTGCTTCCTGCCCCTTCGGCTTGGATCGTCAGGGCGCGATTTCAACCCCGGCTTCGGCCAGATCCTGAAAGGCCCCGCAACGCCAACCACACTCTGAACCGCATTTTCAATGCTACTCCCGGTCATGCGCAGGAGAGTTGCGCGAGGTCAATTCAACCGACATCCGAAAACCGATTGCCGCCGAGGCGGCATAATCGTGCCGGAACCGCAACCGGAGCATCGCCGATGAACCTTCCGCCCCCGGCCCGCGACTGGCAGGAACGCGGGGCCGTCGAAGACCTCGCCGGCATCGACTGCTTCGTCGTCGAACTCGGTGACCGCGACTCCGACCGCGCCGTCGTCTGGCTGCACGGCTTTCCGTCCAGTTCGCTGGACTGGCGCGGCGTGGTCGACCGGGTGCATACGGGTACCGGCCGGGCGGCGCGCATGCTGCTGCCGGACCTGCCCGGCTACGGCTTCTCGGCCAAGCCGGCCGGATACAGCTATTCGCTGGTCGACCAGGCCGACCGCGTGGTCGTGATGCTGGCCCGGCGCGGCATCGCAAACATCGACCTGATCGCGCACGACATGGGCACCAGCGTGGCGTGCGAACTGCTCGCCCGGCGCGAAATGAACCTGCTGCCGTTTTCGATCGATTCGCTGGTGCTGACCAACGGCAGCGTCTACATCGAGCAGGCCCGGCTGACCCCGTCGCAGCAGATCCTGCGCTCGCGGCTGGGCCGCGCCTACACCAAGCTCGCCAGCGAGCGGCTGTTCCGCTGGCAGCTCCGCAGGATTCTCGGCCGGACCGTTGCCGACGAAGAACTGGCCGCGATGTGGGCGCTGATGAACCACAACGACGGCATCGCCCGGCTGCCCGACATCATCGGCTACATCGCCGAGCGCTACCGCTTCCACGAACGCTGGACCGCCCCGCTGGCCCGTCTCGACGTGCCGACGACGATCGTCTGGGGCAAGCGCGACCCGGTCGCCGTCGCCGCCATCGGACGCCGCCTGGCCGAGACGATCCCCGGCGCGAAACTCGAATGGCTGGACGACGTCGGCCACTTCCCGATGCTCGAGGCGCCTGGGGAATTCATCGAAAAGGCGGGGTTGAGCTTGTTGGCTGGTTAGCTCGTTGGAAACACCTTAACCGTCTTCCCGGCCTTGAGCCGGGATCCAGCGTCTTTACCGGAACGTGGGAAAGACACTTGGTCCCGCAGCAAGTGCGGGATGTGAATTCATTTACCAATTCCCCGGCCTTGAGCCGGGGTCCAGCGGCTTTACCGGAACCTGGAAAAGACGCCGGATCCCGCAGCAAGTGCGGGAATTGGTTCTTCTGCTCCCTACCCCGCCCGCAGAATCCGGATCGGCGGGGTATTCAGCACGCTGCGGTTGCCGGCCCAGCCGGCGCCGACGATGAGCAGCGCCGAGACGGCGAATCCGGCGACGAACAGGACCCAGCCGGGACGGTAGGCGAAGCCGAACAGTTCGCCGGCCATCAGCCAGCCGGTGACCGCGGCGCCGGCGGCGGCGAGCGAGGCGGCGATCACGGCCATGATCGCGTACTCGACCAGCAGCCCGCGCCGGATCGTCGCGTTGTCGGCGCCCAGTGTGCGGATCAGCGCGGCCTCGGTTCGGCGCTCGTCGCGGGTCGCCTCGAGCGCGGCCAGCAGCACGACGAGACCGGCGACGAGCGTGAACGCGAACACAACCTGCGCGGCGCGGCTGACCTGGTCGACGATCTCGAACACCCGCTCGATCAGCGCGCCGACGTCGAGCAGGCTGGCATTGGGCAGCGAGCGCGCCAGATCGTCCAGCGCCGCCGCACCGCCCGGCGGCACATGGAAACTGGCGACGAACTGGTGCGGCAGGAACTCGCCCGCCTCGGGCGTGAGCAGCAGGAAGAAGTTGACGTTGAACGAATCCCACTCGACGTCGCGGATGCTCGTGACCCGCGCGCTGAACGACTGCCCGCCGCTGTCGAACGTCATCTCGTCGCCGACCTCGACGCCGACGCGATCGGCCCAGCGCCTGGCGACCGAGATCTGGCCGCGCTCGCCCGGCTTCCAGAACGCGCCGCGGACGATCTCGTTGGCCGGCGGCAGTTCGGCTATCCACGACAGGTTGACCTGGCCGGTAAAACGGTCCTCGGGCGGCCGGTCGCCGCTGATCGAGACGAGCTGCGCGTTGGCCATCGGCCGGATCTGCAGCTTGCGCACGCCGACGCGCTCGAGAGCGGCGCGCACGCGCCCGACCTGATCGGGCTGGACGTTGACGAGGAAGTGATCGGGTGTGTCCTCGGGCAGGCTGGCGCGCCACTGTCCGATCAGTTCGCCGCGGACGACCATCAGCAATAGCAGCGCCATCAGGCCCAGCCCGAGCGCGGTGATCTGGACGATGCTGGCGCCCCTGCGCCGGCCCAGCCCGGCCAGCCCGAAGCGCCACGCCCCGGACGCGCGCGCCGACAGCCGGCGCGTCGACACCATCGCGCCCCACGCCGCGAGCGCCAGCAGCCCGGCCACCAGTGCGCTGCCGCCGAGCATGTACAGCGCCAGCTCGAATTCGCCGAGCTCGAACACCGGGATCGCCAGCGCCGCGGCCACCGGGATCAGCCACGCGATGCGATCGCGCGCCCGGACCGTGTCCAGCGACCGGTTCAGGATGCGCATCGGCGGCACGTGCTTGAGCGACAGCAGCGGCGGCAGCGCGAAGCCGGCCGCCATCAGCAGCGTGAACAGCGCGCTGCCGGCCAGCGGCTGCAACCGGGCCGGCGGCAGCGGTGTCGCCATTTGCGCCGACAGGATCTCCGCGATCGCCGCCTGGCCGGCCAGACCGATCGCACCGCCGAGCACGATCGCGATCAATACCAGCCACAACAGCAGCCAGACGATCGCGCGCATGATTTCGCCGCCGGCGGCGCCGAACGCCTTCAGGATCGCGACCAGGTCGCGCTCGGCGCGCGCGAACCGCTGGGCTGCCAGCAGTACCGCAACGGCGGCCAGCACGACCGCGGTCAGCGCCGCGACGGCCAGGAAGCGACGCGCCTGTTCCAGCGCCTCGTCGGTGCGCGCCTCGGCCTCGCGCACGGTCTGCAGTCGCTGGCGGTCGCTCAGGACCGGCTCGACGCGGTCGACGAAACGCTCGACCGCGCGCTCGCTGCCGGCCGCGAGCAGCCGGTAGCGGGCACGCGCCGACGGCCCGAGCAGGCTCGAGCCTTCAAGGTCTTCCAGGTTCACCAGCAGCCGGGGCGAAAGCATGAACGGCCCGTCGTTGCGGTCGGGCTCCCAGGTCAGCAGCGTCTCGACGACAAGTTCGCGCTCGCCGAGCATGACGGTGTCGCCGGGTTCTATTGCCAGCACGCGCAGGCCGCGCGGCTCGATCCACGCCGTGCCCGGTGCCGGCACGCCGGTCGCGGGCTCGTCCACAGCACCCGGCTCGGGTGCGGTCTTGAGCTGCCCGCGCAAGGGGTAGTTGCCGTCGACGGCCTTGACGTCGAACAGAGCGCTTTCGGTCTCCGAGAACAGCACCGTCGACAGCGTGATCATGCGCGCGGTCGCCAGCCCGAGTTCGGCCGCCTGCTCGCCGATGTCTGCGGGCAGCGGTGCGCGCGCGCTGACAACGACATCGGCGGCCAGCACCTCGCCGGCCTGGCGGTCCAGCCCGCG
>JAVVDX010000096.1:0-9943 GCA_032251475.1 Wenzhouxiangellaceae bacterium | reverse complement strand
CGTGTTGACGATGCGCGGCATGAGCCTGTTCGTCGCCACGCCGCTGTGCGCGCTGGTCGTGGCCCTGACCAGCGACATCGCGCTGCTGCCGCCGCTGGCCGCCGACGGCGACGCCAACCTGATCACGCAGTACATGACCGGTTTTACCGGCTTCATCGCCTCGTGGTTCTTCATCTTCCTGCTCGGCTCGCTGTTCGGCAAGATGATGGAATCGTCGGGCGGCGCCGAGAGTGTCGCGCACTGGATCATCCGGCGGCTGGGCACGTCCAGGGCCGCGCTGGCGGTGGTGCTGGCCTGCGCGGTATTGACCTACGGCGGCGTGAGCCTGTTCGTCGTCGCGTTCTCGGTCTACCCGATGGCGCTGGCGCTGTTTCGCGACGCCAACCTGCCGCGGCGCTTCATCCCGGCGACGATGGCGTTCGGCTCGGTGACGTTCACGATGACCTCGGCCGGCTCTCCGGAAATCCAGAACTGGATCCCGGTCGAGCACCTCGGCACCAGCCCGCTGGCGGCCTGGCAGGCGAGCCTGATCGTCGCGATCTTCATGGCGACCACCGGCTACCTGTGGCTGAAGTGGATGCTGGAACGCGCCGTCGCGCGCGGCGAAGCGTTCGACGAACGGACGTTCGACCCCGAAAGCGGCCGCTCGGACCTGCCGCACCCGGTGCTTTCGACCGTACCGCTGCTGGTCGTGCTGGCCATATCGTTCATGTTCCACGACACGCTCGGCACCTCGGCGCTGATCGTCGCGCTGACCGGCGGCTGTCTGGCCGCCTCGCTGATCAACCCGCTGCACCTGCACGCCCCCGGACGCGCGCTGGCCGAGGGCGGCACCGGCGCGCTGATCGCGATCGGCAACACCTCGGCGGTGGTCGGCTTCGGCACCGTCGCCAAGGCCTCGCCGGCGTTCAGCGCCGCGGTCGACTGGGTCACCCACCTGCCCGGCAGCGGGCTGGTCTCGGCCGCGATCGCGGTCTCGGCGATCGCGGCGATGACCGGCTCGGCCTCCGGCGGTCAGGCCATCGCGCTGCCGATTCTCGGGCCGCACTACATCGACCAGGGCGTCGATCCCGAGCAGCTCCATCGCGTCGTCGCGATCTCGTCCGGCGCGCTGGACTCGCTGCCGCACAACGGCTACGTCGTCACCACGATCCGCGCGATCTGCGGCGAGAGCCACGCCGCCGCCTACCCGGCCATGGGCGCGCTGACCGTCATCGTGCCGCTGGCCGGGCTGATCCTGTGCCTGGGGCTGTTCGCGCTGGGGCTTTGAACCCGCCTTATTCACCACCCTGTCTACTGCGGAGCCGCCAGGCCCCGCGCTACGACACGGCAATAAATAAGGTGGGTTGACGCCCGCCGGTGCGGCGCCCGGGTTGCCTATACTCCCCGCCATGGACCCGGATTTCTGGCACGACCGCTGGCGGCAGGACCGAATCGGTTTCCACCTCGAATCGGTGCACTGGGCGCTGGAGCGTTACTGGGCCCGCGTGGCCGATGACCGCACCGACCGGGTGCTCGTTCCGCTGTGCGGCAAGACGGTGGACATGCGCTGGCTGGCCGGGCGCGGCCACCCGGTGACCGGCATCGAGCTGAGCGAAAAGGCGGCACGCGAATTCTTCCACGAATGGGGCCGAACGCCGGCCCGGCGCGCCGACGGATCGATGGTGCGCTGGTCGGCTGCGAACGTGGAATTTCTCGAAGGCGACTTCTTCGAATTTTCGCCGGCGCGCCGCTTCAGCCTGGTCTACGACCGCGCCGCGCTGATCGCGCTGCCGCCCGACTTGCGCCCGCGCTATCTGCGTCGGCTGCGCGAACTGCTCGCCGAGGACGCCGCCGGCCTGCTCGTGACGCTGGAATACGACCAGCGGCAGATGGACGGCCCGCCGTTCTCGGTGCACGAATCCGAGCTCGCCGCAAGTACTGATTTCTGCTTCGAATTGCTCGAAAGACGGGACGTGCTGGCCGGCCACGAGCGCTTCGCCGAACGCGGGCTCGCATCGCTCGACGAATGCGTGTACCGAATCGAAGTCCGGACTTACTAACACCGTCGTTAATCCTGCCTCATTCAGGGCTCCAGACGAATTCGCCTGCAAGGCAAAGTGGCGAAGGCATAGTAGACCTACGTCGAGCCGCTTTAACGCCGCAGGCGGATTCGTCCGGAGCCCCCAAAGGGCTTGCCTCTCGGCGCCCGTGGACTGCGTTGTCGGTGCTTGATGTAGGCCCGGCTACAGCTGGCGCACCGACGCCTTGCCACGAGCGCCGAGAGACAAGCTGAATGTGGCAGGATTAACGACGGTGTTAGTAAAACGAGTGCGCGGCGAACGGCTGATCCGGCTTACGGCCGGTGCCGGCGCTCGAGCCTCCGGCAGATTTCCGCCAGCGACAGACCGGAGCCGGCCAGCAGCACTAGCAGGTGGTAGAGCAGGTCGGCCGACTCATTGATCAGTTCGTCGCGATCGCCGGCGGTCGCGGCCAGCGCAACCTCGACGCCTTCCTCGCCGACCTTCTGCGCGCAGCGCTTGATGCCTTCGTTCAGGAGCCTCGCGGTATAGCTCGATTCCGGGTCGGCGCCGTTGCGTGATTCGATGACGCGTTCCAGCTCGGCCAGGAAGCCCGCCGGCGGATGAAATTCATCGCCCCAGCACGTGTCGGTGCCCAGGTGGCACGTCGGGCCGGCCGGCCGGGCCTGCACCAGCAGCGCGTCGCGGTCGCAGTCGAGTCCGATCGAGACAAGCTCCAATACATTGCCCGACGTCTCGCCCTTGGTCCACAGCCGTTCCTTGCTGCGCGAAAAGAAGGTCACCCGGCCGCTGGCCCGAGTCTTCTCCAGCGCCTCCTGATTCATGTAGCCGAGCATCAGTACCCGGCCGCTGGCCGCATCCTGAACGATCGCCGGCAGCAGGCCACCGGTCTTGTTCCAGTCGGGGGTTTCAAATGTGTTGGTCATGGAAAAGTTCTCTTTGTATTTACCGCAGATGAACGCAGATAAACGCAGATGAAAATTGTGAAAAGCGGAACACGAAGAGGGCACCAATCCTGATTGTTTCCAAGTTTTTTCTTTATCCGCGTTCATCCGCGTTCATCTGCGGCTCTATATCATCCCGCGTCACGATGCCGCGCTCGCCGAGCCAGGCCTTGAGCTCCGGAATCAGGATCTGCCCGGAGTGGAACACGGTCGCGGCCAGGGCGCCGTCGACGTCGGCCTGCCTGAACACTTGCAGGAAGTGTTCGCGCGCTCCTGCGCCGCCCGAGGCGATCAGCGGCACGTCGCAGATCCGGCGCATCGCGGCCAGCTGTTCGATGTCGTAGCCGGACCGGACGCCGTCGGCGTCCATGCAGTTGAGCACGATCTCGCCGGCGCCCAGTCGCTGGACCTGCTCGATCCAGGCCTTGGTGTCGAGGCCGGGATCGACCATGCTGTCGGGATCGCCGGTGTTGGCGCGCAGCCGGTATTGCCCATCGTCGCGGATCGAATCGACGCCGACGACGACGCACTGGCTGCCGAACGCGTCGGCCAGTTCGCGTACCAGATCGGGATGCTCGAGCGCCGGCGTGTTGACGGAGATCTTGTCGGCCCCGGCGTGCAGCACGGCGCGGGCGCGCTCGACGTCGCGAATGCCGCCGGCGACCGCGAACGGGATGTCGATTTCGGCGGCGACGCGTTCGACCCATTCGACATCGACGCTTCGCTGCTCGGGGCTTGCGGTGATGTCGTAGAACACCAGTTCGTCGGCGCCCTGGTCGCGATAGCTCTGCGCGCGTTCGATGATGTCGCCCATGTCGACGTGGTCGCGGAACTTCACGCCCTTGACCACGCGGCCGGCGCGCACGTCGAGACACGGAATTATACGCACGGCGACCATTATCGATCTCCCTTAGAGGTGAATCGGCCGATCGCGTCCATCGAAACCATCCCTTCCAGCAGCGCGCGACCGACGATGCAGCCGGCAACATCGGTTGCCGCAACCGCCTCGACGTCGGCCACGGAGCCGATACCGCCCGAGGCCTGGATGGCCAGCGTCGGGTAACGCCGTTTCAGATCGCGATAAAGATCCACCCCGGCGCCGGAGAGCATGCCGTCGCGCGCGATGTCGGTGCACAAAAGATGCTTCAGCCCGGCCGCCTTCAGCCTGTCGAGCAGCGCGAACAGGTCGGAATCGCCGGCCTCGGTCCAGCCGGCGGCTTGCGGGATCCACAAGTCGTCGACGCGCTTGACGTCCAGCCCGGCGACGATGCGCTCGGGACCGAAGCGTGCGATCCAGTCGCAGACCCGGTCGGGCTCGCGCACGCAGACGCTGCCGATCACGACCCGCGCCGCGCCGGCATCGAGGCGCCCGATCACATCGTCGCGGTTCCGGACGCCGCCGCCGGTCTGCACCGGGATCGACAGCGCATCGCAGATCTCGCCGATCAGCGCCAGATTGCCGTCGCCGCCGTCCAGCGCGGCGTCCAGGTCGACGACGTGCAATAACTTCGCGCCGGCCTTTTCGTACACCAGCGCGCGCTCGAGTGCGGTGTCGCCGTAGCGGGTCTCCCGGCCATAATCGCCCTGCTGCAGCCGAACGACACGGCCGTGACGAAGGTCGATGGCGGGGATCACGATCATCCTCCACCCTCCAGAAAATTCCGCAACAAACGCGCCCCGGCAGCCGCGGATTTTTCGGGATGAAACTGGCACGCGGCGAAGTTTGCGTGCCGCACCACGGCGGCGAAGCACTCGCCGTGCTCGCTGGTCGCGACGGCGGCATCGGCCGGTGCCGCGTAGGAATGGACGAAGTAAAACCATTCGTCGCCGCGCATGCCCCGGCCCAACGGGTCGTCGGTCTGCCACGTCAGCCGGTTCCAGCCCATGTGCGGCAGGCGCAGCCCCGGTGTTGCGGGCAGCTTCACGACCCGGCCGGGCAGGATCCCGAGACACTCGGTCTCGCCCTCCTCGGACGATTCGAACAGCAATTGCAGCCCGAGACAGATACCCAGCACCGGCTGGGTCAGGCCGCGGATCACGTCGACCAGGCCGTGCCCGCGCAACGCGTTCATCGCCCGGCCCGCGGCGCCCACGCCGGGCAGAATCACTCGGCTTGCCGAACGGATCACATCGGCATCGGCGGTCAGCACGCTTTCGGCCCCGAGCCGGTTCAGCGCGTGCACCACCGACCCCAGGTTCGCCCCGCCGGAGTTGATCACCGCGATAGTCATTGCGCCACCCCGCCCGGCCAGGAAAAAATGAAACCGCAGATGAACGCAGATAAACGCAGATGAAAAACAAAATATCTTGAAAGACCACCGGGCCGGGCCGCAACGCAACTGACGAAGGCTTGGGCGAAAAAACGCCATCGCCGACATCTTTTTCCGCGACACACCACCGCGGCAGGTTTGCGACGAGGCATGACCGGAATCGCCTCTGCAGCATTCATTCCAGTTTCAACTGTTGCTTTCATCCGCGTTTATCTGCGTTCATCTGCGGTTCTTCAATGCTTTTGATCAAAGCATTCCCTTGGTCGACGGCACACCACCTTCGTCACGCGCGAGCGCAGGCCGGAGTGCGCGGCCGAGGGCCTTGAAGCAGGCCTCGACCATGTGGTGGGTGTTGTCGCCGGTGACGCGAATGTGGATGGCGCACCTCAACGCCTGGGCCAGCGAGGCGAAGAAGTGCCGGACCATCTCGGTGTGCAGGCCGCCGACCGACTCGCGCGGGAATTCGCCGTCGAACACGAACGCCGGCCGGCCGGACAGGTCGACGGCAACATCGGCCAGCGTTTCGTCCATCGGCAGCGTGAAGCCGTAGCGGCCGATGCCGTGCCGGTCGCCGAGCGCCCGATCCAGCGCCTCGCCGAGCGCCAGCGCGCAGTCCTCGACGGTGTGGTGCTCGTCGATATGCAGATCACCCGTGCAGCCGAGCTTCAGTGCGAAGCCGCCGTGCGCCGCGAGCTGGTCGAGCATGTGGTCGAAGAACCCGACGCCGGTGTCGACGGCCACCGGCGCGGCCTGATCGAGGTTGACCTCGACCTCGATCGCCGTCTCGTTGGTCATGCGCGAAACCCGCGCCGTGCGCGGAGCGTCGACCAGCGCTGCGGCGAGTTCGTCCCAGCCCATGCCTTCGGGCCCGACGCGGTAACCCTTCAGTCCCATGTTCCCGGCCAGTTGCAGATCCGTTTCGCGGTCGCCGACGACGGCCGAGCGTTCGCGGTCGAGATTCGGGTCGCGCAGGTATTCGAGCAGCATGCCGACACCGGGCTTGCGGTTCGGGCTGTTGTCGGTCGGCAGGCTCGGATCGATATGCTCGGCCTCGAATTCGATGCCCTGCGAGGCCAGGATCTGCATCAGCAGCCGGTGCGGCCCTTCGAAATGCTCGCTTGGAAACGCGTCGGTGCCCAGCCCGTCCTGGTTGCTGACAAGCACGAAACGGTAGCCGGCGGCCTTGAGCTTCAGCAGCGCCGGGATCACGCCGGGCATCAGCCGGAACTTGTCGAAAGAGTCGACCTGTTCGTCGGCCGGTTCCTCGATCAGGCAGCCGTCGCGATCGACGAACAGGAGCTTGCGGTAACTCATCGCCACCCCCGCAGAACATCGAGCAGCGCCGCGTTCTCCTCGGGCTTGCCGATCGTGATCCGGACGCAGTCGTCCAGCCCCGGCTGGGCCGACTGGTCGCGCAGCCGGATGCCGGCGGCCGCGGCGTCGCGGACAAGGCGCGGCCCGTCGGTCGCGCGCACGAGCACGAAGTTGGCCTCGCCGGGCCAGAGCCGCTCGACGAACGGCAGGGCGCGCAGCGCCTCGACCAGTCGCGACTTCTCGCCGGCCAGCGTCTCGATGTGCGCATGCTCGGCCGCCAGCGCTTCCGGCGACAGCGCGCGCAGCGCGGCGTGCACGGTCGGCGTCGGCAACGGATACGGGGCGATGATGCGGCGAAGCAGGTCGATCACGCGGGGATCGGCGACGACGCTGCCGATCCGGCAACCGGCCAGCGCGTGCGCCTTCGACAGCGTGCGCAGCACGACGATGTTCGGGTAACGGTCGAGCAGTTCGAGCACCGACGCGCCCGGCGCGAACTCGACGTATGCCTCGTCGACGACGACCAGCCCGGATGCTTCCATCGCGCCCGCCGTCTCCGCGACCGTCTCGCGCCCGACCAGATTGCCGGTCGGGTTGTTCGGCGAGCAAAGGAACGCCATCCGGCAATCGGCCGCACGCTGCGCCAGGTCTTCGGGCACCTGCCAGTCCTCGCCGGCGTCGATCAGCGGCGCCTCGACGACGCCGGCACCCTGGACCCGCGCCGACAGCGCGTACATGCCGAAGCACGGCGGGCAGATGAGCACGCGATCGACGCCGGGCCGGCAGAAAACACGGATCAGCAGATCGATTCCCTCGTCGCTGCCGCGCGTGATCAGCAACCGATCCGGTGCGACGCCGTACAGTTCGGCCAGCCTGGACTTCAGCCCGGCCGGCTGCGGGTCCGGGTAGCGGTTCAGGTGCAGACCTTCGTCGCCGGCGGGAGCATACGGATTCTCGTTGGCGTTGAGCAGGATGCCGGCCGCGTCGGCGAGCGCCCGCGCGGACGCGTACGGCGCCAGCGCCCGGATCTCGGAACGCGCGAGCGCGGCCGGATCGACGGTCATCGCCCGGACCCCAACCGAAGTTCGATCGCGAGCCGGTGGGCGTCCAGCCCTTCGTGCGAGGCGATGCGCGCCCCGGGCGGCCCCAGTACTTCGAGGCCGGGCCGGGTCGCGCTCTGCAGCGTCATCCGGCGCATGAAATCGGCCACGGCGAGGCCGCCGGAAGTACGCGCCCAACCGCCGGTCGGCAGCGTGTGATTGGTGCCGGAGATGTAGTCGCCCAGCGATTCCGGCGTCAGGTGGCCGACGAACACCGAGCCCGCGGTGCGGATCCGCCCGGCGACCGTCTCGGCGTCGCGGGTCTGGACAATCAGGTGCTCCGGGGCGTAGCGTTCGCTGACCTCGATTGCCTGATCGAGGTCCGTTACCTGCACGATCGCAGCATGTTCGAGGGCTTTCGCGGTCGTTTCTGCGCGCGTGAGCATTTTCAGCAGGCGTTCGACCTCGCCGGGGACGGCCGCGGCCAGCGCTTCGGAATCGGTCACCAGCAGTACCTGCGAATCGGGCCCGTGCTCGGCCTGGCTGAGCAGGTCGATCGCGACCCATTCGGGGTTTGCCGTCTCGTCTGCGATGACCAGCACCTCGGAAGGCCCGGCCGGCAGGTCCTGGGCCGCGCCGTCGACGTCCAGCGCCGCCTGCCGCTTGGCTTCGGCGACGAAGCGGTTGCCCGGGCCGAAGATCTTGCGGCACGCGGGCACGGTTTCGGTGCCCCAGGCCATGGCCGCGACCGCCTGGGCGCCGCCGGCGACCAGCACCTTTTCGAGGCCGAGCCTTGCTGCAACGTACAGTACGGCGTCGTCGGCCCGGCCGTGCGCGTCGGGCGGCGTGGCCAGCACGATCTCGCGGCAACCCGCCAGCCGGGCCGGCACCAGCAGCATCACGGCCGTCGACGGCAGCGGCGCGGTCCCGGCCGGCACGTACAGCCCGACCGGTTCGAGCGCAACGTGGCGCATCCGGCAAGTGACGCCCGGCGCAGTCTCGAGCGCGTAATCGGCCGGCAGTCCGGCGGCGTGGAATGCACGCACGGTCTCGATCGAACGGTCCAGGGCCTGTTCGAGGTCGGGGGCCAGCGCCTTCCGGTCAGCGACTTCCTGCCACTGCTCTGCGGCCGGCATGCGGTCGAACCGGCGGCTGTATTCGGCCAGTGCCCTGTCGCCGTTTCGTCGCACGTTGGCGATGATTTCAGCGACGATGGCTTCGAGTTCAGCGTCGGCCTCGAGCCTCGGCCGGGCCAGGACGGCGTCCCGCTCGGACGCTTCGAGCCGGTTCCAGTCGACAGTCTTCATGCCAGCATCTTCTCCACCGGCAGCACCAGGATTGCCGAGGCGCCGGCCGACTTGAGTTCCTCGAGGTGTTCCCAGAACACCTGCTCGGTGCACAGCGCGTGCACCGCGACCCGGGTGCTCTGCCCTTCCAGCGGCAGCACGGTCGGGGTCTCGGCCCCGGGCAGGATGCGCGAAATCTCCTCGAGCCGGTCCCGCGGGGCGTGCAGCATCACGTATTTGGTCTCGGCCGCGCGCTGGACGCCGAGAAAGCGCTGGACGATCTTGTCGAGCAGGTTCTGGCGCTCGGCCGGCAGTTCCGACTTGCCCCGGTACAGCGCGGCCTGGCTTTCGAGCACGGTCGCGACCGGCTTGAGGTGGTTGGCGCGCAGCGTCGTGCCGGTCGATACCAGGTCGACGATCGCGTCGGCCGTGCCCAGGCTGGGCGCGATCTCGACCGCGCCGTTGAGCATGACGATATCGGCCTCGACGCCGTTCTCATGCAGCCAGCGCCGGGTCAGGCGCGGATAACTGGTCGCCACCCGTGCGCCGGCCAGTTGCGCCGGCTCCCGGTACTCGACGTCCTCGGGCAGCGCAAGCATCAGCCGGCAGTGGCCGAACTCGAGCGCGGCGAGGTTTTCCAGGTGCGCGTCGGGCCGGCGCCTGCGCGCCTCGAGCAGCTTTTCGGCGGCGACGTTCTCGCCGACGATGCCGAGTTCGCAGACGCCTTCGAGCAGCAGGCGGGGGATATCGTCGTCGCGCACCAGCAAAAGATCCACAGGCAGGTTGCGGCCGAACCAGAACAGCTTGTCCTTGGAGCTTGCAAACTGCAGGCCGGACTTTTCGAGCAACCGCATCGACGCCTCGTAGAGCCGGCCGGATTTCTGGATTGCGATCTTGATCCGGGGGCTTGTCCCGGTGTTCCCGTTCGTCTCGGTCATGCCGATTCCGTCCGCGACACCGGGTCGGCGGCGTCGGGGCCCCGCTCCAGGCGCTCAAGCGCGATACGATAGCCGCCGTGCCCCATCTCCAGGAAACGGGCGACGCGGCCGATGGTGGTGACGCTGACGC
>JAVVDX010000095.1:0-10037 GCA_032251475.1 Wenzhouxiangellaceae bacterium | reverse complement strand
CGCGCCAGTTCGATCAGCCTGCAGACAATCCCGGGGTCGACATCGATCATGGCCATGCCTCGCGTTGGGGACGGATACAGGATAAACATTATTTGCCGGCGCGGCGCGACGCCTTGCGCCGGGTCAAATCCGGGTTGCGAAGGCGGCGGGGCGTTGCGTGTCGCTGTACACGCAAATGGTCGTCGCACAGCGACGCTCATGGTCTCGCCCCTGAGGGGCGAGAAAACAAGAGTGGGGGTCATACCAATAAAGGGGGTTCGACGAGTTGCCCGCATAAAAAGGGCCGACATTTCTGCCGGCCCTTCCGGGGATCTGGTGGAGGCGGGGGGAGTCGAACCCCCGTCCGCAAACCATCTGATCCTGGTTCTACATGCTTAGCCCGCTCGATTATTTCTCGCCGTCATGCCGCCCGAGGGGCAGGGCATGCATGCCGGCCAGTTGCGGTTTGGTTTAACGCCAGGCCCCGAAACTCGACCTGACGCGATCCTGCTAAGTGATCTCCGGTCGGAAGCGCAGGCTCAACCGGCGGAGAGCAGGCTGGTTTTTAGGCAGCCAGTGCGTAGTTGTCGTCGTTGGCAACTAACATTTTGCAGCCAGGTTTTACGAGGATTGCTGCCTCCTCGGCATGCTCCAGGGTACGTCCGATCCGCGTCGAAGCCAGAACGCCCCCGGGGAACTCGCATTGTATGACGGTTCGAGGGCCTGTGAGTTCCCGTGGCGAGCGATCCATTCGGATCCAGGGGCGCGGCTGCCCTGCTGCGGGCATGGCCGTAGCTTCACTCCGTAGGAGCCTGCCCTGCAGGCGAATCGTTGAATTCCGCACCAGATCGCGAGCAGGGCTCGCTCCTGCAACCCCTGTGTTGCGGGAGTTCATCGCTGCTTGAGGATGCGGCCTTTCTCGCGCTGCCAGTCGCGTTCCTTTTCGGTCCGGCGCTTGTCGTGCTGCTTCTTGCCGCGGGCCAGCGCGATCTCGACCTTGACCTTGCCCTTTTTCCAGTACATCGCAGTCGGCACCAGCGTGTAGCCCTTGCGCTCGACCTGGCCGATCAGCCGGTTGAGTTCGTGCTTGTGCAGCAGCAGCCGCCGGGTGCGCATCGGGTCGGTGTCGACGTGGGTCGACGCCGAGGTCAGTGGATGAATGACGCAACCGAACAGGAACGCCTCGCCGCCGCGCAGCAGCACGTGGCTTTCGGAAAAGTTGATGTTGCCGGCCCGCAGCGCCTTGACCTCCCAGCCGAGCAGCGAAATGCCGGCCTCGATGCGTTCCTCGAGCTGATACTCGAATCGCGCGCGCTTGTTCAGCGCGATGGTCGATTGTCCGGTCGATTTTCCTTCGCCCGCCACGTCCGGGGCTCCGCTTGCTGGCCGATCGGGCAGTCTATCGTACCCGCCGGGTCGAGCGTCACCCGGCCGCACATCGGTCGGGTATCATGCTGCGCCATGCCCGAAGTTCATCGATCCGCGCTGGTGACATACACGCCGTACCAGATGTTCGACCTGGTGCGCGACGTCGAGCGCTACCCGGAATTCCTGTCGTGGGTGGTGGGGGCGAAATGCTTCGAGGAATCGGAATACCACCAATACGCCGCGCTCGAACTCAAGGTCGCCGGCATCCGCCGCGAAATCCGGACCCGCAACGAACTCGAGCCCGGCGAGCGGCTCAAGCTGAACCTTGCCGAAGGCCCGTTCCGGCGTTTTTCCGGGGAGTGGCGCTTCGCCGATCTCGGCGTCGGCAGCAAGGTCGAGTTGTCGCTCGGGTTCGAATTCGACAACCCGATGCTGGTGGCCGCATTCAGCAAGGGCTTCATCAATGTGGCTAACCGGATGGTCGACGATTTCTGCCGGCGCGCCGACGTGCTGTACGGCTGACGTGGCCGGCGGCGGGCGCATTTCGGTCGAGGTCGCGGTGGCCTGGCCGGAGTTGCAGGTCGTCGTGCCGCTGAAGCTGCCGGACGGCACCAGCGTGGCCGATGCAGTCGAAGCCTCGGGTCTGCGCGAGCGGTTCCCGGAACTCGAGGTGCGCGACGACCGGCTCGGCGTGTTCGGCGAAAAGCGTGCCCCGGACGCGAAACTGGCCGACGGCGACCGTGTCGAGATCTACCGGCCGTTGAAGATCGACCCTAAGGAAGCGCGCCGCATCGCCGCGCAGAGCCGAAAAAAGAACTCCGAAAACTGCCGCTGAGCGCCCGCAGCAGCTTGCCGGCCGGCGGTTGCCGGCCCCGGAATCAGTTGTCCGGCGGATCCTGGTCTTCCGGTGCCGGAGCCTGGTCGTCGGTCGGAGGCAGCACCGGCTGGTTGGTGTTCGGGTCGATGATCTCGAGCTTTTCGAGGTCCTGGCCGGTGATTTCGTCGCTTTCCAGGTAATTGCCGCTGAATTCGGCGACCCGGTCGTTTTCGAACAGTACGGTCAGAGTCAGGCGCGTGGGCTTGCCGCCGCGAAGTGCCAGAGAGTTGATGTAATCCCAGCGGTTGTCGTGAAAAGGGTTGCGAACGGCCGGCGAGCCGAGCAGCAGCATGACCTGGCGCTTGGTCATCCCGGGTTCGAGCTGCTCCAGGTCTTCAGGATCCAGAACATTCCCCTGGTGGATGTTCTGCTTGTAGACGATATTGCAGCCGGCCGCGGATACGGCCAGGAGCAGGAGGGTGGCAAATCGCAACATTGGGGGTCGCATTTGGGTCAGAATCGGGGCGAATGATACAATAGTTGTTCAAATCGCCGGGGACCAGCGAATGTCGGAAGAAACACGCGAATTGCGAAAGGCCGGGCTCAAGGTCACGTTGCCGCGCCTGCGCATACTGCAGTTGCTCGAGGGTGCGGAGCGCAAGCACGTGACCGCCGACGACGTCCACCGGATGCTTATCGAGCAGGGCGATGATATCGGCCTGGCCACGGTCTACCGCGTTCTCAACCAGTTCGAGGCGGCCGGACTGCTGCGCAAGCACATGTTCGACGACGGTTCCGGGCGCGCCCCGCAGGCCTGCTACGAGCTCGACGAGGGCGAGCACCACGACCATATGGTCGACCTCGAGACCGGCGAGGTCGTCGAGTTCTTCGACGAACAGATCGAAAAGCTGCAGGAGGAGATCGCGGCCCGGCACGGGTTCGAGATCATCGATCACTCGATGGTGTTGTACGTGCGCAAGAAGAACCGCGCCTCGAAACGCTAGCGGACCTCTGAAAAACCCTGCTCGGGCGCTGGCGCCGGGCCATGGTTCAGGGGCAGGGGCTCAGGCGTCTTCCAGCATGGCCGCGGCGTGGCGGCGGCTGGTGTCGGAACGGGCCGATCCGAGCATGCGCGCCAGTTCCTCGATGCGCGCGTCGCCGGCCAGCGGCTCGACGGCCACGCGCGTGGCCCCCTTGCCGGCGTTCTTGACCACGCGCATCTGATGGTCGGCGCGCGCCGCGACCTGGGCCAGGTGCGTGACGCAGAACGCCTGGTCGTTCGTCCCGGCCTGTCTCAGGAAGCGCCCGACCGAGTGCGCGGTTTCGCCGCCGACCCCGGCATCGATCTCGTCGAAGATGCGTACGACGCCGTCGGCGGGTTCGGCCGCGGCGATGATCATCGCCAGGCTCAGCCGCGACAACTCGCCGCCCGAGGCGATGCGCCGGAGCGGTTTCGGCGACCGGCCCGGGTTGGCCGAGAACAGGATTTCGACGCGGTCGGCGCCGTGCCGCGATACGCCGGCGTCCGGGTCGTGCTCGATCCCGAATTCGATCTCGGCCTCGCGCATGCCGAGTTCAGCCAGCGCGTCCCGGATTCGTCCCGCCAGCGCCTCGCCCGCCTGCCGCCGGGCCCGGTTCAGGTCCTGCGCGGCCTCGCCCCAGGTTTCAAGCGCGTCGGCGACCCGCCGCCGGGCCGCTTCGAGTTCCTCGCCGAATGAATCCAGCCGTTCGACCCGCTCGCGCAGCCGGGCGTGAAAGGCCGGCAGTTCTTCGGGCTCGACGCGGTGCTTGCGGGCCAGCTCGGTCGCGCGCGTGAGCCGGCGTTCGACGTCGGCCAGCCGTTCCGGGTCGTTTTCCAGCCCCTCGCCGACCTGCTGCAGTTCGCGCCCGGCTTCCTCGAGGTTGACCCGGGCGGTGACGATCATCGCGACGATCTCGTCGAATTCGGGTGCGCGGTCGGCCAGCGCCTCGAGCCGGCGCGCGGCCCGATGGGTCAGCGCGAGCGCGCCGGGCGGTTCGTCGCCGTCGAGTGCGGCCAGCGCCTCGGCGCAGGCGCGCTGCAGCTCCTCGACCGAAGCGAGTCGGCGCTGGTCGGCCTCCAGCTCCGGAAAATCGCCTTCGGCCAGCGCCAGCCGGTCCAGCTCCTCGAGCTGAAATTCCAGTAACTCGCGATCTGCACCGCTGCCCGCTTCCGCCTCCAGCTCTTCGAGCGCGCGCTTGCTGCTCGTGTACGCCGACGCGGCGTCGGCCACGGTGCGGACGACGGTCTCGTCGACCTGCCGGTCCAGCCACTCGCGCTGGCGCGCCGGATCCATCAGCCGCTGGTGTTCGTGCTGGCCGTGGATCTCGACCAGCAGCGCGCCGAGCTGGCGCAACTGCGCGATCGTGACCGGTTGGCCGTCGATCCAGGCGCGCGAGGCGCCGTCGGCCGGGATCACGCGCCGGAGCAGCACCATTGATTCGGCCTGCAGCGCCTGGTCGTCCAGCCAATCCCGCGCCGGGTGCCGTTCGGGGATCTCGAACGCCGCGGTCAGGTCGGCCTGCTTCGCGCCGTCGGCGACCAGGGACGTGTCGGCGCGGTCGCCCAGCAGTTGCGACAACGCATCGATCAGGATCGACTTGCCGGCCCCGGTCTCGCCGGTGATCGCGCAGAAGCCCGGTGCGAACTCCAGCTCCAGCGCGTCGATGATCGTGAAGTCGCGAATGGCGAGCGAGCGCAGCATCGTTCGGATTTCTCCCGTCCCGTGGTCCCCGGCCCGGCGCCTATTGTAAGCGGCGCCCGCGCCGCGATCGAGCCGGGTACCGGATCACTGCTCGAACGCGGTCGCTGCGGTTGATCCGGTACCGGATCGGGACGGTTGCAATCCGCGATTCCGGGCCCCATGTTGCGGCCAGAGAGGGCACACCGAAAGCGGCGCGCGCCAGGCTCGCGCCGCGCGCGGATGAATCAAGGAGCCAGAATCGATGAGCCGACAGGACGACCGGCAGGAAGCAGAACAGGTACACGACCAGGCGCCCGAATCGGAAGCCGAACCGGTGGTCGAGCGGACGCCCGAAGAAGAGCGCGACGCGGCGCCGGCGGAAGCCGGCACGCCCGGGCCCGCTGAAGCTGCCGAAGCAAGCGAAAAACCCGGCGACGAGCGAGCTGCCGCCGACGAGGTCGTGCAGCTCAAGGAAGCGATGCTGCGAATGCGCGCGGACATGGACAACCGCGAAAAGCGGCTCGAGCGCGAAATGGCGCGGGCCCGGAAATTCGCACTGGAATCGCTGATGCGCGATCTGGTTCCGGTGCTGGATTCGATCGATCAGGCGCTGGCCTCGGTCGATGCCGACGCCGGTGCCGCGCGCGAAGGCATGGAACTGACGCGCAAGCAGGCCATCGACGTGCTCGCCCGCCACGGGCTCGAAGTGCTGGACCCGGTCGGCGAGCGATTCGACCCGACCTGGCACGAGGCGATGACGACGCAACAGACCTCGGAGCAGGAACCGGACACGGTCGCGCAGGTGCTGCAGAAGGGCTACAGCCTCAACGGGCGGCTGATTCGCCCCGCGCGCGTCATCGTCGCCAAGGCGCCCTGAGCGCAAGGCGGGCCCGGAAGACAACCAATTTGAAATCGCGGGGCGCCAGCCCCACTAGTCCGGTTAGAACAGGCCGGCTGCGAACCGGCCGAAAACCGAATCGAAGACAGGACGTAACGACATGAGCAAGATTATCGGCATTGACTTGGGAACCACCAATTCCTGTGTCGCGGTGATGGACAACGGCAAGACCCGGGTGATCGAGAACGCCGAAGGGGATCGCACCACGCCGTCCGTCGTCGCGTTCACCAAGGACGACGAAGTGCTGGTCGGCCAGCCGGCCAAGCGCCAGGCTGTGACCAACCCCGACCGGACGCTGTACGCGGTCAAGCGCCTGATCGGCCGCAAGTATTCCGAGAAAGTGGTCCAGAAGGACAAGGACCTGGTCAGCTACAGGATCGTCGAGGCCGACAACGGCGACGCCTGGGTGGAAGTCGACGGCAAGAAGATGGCGCCGCCGGAAATCTCGGCGCGCGTGTTGATGAAGATGAAGAAGACCGCCGAGGACTATCTCGGCGAGGAAGTCACCGAAGCCGTGATCACGGTGCCGGCCTACTTCAACGACTCGCAGCGTCAGGCGACCAAGGATGCCGGCAAGATCGCCGGGCTCAACGTGCGCCGCATCATCAACGAGCCGACCGCTGCGGCGCTGGCCTACGGGCTGGACAAGAAGGGCGCCGACCGCAAGGTCGCCGTCTACGACCTGGGTGGCGGCACGTTCGACATCTCGATCATCGAGATCGCCGACGTCGACGGCGAGAAGCAGTTCGAGGTGCTGGCGACCAACGGCGATACCTTCCTCGGTGGCGAGGACTTCGACAACCGGCTGCAGGATTACCTGATCGCCGAGTTCAAGAAGGACCAGGGCGTGGACCTGAAGAAGGATCCGCTGGCGCTGCAAAGGCTGCGCGAGGCCGCCGAGCGGGCCAAGATCGAACTGTCGTCGGCGCAGCAGACCGAGGTCAACCTGCCGTACATCACGGCCGACCAGTCCGGCCCGAAGCACCTGAGCATCAAGGTCACCCGGGCCAAGCTCGAATCGCTGGTCGAGGATCTGGTCAAGCGCACGATCGACCCGTGCAGGACTGCGCTCAACGATGCCGGCCTGAAGATCGGCGACATCAACGAAGTCATTCTGGTCGGCGGCCAGACGCGCATGCCGCTGGTGCAGAAGTCGGTGCAGGACTTCTTCGGCCGCGAGCCCAGGCGGGACGTCAACCCGGACGAGGCCGTGGCCGTGGGCGCCGCGATCCAAGGCGGCGTGCTGCAGGGCGACGTCAAGGACGTGCTGCTGCTCGACGTCACGCCGCTGTCGCTGGGCATCGAGACGCTCGGCGGCGTGTTCACCAAGCTGATCGAGAAGAACACCACCATTCCGACCAAGGCATCGCAGGTGTTCTCGACCGCCGAGGACAACCAGAGCGCGGTGACCGTGCACGTGCTGCAGGGCGAGCGCGAGCAGGCCGCGGCCAACAAGTCGCTGGCCCGCTTCGACCTGGCCGGCATCCCGCCCAAGCCCAGAGGCATGCCGCAGATCGAGGTCACGTTCGACATCGACGCCAACGGCATCCTGCACGTGTCGGCCAAGGACAAGGAAACCGGCAAGGAACAGCGCATCGAGATCAAGGCCGGCTCCGGGTTGAGCGAGGATGAAATCGAGAAGATGGTGCGCGATGCCGAGGCGCATCGCGAGGAAGACAAGCGCTTCCACGAGCTGGTCACCGCGCGCAACAACGCCGAGGCGCTGGCGCACTCGACCCGCTCGATGCTCGACGAGCACAAGGACAAGCTCGACGAGTCGCAGCGCAAACCGGTCGAGGATGCGATCGCCAGGGTTGAGGAAGCGATCAAGGGCGACGACAAGGACGCGATCGAGACGGCCGTCAACGAACTGCAGCAGGCGTCGACGGCGCTGTATCAGGCCGCTTCGCAGCAGGGCGAAGCCGCCGAGGCGGGCGCGCAGGGTGAGCAGGGCGAAGAGTCGGCCGAAGACGTCGTCGACGCCGAGTTCACCGAGGTCGACGACGAAGGCAAGAAGTAAGCCTCGCGGTGCCGCGAGTGCGATGCGATGCGGCCGCCGGTCCCCGGCGGCGCATTGCGTTAGTAGGAGCGGCCTCCGGGCCGCGATTTTTGGACAGGTCGTTCGCGCCTGGACGCCGCTCCTGCAAGAGATTGGCCACATAAGGTAAACGAGCAGCTGAATGAGCCAGCGCGACTATTACGAAGTCCTGGGCGTGAGCCGCGATGCGTCAGGCGACGACCTGAAGAAGGCGTATCGACGGCTGGCAATGAAGTATCACCCGGACCGCAATCCGGATGACGCCACCTCCCAGGACCGCTTCAAGGAAGTCAAGCAGGCCTACGAGGTGCTCAAGGACGACCAGAAGCGGGCCGCCTACGACCGCTTCGGTCACGACGCCGTCAACGGCCAGGCCGGCGGTTTCGGCGGCGGCGCCGGGGCGGCCGGGTTCGGCGACATCAACGACATCTTCGGCGATATCTTCGGCGACATCTTCGGCGGCGGCCGGCGGCGCGGCCGGGCCCGGTCGAACCGTGGTCACGACCTGCGCTACACGCTCGAGCTCGACCTCGAGGAAGCGGTCCGGGGCGTTGACAAGGAAATCCGCGTACCCGGGATCGGCAAGTGTTCCAATTGCGGCGGTTCGGGCTCGACCAGCGGCAAGCAGAAGGTCTGCTCGACCTGCGGCGGGGCCGGCCAGGTACGGATGCAGCAGGGCATCTTCTCGGTCCAGCAGACCTGCCCGACCTGCGGTGGCTCCGGCCGCGAGATCAGCGATCCGTGCAACGTCTGCGACGGCACCGGCCAGGTGCGCGAGACGCGCACGCTGCAGGTCAAGGTGCCGCCGGGCGTCGACGATGGCGACCGGATCCGGCTGACCGGCGAAGGCGGCGCCGGGGCCCAGGGCGGCATGTCGGGCGACCTCTACGTCGACATCAGCGTGCGCCCGCACAAACTGTTCCAGCGCGACGGCGACCAGCTCTACGCCGAGATTCCGATCCCGGTGACCACGGCCATCCTCGGCGGCCAGATCAAGGTGCCGACGCTGGACGGCTCGGTCATGCTCAAGGTGCCGCCCGAGACCCAGACCGGCAAGACCTTCCGGCTCAAGGGCAAGGGCGTCAAGTCGGTCCGCAGCCACCGCGCCGGTGACCTGCTCGTACACGTGGTCGTCGAGACCCCGGTCAACCTCACACGCCGCCAGAAGGAACTGCTCAACGAACTCCAGGAAACCCTCGAGGAAGGCGATTCCAAGGCGCACAGCCCCAGGTCGCGGGGCTGGACCGACAGCGTCAAGGAGTTCTTCGAGCGGATGGGGCTGTGACTCGGGACTCGGGACTCGGTGCGGGGATCCGGTTGGAACAGCCGTAGGTCGGGTTAGCGAAGCGTAACCCGACGGATCCGCCGTGCGAAGTTCGATCGGTTTATCCTGATCCCCTGGATCTGCAAACGGAATACCGCATTGAAAATCCTCTTGAGCGGTGCGACCGGGAAGGTCGGGCGCGAAATCGAGCGGCTGGCCCGAGACGACGACGCGCTGGAGATTTCTGGACGGGCGTCCAGCCAGGCGTTTTTCGCCGATGGCGATGGCGGCGACGTGGTAATCGACTTCTCGCGCCCCGAGCTGTGCGCGCGCGGCCTCGGATTTGCGCGCGAGCGTCGGATTCCGCTGGTCGTCGGAACGACCGGCATCGATGCCGGGTTGCAGGCGGCGATCGAGCGGAGTTCCGATGAAATCGCGATCTGCCAGGCCGCGAACTTCTCGCTCGGCGTCAACGTGCTGCTCGAACTTGTCGAGCGTGCCGCCGCCGGGCTGCCCGAGGCGTTCGAGATCGAGATTTCCGAACTGCACCACCGGTGGAAGGTCGACGCGCCGTCCGGCACGGCGCTCGCGCTGGGACGTGCGGCGGCCGAAGCGCGCGGACTGGACCACGACCGGGTCGCGAAATTCGACCGCGGCGGCGCGCGTCGCCAGGATGAAATCGGCTACCAGGCCGCGCGCGGCGGCGACGTGGCCGGAGAGCACACGGTGTATTTCCTCGGCGACGGCGAACGTCTCGAATTGACCCACCGGGTGACCGAGCGCGCCATCTTCGCCCGCGGCGCCGTGCACGCCGCGCGCTGGCTGGTCGGTCAGCCGGCCGGACTTTATTCGATGCGCGACGTTCTGAATTGAATTACAATCTCCTTTCGAGCGCCGGGCGGCTGTTGTAGAGGAACGGGCCCGGAATTCGACGAACGGGACGCCGGACGTCCCGTTTCGCATGTCTGGAG
>JAVVDX010000094.1:7601-10198 GCA_032251475.1 Wenzhouxiangellaceae bacterium | reverse complement strand
ACCTGCAGCGGCCCGGAGTTGGTCGAGGCGGCGAAGTACAGGTACTTGCCCTTGGGGCCGAACGCCGGCGAGGCGACATCGGCCATGCCGTTGGTGACCACGCGCGTTTCGCCCGAGTCGAATTCGTGAACGGCGAGGTCGGCGTGGAAGTTGGGCTGCTCGAGGTTGAACGCCAGCCAGCGACCGTCGGGCGAGAACGCCACGTCGAAGCCGGAACGGCGCGTGTTGGTTGCGATGCGTGCGACGTTGCCGCTTTCGAGCGAGATCGCGTGCAGGTTCAGGTGATTGTCGCTGAACACGATCCGGCCGGTTTCGGCGTGCCAGGCCTTCAGTTCGTAGAAGTCGGGACCGAGCTCGAACGACTGTGTCTTGCCCATGCCGGTCTGGTCGGCAATCTTCAGCGACTGTCCGTCGAGCGAGTCCTCGATCCAGGCCACCTTCAGGCCGTCGGGCGACCACAGCGGCGGGTACTCGCGCACGCCGGCGGTATCGGACAGGTTGCGGGTCGAGCCCTTGTCGGCCGGCAGCGTGAAAATGTCGCCGCGCGCGGCCACGATCGCACGCTTGCCGTTCGGCGAGACGTCGATACCCTGGATGTTGTCGGCCACCGATTTCCAGCCCGGCCGCAGTTGCGGCAGGTCCGGGTTCAGCGTGACCTCGATCCCGGCGGTCTCGCCGGTCTCCAGGTCGAGCCGCCAGAGCCGGCCGCCAGCCTCGTAAACCACCGTGCTGCCGTGGCCGGACGCTGCGCGGATGTCCCATTCGTCCTCGTCGGTGAGCTTCTCGATCGCCCGTGTGTCGGGATCGAAGCGGAACAGGTTGAAGTCCTTGTCCTCGCGGTCGGACAGGAAATAGACCTGTCCGTCCAGCCAGAACACGTTGAAGTCGGTGACCCGTTCGCCGGGCACGTCGACGACGGTCTGCGCCTCGAGGTCGAGAATCCGGATCGACGGCGTCGTGCCGCCGCGGTAGCCCTTCCAGCCGGCGGTGCCGCCGAACAGGCCGTTGTAGCCGGAGCCGTGGTCGATGTAGGCCAGACGCCGGCCTTCGGCGTCCCAGGCGCCGCGAAAGAAGCGCGCCGCCATCTGCCGTTCGGGCAGGCCGCCTTGCAGCGAGGCGTGGTAGAGCTGGCCGGACCGGCCGTGGTCGGTCTCGCGGTCGGAAACGAATGCGACCGCATTGCCGACCGGAGCCCAGTCGACCGGAATGTCCGCCGTCGAGTGCCAGGTCAGCCGTTCGGGCTGGCCGCCGTCGACCGAAATCACGTAGACGTCGGTGTTGCCGCCGTAGTCGGCCGCGAATGCGATCCGGCGACCGTCGGGCGAAAAGATCGGCGTGTTTTCCTCGGCCGGCGCCGAGGTCAGACGGCGCGGGTCGGACCCGTCGCGACCGGCGACCCACAGGTCGCCGGCGTAGATGAACGCCAGATGATCTGCCGACAGCGCGGGCTGGCGCAGCAGTCGGGTCGATTCGTTCCGGCCCTCGTTCTGATCCTCGTTCTGGGCCGGCGCGACGCTGCAGAAAAGCAGGCCCGCGACCAGCAGGGCGACGGATTGACGCATGGTTGACTCCTTGGGAAACGCGAAACGCCGATGGTACTCAGCGGCGGCGGCGGGCGCCATGTGCCGAACGGCCTATGGGCATTCCGGTCGTTCCGGACGCGCGTCCGGAACGACGGGCCAGTTCATTCAGGCAGGCGGGCCCGGCCCAGGTTGTTGGTATCGGTGCCGAACCAGACCGCGTTGCGCTCTTCATCGAACACCATATGGCGCACGGCGCCGGCGCCGCTCGGGATCGGCGTCTCGCTGATGAACGTCCCGGTTTCCGGATCGAAGCCGATGAACCGGTTCGGATCCGGATGCGTCTCCACGACCCAGATCCGGCCCTGGTCGTCGGCGGCCATCGCGTAAGGCCCCGATTCCGACGGCGGGCTCAGGTTCCATTCCTCGAACTCGCCGCTCGCCGGATCATAGACGCCGAGGTAACCCTGCGCATAGTCGCCATACCAGATGCCGCGGTCGGTGATCGCGATCCGGCGCGGGCGGGCGTCCTCGCGCGGCAGCTCGATCTCGGTCAGTTCCATGTCCGGCGCGATCCGGGCCAGCTTGTTGGTGCCGAGCAGCACGACCCAGGCCGTATCGTTGTCGTCGACCGCGATGCCGTACGGGCGGGCATTGGCCGTCGGCACGTCGACGTGCGCGATCTCGCCGGTCTCGCGGTCGTAGCGCCCGACCTGGTTGGCGTGCTGGGCGGTGAACCACAGCCGGCCTTTCGAATCCTCGAAGATCGTGTGCGGGTCGTTCAGTTCGCCCTCGGGCATCTCGACCCGGGTGATCTCGCCGGTTTCGGGGTCGATCCGGCCGAGGTGCCGGTCACGGTTGCCCGCATACCAGACCTCCTGGTCGCGCGTGACGTAGATCGTGTGCGGCCCGGCCCCGTCGGGCAGGTCGTAGCGTCTGAACTGCTCGGTCCCGGGATCGAACACGGCCGCGTAGTCGCCGCCCTGACCGACGAACCAGACCCGCCCGTCGGCGGCGACCGACGGGTCGCGGGGCCGGGTGTTTTGCCATTCGACCGGCCATTCGGTGATCTCGACC
>JAVVDX010000094.1:2157-7501 GCA_032251475.1 Wenzhouxiangellaceae bacterium | reverse complement strand
CGGACCGGGTTCCGAACCGGAGGTTTGCAATTGCCCCCACCCCCGGATCAAGTCCGGGGCAGGCTCCGGCCCTCCCCCGCAAGCGGGGGAGGGAGTCTTTGCTTGAAGCCCTGCCTGCGGGGGATGGAGTCTTTTTCGAACCCCTCCCCCGCCTGCGGGGGAGGGTTTGGGAGGGGGCCATAGCCGACCTGAAACTGCAGTGCCAGGGTGTCCTCACAGAACGCGACGGAGATAGCCCTTGAGCCGCTCCCAGGCATGCTCGGCGGCAGGCCGGTTGTGTTCCGGGTCGCGATCGACATGGAGCCAGAAGCCGTGGTCGACGTTGTCGTAGATGTGCACGTCGTTTTCGATGCCGGCCGCCCGCATCGCCTCGACGAAAGCATCGACTTCCGAGGGCGGAATGCCGCGATCATTTTCGGCGAACGTGCCGTAGACCTCATGGTGAATGTGTTTCATCTTCTCCGGATCGTCGATCAACGAGCCGTAGAAGATCGCCGTGCCCTCGTGGTCGTCGCTGCCCAGCGCGTAGGACAGCGCGATGCCGCCGCCGAAGCACCAGCCGATCGCAGCGACCTTTCCGGTCGCCGGCGTGTTCGCCTCGACCCACTCGACCGCGGCCTGAAGATTGGCGATGATGACCGCCTCGTTGGCGCGCGCCTCGCGCATCAGCGCAATGTTCTCTTCGCGGCTCGAGCCGGTCCGGCCGCCGTACAGGTCGGCCGCGAACGCGATGTAGCCCTGTTCGGCGAACGCGTCGGCGGTCTGCCTGATGCGCTCGACCAGTCCGTTCCACTCGTGGATCAGGATCACGGCGGGGAACGGCCCTTCGCCGTCGGGCAGGGCCAGGTAGCCGGTCGAGACGGGATCGGCCTCGAAATAGCGGACATCGCGGCCGGTCGGCGCGCCGGCGTTGCCGGTAATCGCGCGAAGCATCGCGTCGCCCTCCGCGTCCTGCGCCGCGGACGTGCCCGATGCAAGCATCGTCAGCGCCGCCATAATCGATCGTATCGGTTTCATTGCGCACTCCTCTGAAGCATTGGCGAGATGGGACCGTCCACAATCCCGTCCACCATCATAGAACGGCGCGGTGACGGTTCATGCCCGCTCTTTCTCCCGATGTTCGGCAAGTTGCGGGATTTCCCGCCACCGGATGCAGGCCACGCGGTTGCCGCCCTCCGTCTCCTCGAGCGGCGGCTCGGCCATTGCGCACTTGTCGATCGCATACGGGCAGCGGGTCCGGAACACGCAGCCCGAAGGCGGGTCGGTTGACGACGGCAGTTCGCCGCCGAGCGAGCGCCGGGCACGTTCGCGCTCGGCCTTCGGGTCGGGGATCGGCACCGATTCGATCAGGGCCCGGGTGTACGGGTGGGCCGGTGCGCGGTAGATGCGGTCGCGGCCGGCGATTTCCATGACCTTGCCCAGGTACATCACGAGAATCCGGTCGGAGACGTGTCGGACCACCGACAGATCGTGGGCGATGAAGACCAGCGAAAGCTGCAGCTTCTTCTGCAATTCCTTGAGCAGATTGACGATCTGGGCCTGGATCGAGACGTCGAGCGCGCTGACCGGTTCGTCGCAGACCACCAGCCGCGGATTGACGACGAGTGCGCGCGCGATACCGATGCGCTGGCACTGGCCGCCGGAGAACTCGTGCGGGTAGCGGTTGATGAGATCGGCCGACAGGCCGACCATCTTGAGCATGCCCGAGACGCGCTCGCGGACCTGGATGCGCGACATCGACGGAAAGAAGTTCTTCAGCGGTTCGCCGACGATCTGGCCGACCGTCATGCGCGGGTCCAGCGAGCCGTACGGATCCTGGAAGATCAACTGCAGCTCGCGCCGTTTCTTCCTCAGCTGATCCTCGCCCATCGCGGCCAGGTTTTCGCCCAGCCAGCACACCCGGCCGCCAGCCGTCGGCACCAGCCCGAGGATTGCGCGCGCCAGCGTCGACTTGCCGCATCCGGACTCGCCGACGATGCCCAGCGTCTCGGCCGGCGCGAGGTCGAAGCTGACCCGGTCGACCGCACGGATCGTCCGGTAGTCATGCCGGAACAGCCCTTCCCCGGCATCGATGCGGAAGTGCACCGAGAGGTCCTCGACCGACAGGATGGGCGTGCGCATCAGGATTCCTCTTCCACCGCCGGCTCGGGCTTCGTTTCGGGCAGGGCGTCGAGATGGCAGCGCTTGAGGCGCCCCGGTCCGACCTCGGTCAATTCAGGGTGCTCGACACAGCGCTCGAACTCGTACGGACAGCGCCCGCGGAACGGGCAGCCCTCGGGCAGGTCGACCAGGTCCGGCGGATGGCCCGGAATCGCGCGCAGAATGCCCGACTGGTCGCGATCCAGGCGCGGCACCGACTGCAGCAGGCCCTGCGTGTACGGGTGCTGCGGCGCGGCGAACAGTTCGTCGACGGCGGCGGTTTCCATGACCTCGCCGGCGTACATCACCAGCACCTTGTCGCAAAGCCCGGCGACTACGCCCAGGTCGTGCGTGATCAGCATGATCGCGGTCGACGACTTGTCCGACAGCTCGCCCATCAGCGTGTTGATCTGCGACTGGACCGTGACGTCCAGCGCCGTGGTCGGTTCGTCGGCGATCAGCAGGTCGGGCTGGCACAACAGCCCCATCGCGATCATGATGCGCTGGCACATGCCGCCGGAGAGCTGGTGCGGGAACTGGCGCATGCGCTGGCCCGGGTCGCTGATGCCGACCAGGTGCAGCATCTCGGTCGCCCGCGCTCTTGCCTCGCGGCGCTTCAGATTGCGGTGGTGGGTCAGCACCTCGATGAGTTGCTCGCCGATCGGCAGATATGGATTCAGCGACGATACCGGGTCCTGGAAGATCATCGAGATCTTCGAACCGCGCACGCGCGTCAGTTCGGCCAGCGACATCCCGAGCAGTTCCTGGCCGCGAAACTTCACCGACCCGGTTGCACGCCCGTTGTCCGCCAAAAGCCCCATCATCGCCATCGCCGTCTGCGTCTTGCCCGACCCCGACTCGCCGACGATCCCCAGCGTCTGCCCCGGGTCGAGGTCGAAGCTCAGCCCGTTGACCGCGTGCACGACCCCGTCGGGCGTGTCGAATGAAACGGTCAGGTCATTGACTTCAAGCAGGGCCATTCATCGGTCCCTCGGATCCAGCGCATCCCTGAGCCCGTCGCCGAGGAAGTTGAACGCGAAAAGGGTTGCGGCGAGAAACACCGCCGGGAAAATCAGCGACCACGGTGCGGTCTCGAGTTCCTGGGCGCCCTCGTTGACCAGCGCGCCCCAGCTCGTCAGCGGCTCCTGCACGCCGAGACCGAGAAAGCTCAGGAACGATTCGACCAGGATGACCTGCGGGATGGTCAGCGAGACGTAGACGACGACCACGCCGAGCAGGTTCGGGATGATATGGCGCAGGATGATCTGCCTCTCCGTCGCACCCGAGACGCGCGCGGCCTCGATGAAGTCCTTGTTCTTCAGGCTCAGCGTCTGGCCGCGGACGATGCGCGCCATGTCCAGCCAGTTGACCGCGCCGATGGCAACGAAGATCAGGAAGATGTTGCGTCCGAACACGACCATCAGCACGATCACGAAGAACATGAACGGCAGTGCGTAGATCGCGTCGACGGTGCGCATCATCCAGTTGTCGATGCGCCCGCCCAGATAGCCGGCCGTAGCGCCCCAGGAAACGCCGATGAGCAGCGAGACCAGGGTCGCGACGATGCCGACCATCAGCGAGATCCGGCCGCCGATCATGACCCGCTCGAGCAGGTCGCGTCCGAGCGCGTCGGTGCCCATCAGGTGGCCGGTCTCCAGCGACGGCGGCGTCGAGTAATGGTCCCAGTCCGGAATCTCGTGATCCCACGGGTTGAGCATCGGGCCGATCGTGATCATCACGACGATGGCCAGCAGGATCGCCATGCCGGCGAGCGCGGCCTTGTTTCGCCGGATCCGGTGCCACGCATCGACGTACAGCGAGCGTCCCTTGATCGTGCGCCTGTCCAGCGCCTGCTCGAAGACGTCGGCGGTGGCTTCGTCGGGCCTAACGCTCATAGCGGATCCTCGGGTCCAGCCAGGCATAGAGCAGGTCGACCAGGTAGTTGAACGCGATGATCAGCAACCCGTAGAAGATCACCACACCCATGACCAGCGTGTAGTCGCGGTTCAGCGCACCCTGGACGAAATGGCTGCCGATGCCGGGAATCGTGAAGATTCGCTCGATGACCACCGAGCCGGTCAGGATCGCCGCAGCAGCCGGACCCAGGTACGAGATCACCGGTAGCAGCGCGGGTTTCAGCGCGTGGCGGACGATCATCTCGCGCTCGGGCATGCCCTTGGCGCGCGCGGTGCGGATGAAGCTCGAGCGCAGCACCTCGATCATGGAGCCCCGGGTGATGCGTGCGATGTAGGCGATCATCGGCAGCGCCAGCGAGATCACCGGCAGCACCATTCCGGTCGGGGACCAGTTCCAGCCGCCCGCCGGCAGCCAGCCGAGCTCGATCGCGAACAGCAACACCAGCAGCGGCGCAATGACGAAGTTCGGAATCGAGATGCCGATCATCGCGATCGACATGGCCGCGTAGTCGGCCGGCGAGTTCTGCCGGAGTGCCGCCCAGACGCCGATCGACGTGCCGGCAACGAACGCCAGCACCAGCGCGATCCCGCCGAGCACGAACGAAACCGGCGCGCCCTGCGCAATGAGCTGGTTGACGCTCCAGTCGCGGTAATGGAACGACGGCCCCAGGTCCAGCGTCAGCACGCCCCCGAGATAGCGCAGGTATTGCAGCACCAGCGGCTCGTCGAGCTTGTAGCTGGCTTCGAGATTGGCCTGGATCTCCTCGGGCAGGGCCTTCTCGGAATCGAACGGCCCGCCCGGCGCGATCCGGATCAGGAAGAACGCCACCGTGATCAGTATCAGCAGCGTCGGGACCGCGGAGGCGAGCCTTTTCAGGGAGTAGGTCAGCATGGGGTGACCGTGGCGAGTGGAGCAAAGGCCGTACGCGTCGGGACTGCCGCTGTTGGTCTGGAATGAGTAAATAGAAAATAGTAAATAGTAAATAGAGGGAGGCTTCGACGCAGCTTGTATCCCGCGCCTCGAGTCGCCTTGCCATCAGGACAGTCAGTCGGCACGTCCACAGGCCGGCATGGAGTCGGTTTTACGTCAGGTTGAAAGTCTTTTCTACTCACTATTTTCTATTTACTAATTTCTTGGGGCGCTACGGCCGCGGAATCTGATTCACTCTCGTCCGTCTCCACAGACACCTCCGACCGAGCCTTCACAAAAAACATGTGCCGCGAGGGATGGAAGTCCATCACGTTCGGCTCCCACCCCTTGAGCAGCGGGCTGACCAGGCGCTTGGTGA
>JAVVDX010000094.1:0-2057 GCA_032251475.1 Wenzhouxiangellaceae bacterium | reverse complement strand
TCCATCACGTTCGGCTCCCACCCCTTGAGCAGCGGGCTGACCAGGCGCTTGGTGACGTAAGTGTAGACCGGCAGGATGACTTGGTCGGCCAGCAGGATCCGCTCGGCCTCGACCATCAGGTTGCGCCTTCGCGCCGGGATGCGCTCGGTCGCGATCTGTTCGAGCAGCCGGTCGTAGCGCGGGTTGTCGTAGCCGGTGTCGTTGCGCCGGTGGCCGGAATGGAACAGCTCCAGGAACGTGAACGCGTCCCGATAGTCGCCGATCCAGCCGGCGCGGAACACCTGCGTGACTTCCTTCTGCTGGCGGTTCTGCAGGAAGACGCGGAATTCCTCGTTGATCAGCCGCGTGCGCACGCCCAGCACCTGCTTCCACATCGCGGCGACCGCGACCGCGATCTTGCGATGGTTTTCCGAGGTGTTGTAGCGCAATTCCACTTCCAGCGGGTTGCCCTGCGAATAGCCGGCGCGCCGGTAAAGCTCGCGCGCCATGTCCTGGCGCTCGGCCTGGGTCAGGAATGCATGGTCGGGCACCGGCGGCTCGTAATCGGGCAGCCCTTCGGGTACCAGAGTGAAGGTCGGGATCTCGCCGAAGCGAGTGACCTTGCCGGTCAGGATTTCGCGGTCAACCGCCAGCGTCAGCGCCTTGCGCAGCTCGAGGTTGTCCTTGAACGGCGCGCGCGTGAGATTGAAACCGAAGAAGTAGGTGCCGAACCACGGCGATACCGAAAGTGCCTGGGGCAGGTTGAGGCCGAGCCACTCGAACAGGTTGCTCGGCACCTGGTCGGTCCAGTGCAGGTCGCCGACCCGGAAGCGCTGGAACTCGGTGTTCTCGTCCTCGATCGGGTAGTAGTGCACGGCGTCCAGGATCACGCCGCCGGCGCCATGATAGTGCTCGTTGCGCTCCAGCACCAGGCGCGAGCGCGGCACCCATTCGGCCAGCCGGAACGCGCCGTTCGAGACCAGGTTGCCGACGCGGACGAAATCGGAACCATGTTCGGCCACGCTCGGCGCATGCACCGGGTACGTCGACGGGTGGGTCAGCAGCCCGAGGAAGTACGGCGTCGGGTCGGCCAGCCGAATCTGCACCGTGCGCTCGTTGAGCGCGGTCACGCCCAGCTCCTCGGGCGGCATCTCGCCGGCGAGAATCGCCGCGGCGTTTTCGATCGGCGCGAGCATGCGGCCGTAGGCCGCGGCCGTGGCCGGATCGACCGAGCGGCGGAAACTGAATACGAAATCGTCGGCAGCGACCGCGTCGCCATTGGACCAGCGCGCGTCGGGGCGCAGATAGAACGTGTAGGTCATGCCGTCGCGGCTGATGTCCCAGCGCCCGGCCGCGCCCGGCACGATGCGGCCGTCGGGCGCCGTCGTCGTCAGCCCCTCGAACAGGTCGCGCAGGATGTTCGAGGTCGGCACGCCGATGGCCCGGTGCGGGTCCAGGGTGGCCGGCTCCTCGCCGTTGCCGCGGTGCAGGACCTGGGATTCGGCCAGGATTTCGGGGGCCGGCCGGCCTTCGGCGGTCCGTTGCATCTCGACCGGCTCGGGCAGCCGCACCGGCGCCGGCGGTGCTTCCGGCTGCTGCCGTCCGCAGCCGGCCAGCACCAGCGCAAGCACGCAAGCGGTGATCGAACGGAGTCGGCTTGCCGGCGGGACGGGCATATCGCGCATCGCGTTTCAGTGGTCCGGGTCGTCGAGCCGCAGCCAGCGGGACAGATGGATGTCCATCGGGTTGTCCTCGTAACCGGAGAGCCGCGGGGCGACCAGGTGGCGCGAGACATAGTAGTACAGCGGGATGATCGCATGCTCGCCCAGCAGGCGCTGTTCGGCCCGCCACAGCAGTTCCATGCGCGTCTCGCCGCCGGCCTGCCGGGCCCGCCCAAGCAGCTCGTCGAATTCCGGGTCGTCGAAGAACGCGTAGTTCAGCGGGCTCTCGGAATGGAAGTTGCCCAGGAAATTGCCCGGGTCGGCCCAGTCCGCGATCCAGCCGCCGCGCACCAGCTCGGTGATCCGGCCGTGCCGGCGGTTGGTGACGAACACCTTCCATTCTTCGTTGACCAGCCG
>JAVVDX010000093.1:1529-10217 GCA_032251475.1 Wenzhouxiangellaceae bacterium | reverse complement strand
CTGGGCTTCGCCATCGTCGCATCGGTGAAGCCGGATCTGCTGATCACCGACGAGGTGCTGGCCGTCGGCGACGAGTCGTTCCAGAAGAAGTGCCTGCGCTGGGTCGAGGATTATCTGGCCGAAGGCGGCACGCTGCTGATGGTGTCGCACAACATGTATCACGTGCAGAAGCTGTGCCGGCACGCGGTGTGGCTGGAGGAAGGGCGGGCACGAGCATCCGGCGACGTGTTCGACGTCACCCAGGCGTATCTGGCCTGGCACGAGCGCAAGGACGCCGCGGACAAGGCCGCGCGACCGGCGCCGTCGCAGAATTTCTGTCGGGTCGAATCGCTGAGACTGGGCCCGCACAATGATGCAGGGCCCGTCTCGGTCGAAGCCGGCCGGACGCTGACGGTCGAACTGGAACTGTCGTCGCCCGACGGGCGCGCGCCGGTCGCGCTGGTCGGCCTGGTGCGCGCCGACGGCACGCCGGTCTACGGCGTGGCCTCGGACCATGACGGCTTCGTGCCGGCGGCCGACCGCGACGGCCGCTATCCGGTCGCCCTCGAGTTCCCCGACCTGCCGCTGTTGCCGGGCGGCTACGTCGTGCGCGCGCACGCGATGGACCCCGAGGGCCTGCGCGTGCACGACACCGTCGAGGCCGAATTCACCGTCCGCGGCAAGAGCCGCGCGCTCGGGCTGGTGAAGCTCGAGCACCGATGGTCCTGAGAGTTGCCCGATTCCTTCCCCCGCTTGCGGGGGAAGAGCCTGCGCCGGACTTGATCCGGGGGTAGGATTAACGACGGTGTTAGTAATTTCACAGGCCTTGTGCCCCCACCCTGACCCTCCCCCGCAAGCGGGGGAGGGGACCGGATCAATGGACTCCCCGCAAGCGGATGAGGTGGCTCGGTCGGCAGGGGCCTTGGCGCCAGAGACATGCACGACGCCGGTGGTCGTCATTCCGGTCTTCAACGCCGTGCCCGAGCTGGCGCGCTGCCTGGACGCGCTTCGCGCCACCTTGCCGTCGAACGCCCGCGTTCTGATCATCGACGACGCCTCGACCGACCCGGCCGTGGCCGAAACTCTGGCCATGGTGCCGTCGCACTGGGAAGTCCTTCGCCAATCCGAAAATCGCGGCTTTGTCGCGACCGCGAACCGCGGCATTGGCGAAGCCGGCGACGCCGACGTGGTGCTGCTCAATTCCGACACCGTTCCGGCCGGCGACTGGCTGGCGCGGATCGCGGTCTGCGCCGCATCCGATCCGGCCATCGCATCGATCACGCCGTGGACCAACAACGGCGAGATCGCCTCGCTGCCCGATTTCTGCCGGGCCGCGCCGATCCCGGACGACCCGGAAGCGTGGGCGCGCGCATGCGCCGGGGCCGGGCCGCCCGAATACCCGGAAATCCCGACCGCGGTCGGCTTTTGCATGTATCTGCGTCGCGCCTGCATTGAGCGCATCGGCGCGTTCGACGAACAGGCCTTCGGGCGCGGCTACGGCGAGGAAAACGACTGGTGCATGCGCGCAACGAAGGCCGGCTGGCGGCACGTGCTGTGCGACGACGCGTTCGTCGCCCACGCCGGCAACGCCAGCTTCGGCCCGCTGGGACTGAAGCCGGGGGACGAGGCGATGCGCGCGCTGCTCAAGCGCCACCCGGACTATCTCGACATCGTCCGCGATTTCATCGACCGCGACCCGCTGGCCCGGGTTCGGGAACGGATTCTCGAGCAAATGGCACGTTGAAAAAGCAGTCGTTCCGGACGGCTGGAAGCCGATCCGGGACCTCGAATCGCGAGCACGGTCACCGTCACAGGCAAATTATCGAGGTCCCGGATTACGTCGCGCTGCGCGCGCCGTTTCCGGGATGACGTGGGGGATGTAGTTCGGTAGGTCGGATTAGCGAAGCGTAATCCGACATTTCCGCTCAGATCTCTCGCCAGTCGCCGGCTTACGGCCTCCGGCCCCGGATCGGGGCCGGCTGTGCAGCGGCAGTCGGGTTAGCGAAGCGTAACCCGACGTTTCGAGGCTAAAATGCAGTCATGGCCATGGCGACCGGACTCAAGCTCAAGCTCGGGCACAAGCTCAAGCTCGCCCCTCAGCTCCGGCAGGCGATCGCGTTGCTGCAACTCAACCGGCTCGAGCTGCGCGAGCATATCGAGCAGGCGATCGAGGCCAATCCGCTGCTCGAACTCGAGCCGCCCGAGGCCGACGACTCGCCCGAGCCGGTTGCCGAGGAAATCGACCGCTCGACCGAGGACATCGATTTCGAGTCCGCGGAATACGACTGGAACGACCTGCCCGCGGGCTTCTCGGAAGTCGGCGATCTGCCCGATTACGACCGCTTCATCAGCAATCCGCACGACGACTCGCTCAACGAGCACCTGCTCTGGCAGGTCAACCTGGCCGGTTTTTCCGAGACCGACGAGGCGATCGCGCGCGCGATCGTCTACGCGCTCGACGAGGACGGCTTCCTGCGCGACGACATCCAGTCGCTGCGCGCCTCGCTGGCCCCGGAATACCTGGTCGGCAACGAAGAAGTGTTCGCGGTTCTCGAGCGCATCCAGCACTTCGAACCGGTCGGCGTCGCGGCGCGGTCGCTGGCCGAATGCCTGCTGATCCAGATCCGCTCGCAGCCGGCCGGCACGCCCGGCCGTCGCGTCGCCCGGCGCCTGGTCGAGAACCACCTCGACCGGCTCACGACGCTGGAGCCCGCCGGGCTGGCCCGCGCGACCGGATTCGATCGCGACGAGATCGACCGGGCGCTGGCACTGATCCGGCGCCTGGACCCGCGCCCGGGCCTGCGCTTCTCTCGCGACGACGAGGACTACCTCGTGCCCGACGCGTGGGTGCACCCGGACGGCGAGGGCTGGCGCGTGACGCTGAACCGCAGCCTCGAGCCGTCGCTGACGATCAACAAGGCCTACAGCGACCTGATCCGGTCGACCCAGGGCTCGGACCGTGAATACCTGCGCGACCAGCTGCGCGATGCGCAGTGGCTGATCAGCTCGCTGGACCTGAGAAACCAGACGCTGCGCGCCGTCGTCGGCGCGATCGTCGAGCGCCAGACCGACTTCCTGGCCCACGGCGAGGCGGCGATGCGACCGTTGCTGCAGAAGGAAATCGCCGAGCGGATCGACGTGCACGAATCAACCGTCTCGCGCGCGACGACCGGCAAGTACCTGCACACGCCGCGCGGGACGTTCGAACTCAAGCACTTCTTCTCCGTGGCCATCGCGACCCGCGACGGCGGGACGGTTTCGGCCACGGCGGTGCGCGCGGCGATCGAGCAGCTCGTCCAGAGCGAGGATCCGGCCCGGCCGCTGTCGGACCAGGCGCTGGTCGAGGCGCTGGAGGCGCGCGGCATGCTGCTGGCGCGCCGCACCGTGGCCAAGTACCGCGAGCAGCTGGGCATTGCGAACTCGACGCGGCGACGCAAGCGGAGCGTTTCCATGACGGCGGGATGAAACCGTCCGCGCACTGGTATACCATTGCATTGTAAAGGCCCGAAAGCCGCGACCGCCCTTTCCGCAAGGGTTTCGACGCGGTTCCCAAAGGCCGGCCACCCGGACAGGAGACACGCCATGCAGATCGAAATCAGCGGGCAGAACGTTGAAGTCACGCAGGCTCTTCGCGCCTATGTCACCGAGAAAATCGAGCGGCTCGATCGTCATTTCGGCAACCTGATGAGCGCGCACGTCGTGCTCAGGCTGGAGCGCATCGAGCATACCGTGGAGGGTACGGTCAGCGTCGGTGGCCGGACCAACGACATCCATGCAGTCGCGGTGGCCGAGGACATGTACGCGGCGATCGACAAGCTTGCCGACAAACTCGATACCCAGGTCCGCCGCCACAAGGGAAAGGTGACCCAGCATCGCAACGACCGTTCGGCCGAGGCCGGATGATCCGGCCGCATAGCGCGCCGGCCCGAACCCGAAATCCAGATTCCCCGCATGCTTCT
Organism: Wenzhouxiangellaceae bacterium; assembly: GCA_032251475.1. GTDB lineage: Bacteria > Pseudomonadota > Gammaproteobacteria > Xanthomonadales > Wenzhouxiangellaceae. Next base: position 6,279 of record JAVVDX010000093.1, on the reverse strand, counting down.
GGCCGATCTGCTCAGCGCCGAACGGGTGGTGCTCGACCAGACGATTGCGAGCAAGAAATCCGTGCTGGAAAAGGCCGCCGGACTGATCGCGACCGATGACGGTGCGGCCGGGAAGCGCGACATCTTCGAGGCGCTGTGCCAGCGTGAGCGGCTCGGCTCGACCGGGCTGGGTCACGGCGTCGCGATCCCGCACTGCCGGATCGAGCAGGACAGCGCAGTCGGCGCGTTCATCCGACTGACCCGGCCGATCGAATTCGACAGTCCCGACGGCGAGGGCGTGGACCTGTTCTTCACGCTGGCCGTCCCGGCCCGGCGCAACGAGTCGCACCTCAAGCTGCTGGCGGCGATCGCCGAACTGTTCAGCGACGCCGAGCGGCGGGATGCACTGCGCGCCGCCGGCGACTTCGAGCAGGTCGACGCCATCCTGCGCGGGATGGGCTGATGCGCGAACTGGCCGTATCCGAGCTGGTCGAGCGGTTCGCGGATCAACTCGATCTGCACTGGATCTGCGGCCGCCGGCACGCCGCTCACCAGAAGCTGTCGGTGGCCAGCTTCCGCTCGCGCCCGTCGCTGGTCGGCTACCTGAACCTGATCCACCCCAACCGCATCCAGGTGTTCGGGCTGGAGGAACTGGCCTGGCTGGACAAGCTCGATGCGAAGAAGCGCTGGGCGACCGTGGCCGAGATCTGCGCGCACCGTCCGGCCGCGCTGCTCGTCGCCAGCGGCGGCGATATCGGCAGCGACCTCGAGGAGCTTGCGCGCGAGAGCCAGATTCCGCTGCTCAAGTCGTCCCGGCCGGGCTGGGAACTGGTCTCGACGCTGCAGTACCAGGTCGCCCGGGCGCTCGCCCACAGCATCGTCGTGCACGGCGTGTTCATGGAAATCTTCACGATCGGCGTGCTGATCACCGGCGAGCCCGGCGCCGGCAAGAGCGAGCTGGCGCTGGAACTGCTCACCCGGGGCCACCGGCTGATCGCCGACGACAGCCCGGAGTTCACGCAAATGACGCCCGACATCATCGACGGCACCTGCCCCGAAGCCTTGCGCGACTGTCTGGAGGTGCGCGGGCTCGGTGTGCTCAACGTGCGCCGGATGTTCGGCGACGCGGCGGTCAAGCCCAACAAGTTCCTGCGCGTGATCCTGCACCTGCACCAGCCGGCGCCCGACGAGGATCGCGGCAACGACCGGCTGGCGGGCCAGTCGGAGATGTTCCGGGTGCTGGAGCTGGACATCCCGCGCATCCCGCTGCCGGTCCTTCCCGGCCGCAACCTGGCGGTCATCGCCGAGGCCGCCGTGCGCAATTTCATGCTGCGGCTGAAGGGATATGATGCGACCGCGGATTTCATCGAACGGCACGGCCGCCTTCTCCAGCATGGATCCTGACGCGATCGAACGGGTTTTCCTGGTCAGCGGGCTGTCCGGCAGCGGCAAGTCGGTGGTGCTCAATGCGCTCGAGGACTATCGCTTCTATTGCGTCGACAACCTGCCTGCGGCGCTGCTGCCGGAGCTGGTGCGGCAGGTCGAATCGGCCCCGGAGAGATACCGCCGCATGGCCATCGGGGTCGACGCCCGGGCCGGGCTGGACGACATCGCGGCGCTTCCCGAAGTGATCGACCGGCTGTCGCTGCCGCTCGAGCTGGTGTTCCTGACCGCCGAAAGCGACGTGCTGATCCGGCGCTTTTCCGAGACCCGGCGGCGCCATCCGCTGGCGGCCGACCGCACGCTGGCCCGGGCGATCGAGGAGGAGCGGCGCGTGCTCGAACCGCTGGCCCGGCGGGCCGACCACCTGCTCGATACCAGCGACACCAACATCCACGAGCTCCGGCGCCGGGTCTGGAGCCTGATCCGGCCGTCGGCGTCGCCGGAAGTGTCGCACGTCGCGCTGGAATCGTTCGCGTTCAAGCGCGGCGTGCCGCGCGACGTCGACCTGGTGTTCGACGCCCGCTGTCTTCCCAATCCGCACTGGGTGCCGGACCTTCGCCCGGCCACCGGCCTGGACACGCCGGTACGCGAGTATCTCGCCGGCGAGCCGCTGGTGGCCGAGTTCGCCGACGACATCGACCGGTTCGTGCGCCGCTGGCTGCCGGTCTGGGGCCAGGAGCAACGCAGCCACCTGACGATCGCGATCGGCTGCACCGGCGGACGGCACCGCTCGGTTTACCTGGTCGATGAACTTGCCGGACGCTGGCGCGAGCAGGGCATGCGCGTGGCCGTCCATCACCGGGAGCTCGGCGAATGACGCGCCTGCTTCTCGTCAGTCACGAGGGGGTCGCGCGCGCGATGTGCGAGGTTGCGGCGACGATTCTCGACCGGCCGGTCGAGGCCGGCGTCGTCGCCGTTGCGCCGACCGACGATGCCGACGAGGTGCTCGAGCAGATCGGGCGCGAAGTCACCTGGCTGTGCGCCGACGATCCGCCGCTGGTGCTGACCGACCTGCCCGGGGCCACGCCGCACAACCTCGCGCTGTCGGCGGTCCGACAATTCTGCCCGGCCGCGCCGGTGCTCAGCGGGCTGAATCTGCCGATGCTGCTGCGGGCGCTCGGTCATCTGGACCTGCCGGCCGACGAACTCGCCGCGCGGGTTGCCGAAGGTGGGCGCGCGGCGGTGCTCATCGCCGGCGCCGACGGAGACGGCGGATGAAGCGCAGCCGGGTCACGCTGGTCAACAGGCTCGGACTGCACGCGCGCGCGGCCAGCAAACTGGTCCAGAAGGCCGCGGGCTTCGAGTCCGATATATGGCTGACGCGCGATCAGCGGCGTGTCAACGCCAAGTCGATCATGGGCGTGCTGATGCTTGCGGCACCGGTCGGTACCGAGCTGACGCTCGAATGCGAAGGGCCCGACGAGCAGGACGCGCACGCAGCGCTGGTCGATCTGATTGCCGACCGCTTCGGGGAACAGGAATGATTCTCTCGCTCAGCGGCACCGGCGTGTCCGACGGCATTGCGATCGGACAGGCGCACCTGCTGTCTTCCGGCGAACTCGAGTTGCCCGAATACGAGATCGACGAACGCGGCGTCGAAAACGAAATCCGACGGCTGCGCGAAGCGGCCGAGCGCTGCGAGCAGTCGTTGCTGAAAATGGAACGCGACGTCGCCGGCGTCCGCGACGGCCCGGCCGGAGAACTGCTGCAGGCGCACCGGATGATGGTGCGCGACGAAATGCTGATCGGCGAGAGCTGCCGGCGAATCCGCGAAGACCGGATCAACGCCGAGTGGGCCCTGGACCAGCAGGCCGCCGGCCTGCGCCGGGAACTGAAGCAAGCCGGCGACGAATACCTGGCCCTGCGCGTCGAGGATCTCGACCAGGTCGTCCGTCTGCTGCAGCAGCAGCTGGCCGAGCAGCCGATGAGCGCGCTCGACGAGCGCATCCCGCACCAGCTCGACGAGACCATCGTGCTGGCCGACCAGCTCAGCCCGGCCGAACTGGTCGCACTGCACCGGCGCAAGGTTGCCGGGCTGGTCACCGAGCACGGCAGCGTCTGGTCGCACGCGGCAATCATCGCCCGGGCGCTGGGCATTCCGATGGTCGTGGCCGTGCACCGCTCGGTCCGGCTGCTGCGCGAGGGCGAACCGGTGATCCTCGACAGCCACTACGGCGTCGTGCTGGCCACGCGCGACGAGCGGCTGCACGGGCATTACGCGGAGAAAATGGCCGCTTCCCGGCGCAACCGGCGGCAGCTCGAACGCTACCTGTCCGAACCCGACCGGACCCGGGACGGCGTGCGTTTCCGTCTGTTCTGCAACGCCGAGATGGGTCCCGAGCTGCAGCGCTGTCGTGAAAGCGCCGTCGCCGGTGTCGGGCTGATGCGCACCGAATTCGTGTTCGCGCGCCACGAGCTGGGCGACGAGCAGGGCCAGTACGAAGTCTACCGCGAGGCGGTCGACATCCTCGCCGGCAAGCCGCTGACGATCCGCACGCTCGATGCCGGCGGCGACAAGCTGCCCGACGAACTCAAGCGCCTGCGCGGCCCCAACCCGGCGCTGGGCTTGCGCGGGATCCGGATGTCGCTGGCGGTTCAGGAATATTTCCAGACCCAGATCCGGGCCATCCTGCGCGCGTCGGTGCACGGTCCGGTGCGGATCCTGCTGCCGATGCTCACGCGCCTCGACGAGGTCGAGCAGGCGCGCGATCTGATCGCGCACTGCCGCGGGCAGCTCGTCGCGCGCGGCATCCGCCCCGATCCGGAAACGCAGGTCGGCGGCATGATCGAAACGCCGGCTGCGGCGCTGCTGGTCCGCGCGATGGCCGCCCGGCTCGATTTCATCTCGATCGGCAGCAACGACCTGATCCAGTACCTGCTGGCGGTGGACCGCCAGGACGAGCTGGTCAGCCATCTGTTCGATCCGGCGCACCGGGCCGTGATCGAGACGCTGGCGCGCATCGTGCGCGGCGCGCACGCGGCCGGTCGCGGCGTGCAGATCTGCGGGGAGCTGGCCGGTGACCCGGCCTACGCGCCGTTGCTGCTGGGGCTGGGCGTCACCGAATTCAGCCTGCCGCCGGCTCAGCTCGCGGCGGTCAAGGCCACGCTGGTACGCACCGACGCCGGCAAGTGCCGCGAGCGCGTCGAGCGGTTTCTCGCCGACGGCGATGAGGGCGGAAGCGGCGAGGAATTGATCCGCGATCTGGCGGAATTCGTCCGTTGACCCCCACCCCGACCCTCCCCCGCAAGCGGGGGAGGGAGTGCGATCTATTCCTTCCCCGCAAGCGGGGGGAGTGCGATCTATTCCTTCCCCGCAAGCGGGGGGAGT
>JAVVDX010000093.1:0-1429 GCA_032251475.1 Wenzhouxiangellaceae bacterium | reverse complement strand
CTTCCCCGCAAGCGGGGGGAGTGCGATCTATTCCTTCCCCGCAAGCGGGGGGAGTGCGATCTATTCCTTCCCCGCAAGCGGGGGGAGTACGATCTATTCCTTCCCCGCAAGCGGGGGGAGTACGATCTATTCCTTCCCCCGCTTGCGGGGGAAGGTCAGGATGGGGGTATATTCCCCAAAGTGCTGTGACGACTCGAGGTTCGATTGGTTAAGCTGAACCCCGGAATTCAACTGGACCCGTTGCCGCCATGACCGAAGACGCCCTCTGGACCCCCCGCCCGGAACGCGCCCAGTCGACGCACATGTGGCGCTTCATCGAGTTCGTCGGGCGCGAAATCGACCCGGCGGTGCGCGATTACGACAGCCTGTACCGGTTCTCGATCGACGCGCCCGAGGCATTCTGGACAGCGTTGTGGGAGTTCGGCGACGTGCGCGCCGAGAAGCGCGGCGGGCCCGTGACCGGGAACTGGCCGGCGATGCCCGGCACGCGCTGGTTTCCCGAGGCGCGCCTGAATTTCGCCGAAAACCTGCTTCGGCGCGACGACGATGCCCCGGCGATCGAGTTCGCCGGCGAAGGCGGCGTCCGGCGCACGCTGAGCTGGCGCGAGCTCAACGACGAGGTCGCCCGAATCGCGGCCGGGCTGCGCGAGATGGGGGTCAAGGAAGGCGACCGGGTGGCCGGCTACCTGCCCAACCTGCCCGAGACCGTCATCGCGATGCTGGCCGCGACCAGCATCGGCGCGGTCTGGTCGTCTTGCTCGCCGGATTTCGGCGTGCGCGGCGTGCTCGACCGGTTCGGCCAGATCGAGCCGAAGGTGCTGTTCGCGGCCGCCGCGTACCGCTACAACGGCAAGACGCACGACTGCCTGGGCCGGCTCGCCGAGCTGCTGCCGCAGCTGCCGAGCGTCGAGCGGGTCGTCGTGACGCCGTATGCGGCCGAGGACATGGATCTTTCCGCGCTGGTCGAAAAGGTCGGCGACAGGGCCGTGCCGTGGCGCGAATTCGCCGACCGCGATGCCGACCGGCCGGTGTTCGAGCAATTGCCGTTCGACCACCCGGTCTACATCCTGTATTCGTCCGGCACCACCGGCGTTCCCAAGTGCATCGTCCACGGCGCCGGCGGCACGCTGCTTCAGCACCTCAAGGAGCTGATGCTGCACACCGACGTGCACCGCGACGACCGGCTGTTCTACTTCACGACCTGCGGCTGGATGATGTGGAACTGGCTGGTCTCCGGGCTCGCGGCCGGCGCCACCATCGTGCTCTACGACGGCTCGCCGTTCCATCCGGGCGGAAACGCGTTGTGGAATCTCGCCGACGAACTCGGCATCGCGATCTTCGGCACCAGCGCCAAGTGGATTGCGGCCTGCGACAAGGCCGGCATCAGGCCGCGCGAGACACACCGGCTGGACCGTTTGCGCGCGATTCT
>JAVVDX010000092.1:8389-10542 GCA_032251475.1 Wenzhouxiangellaceae bacterium | reverse complement strand
CCGGAAACCGGCGACAACCGCTTCTGCATCATCCAGGCCGAGGACGAACTGGCCGCGGCCGGCATGGTGATGGGCGCCGGCTGGGCCGGGGCACGCGCGTTCACGCCCACCGCCGGGCCCGGGATTTCGCTGATGAGCGAATTCATCGGCTTCGGCTACTACACCGAAATCCCGGCGGTATTCTTCGACGTCCAGCGCGTCGGGCCGTCGACCGGCATGCCGACGCGCACCCAGCAATGCGACCTGATGACGGTCGCCTATGCCTCGCACGGCGACACCCGCCATCCGATTCTGCTGCCGTCCGACCCGAAGGAATGCTTCGAGATGGCCGTGACCGCGTTCGACCTGGCCGAGCGGCTGCAGACGCCGGTGTTCGTGCTGTCCGACCTCGACATCGGCATGAACGACTGGATGGTCGACGAGCTCGATTGGGACGACGGCTACCGGCCCGACCGCGGCAAGGTGCTGACCGATGCCGATCTGGAAAGGATGACAAAGTTCCACCGCTATCTCGACATCGACGGCGACGGCATCCCGTACCGCACGCTGCCGGGCTCGGACCGCAAGGGCAGCTACTTCGTCCGCGGATCCGGCCACAACCGGTACGGCAGCTACACCGAGGATGCCGACGAATACATGCAGGTCGTCGACCGGCTGCGGCTGAAATGGGAGACGGCAAGATCGCTGGTGCCCAAAGCCGTCCTCCGGTCCGCGCGCACCCGCACCGACATCGGCATTATCGCGTTCGGATCGTCGCACGGCGCCACGGTCGAGGCGCTGGATCGGCTTGCCGCCGGCGGCGTCGAGCTCGACTATCTCCGGCTGCGCGCGTTCCCGTTCGGCGACGAGGTCGTGAAATTCCTCGCCGAACACAGGCTGGTGTTCGTGCTCGAGCAGAACCGCGACGCGCAGATGCGCGGGCTGCTGATGCTCGAACTCGACACCGATCCGGAAAAGCTCGTCTCCATCCTCCACTACAACGGGCTGCCGGTGCCGTCGGACATGATCGTCGAGAACGTTTCGAACTACATCAGACAGGAAGCCGTGGCATGAGCTTTATTGCCAAACCGAAGGTCAAGTGGGCCGGACAGCGCACCAACGAACTGGGCCTGACGCTGGCCGACTACGAGGGCGGGCTGTCGACGCTGTGCGCCGGCTGCGGCCACGACTCGATCACCGCCGCGCTGGTGCGCGCGTTCTGGGAACTGGCGCTCAAGCCCGAGCAGGTCGTCAAGCTGTCGGGCATCGGCTGCTCTTCGAAAACGCCGGCATACTTCCTGTCCGGCGCGCACGGCTTCAACTCGGTGCACGGCAGGATGCCGTCGATCGCCACCGGCGCCCAGGCGGCCCGCCGCGACCTGATCGCCGTCGGCATCTCGGGCGACGGCGACTCGCTGTCGATCGGCTTCGGCCAGTTCGCGCACGCGGTGCGGCGCAACCTGAACCTGCTCTACATCATCGAGAACAACGGCGTCTACGGCCTGACCAAGGGCCAGTTCTCGGCCTCGGCCGACCCGGGCAGCAGGGCCAAGAAGGGCTTCGAGAACAAGAGCCAGGCGATCGATCCGGTCGCCACGGCGATCACGCTTGGCGGCAGTTTCGCGGCGCGCTCGTTTTCCGGCGACAAGAACCAGCTCGTGCCGCTGATCAAGGCCGGCCTGATGCACCCGGGCTGCGCCGTCATCGACGTGATTTCTCCATGCGTGACGTTCAACGACCACGAAGGTTCGACCAAGTCCTACGCGTGGACCCGCCAGCACCTGCACGCGGCGATCGAGGCCGACTACGTGCCGCCGTCGAAGGAAATCTCGGTCGACTACCCCGAGGGCGAATCGGCCGAAGTGAAACTGCACGACGGCTCCATGATCCGGCTGAAGAAGCTCGACCCGGACTACGACCCATCCAATCGCGCCCGCGCGCTCGAGTTCATCGAAGCGCAGCGCGCCCGCCAGGAAATCGTCACCGGCCTGCTCTACCTCGACAAGGACCTGCCGAGCTTCCACGGCATCGCCGGGACCGTGCACAAGCCGCTGACGGACTTCACGTTCGAGGAACTCAGCCCGGGCGCGGCGGCGCTGGCCGAGTTGCAGAGGGGGATGCGGTAGACGGGGCTCCCATCGGCCGCCCCGGGCCCGGCAACGCATTCGAAACCG
>JAVVDX010000092.1:0-8289 GCA_032251475.1 Wenzhouxiangellaceae bacterium | reverse complement strand
CGCCCGGGGAATGTGGAAACGTACAAACCGTCTTCCCGGCCTAGAGCCGGGATCCGGCGTCTCTGGAAACTTCCCGAAATCCGCTGGACCCCGGGTCAAGCTTGGGGAGTGTAAACCGCCCGGGGAATGTGGAAACGTACAAACCGTCTTCCCGGCCTAGAGCCGGGATCCAGCGTCTTTGCAAGCGTCACGAAATCCGCTGGACCCCGGGTCGGGCCCGGGGAGTGCAGAAGGTGAATCGGCCCGATGGGTCAGCGCCATTCCGCCGAGACGGATCGCGCGCCGTTGCCGGCGATGAACATCGCCGAGATGCGCTGCTCATCGGCCACCTCGATTCCGTCGTCGACACCCAGGCACAGCAACGCCGTCGACCAGGCGTCGGCCAGCGCCGGGTCGGGGTGGGCGACGGTGACCGAGACCGTGTCGTGGGCGACCGGGCGCCCGGTACGCGGGTCGATGATGTGCGAGTATCGCTGGCCGTCGATTTCAAATTCGCGCTGATAGGTACCCGACGTGGCGATGGTCTGCCGCCGGTCGCCGGCGTACTCGATGACTTCCGGTATCGCGGCGTCCCGTCGTGCCGGATCCAGCACCGCGATCCGCCAGGGTTCGCCGCCGGGCTTGCCGCCGCGCACCACCAGTTCGCCACCGATTTCGATCGAATACGCGTCGATGCCTGCCGCCTCGACCACATCGGCCAGCCGTGCCAGGCTTTCGCCCTGGGCAATGCCGGACAGGTCGATCTCCATGTCGGGGCGGGTTTTCCGCAGGCGGGTCGCATCGGCCGTCTCCAGCCGATCAAGGCCGATCCGTTCCCGGATCCGTTCGACGACCCGGGGATCCGGCAGCCGCTGATCCTCGGCGACCCGGCGCCACAGCGCGGTCAGCGGCCCGACCGTCGGCTCGAAGCAGCCGCGGCTGGCCTGGTGCACGCTTCGGGCCTTCTCGACCAGCGCGACCAGCTCCGGCCCGACCTCGACCGGCCCGGTCGAGCGTTCGGCGTTGAAGCGCTCGACGACCGAGTCGTCGCGATAGTTGGAATACAGCCGGTCGATGAGCTGCAACTCGGCCTCGACGGCTCGCTGCAGCCCCGCCGTATCGTGCCCGGCCGGGGCAACATAGGCGACGTGGTACATCGTGCCCTGGGCGAAGCCCTCGAACCGTTGGACCTCCGGCCGGCCGCCGCAGGCGGCCAGCAACGCCGCCATAGTCATGGCCGCCAGCAGACCGGATGAGGTTGCCGCCGGTCCGGTTCTCATTTGGCCGGCGTCCGGCTCCGGTCGCCGCCGCGCCCGCTGCCCCGGCGGCGCTTCCACCATGTCCAGGCGCCGGTGGCCGCGAGTGCGACCAGCGCCAGCGCCACCAGGTCCATGAGCAGCGGGCCCAGCGAACCGAACAGGCGGCCGCTGTGCAGATCGAGCATCACGCGTTCCCAGCTCAGCGCGCCGGCACTCCAGGCCTCGCGCATTGTCTGCTCGAGTGCCGGCGTCACCGGCACCGGCCGCACCCAGTCCGGGTCGGCAGCGCCTTCGGCCGGCGCGTGCCATTCGAGCATCTTCGGATCGGAGCGCACCTGGCCGCGTTCGAGCCGCAGCGCCACGCCGCTGCGGGCCGTGCGCCCGAGCCCGGTGATGCCGCCGGAGCCCCATTCGGCGGCCGGGATCCGGTCGATGATGCGCCCGGCCGGATCGGTCAGCAGCAGACCTTCGGCCAGCGCGATCACCGTGACCGGATCGATGCGCACGGCCCCGACCAGCCGGCCGCCGAACGGAACCGCGCGCGCGCCGGCCAGTCGACGCCCGTCGATGAACGTCACGGTCCCGAGCTGGCTGACCGGCGTGCCGCCGGCATCGAATGCGACCGCGTCGTCGGGCGGTTCGACGCCGTACCACTCCAGCAGCGCGCGCGAGGTCACGCTGCGCTCGACCAGGCCCAGGCGATCGGCGTGGTTGACCGCGATTCCGGTGACCGCCAGCAGCACGGCCGGCAGCCCCAGCACCAGCCCCGTCCAGCGGTGCCAGCGCGGCAGCGCGCCGTTGCGGCCGTTGCTCCCGTTCCTCCCGCTGCTACGGCGACGCGCCGTCATCGGACCGGGCCTGCTGCAGGCGATGCTGGTCCAGGTACAGGGCCAGCCGGGCAAGTTTGCGGATTGCATTGACCGACAGCGTCGCGCCGGTAATGTTGTCGATATCGCGGTCCAGCAGCCCGGAATCCCCGAGCGCCGCACCCTCGAACTGCTCGGTGAAGAACGGGTAGCGCACCTCCCAGCCGCGGGTTTCGCGGAAGATGAGCACTTTCAGGCCGACGATCCGGCCGTCGTCGATCGTGATGCCGGTCGTGATCGGCCGTTCCTTGCCGATCTCGTCGAGGATCCAGGCGCTGCGGCCGCCGCGCGCCCAGTAGCGGATTCGCAGGCTCGGGTAAGGATGACCGAGGATTTCCTCGACGCGTTCGGCCGCCGGCCCGCTCATCCAGATCGCTTCGGCATCGGGAACATCGCCGGAAAACGCCTGGTCGAGGAAGGCGTCCGGTTCCATGTAGGTGCCCTGGGCCGCGGCCGGACCGGCCGCGAGCGCGAGCACGCCGACCAGGAACGGCAGCGCGCCGGCAATTCGCCGGCGCGAGCCGTGATCGATCCTGCTGGAATCCTCAAAAACCAAATGCGACTCCGGTGCTGATCGTAAGCGCGTCGTCCTCGTTCGGCTGGGCGGCCAGGAAATTGGTCAGCCCGTTCAGGCTGTTCTCGTCGGTCCAGGTGTATTCGCCGGCCAGCGAAAAGACCCAGTTGGCCACCGGCCGGTAGGCCAGCCCGAGCGTGGCCCGATTCAACCGGGCGTCGTCGAGCCGGCCGATGCTGGTCACGGCGCCGTCGGCGAAGTCCAGGCTGGTCAACTGGTCATTGTAGAACACCTGCTCGAAACGGAACGTGGGCTCGAGCGACGGGTCCTCGAAATCCCGCGCCAGGAACGTGTCGTTGAGCGCGCTCCACCACAGCGGATAGCGCAGTTCGATCCAGTAGCCGGTACGGCTGTCGGCGAGGCTGTTGCCGCCCAGCGCGATCTCGGCGTTCTCGCCTTCGTGGCCGAACGCGGTGGCCGCGAAGCTGCGCGCAACCTTGCCGGTGTTGCCCCAGTCGGTGTGGATCAACTGGTATTCCATCTCCAGCCCGCCGATCTCGTGCAAGCCGTCAAGGCCCAGCGACCAGACATCCTCGTCGACGAGGAAGTCCGGGGTATAACGGCCGAAGTAGCCGGAAAAGCCGATCTCGTGGGCCGGCGACGGCCGAATCGCGACACGCCCGGCGATCGCCTTGTTGTCGTTCAGGTCGGTGCCGAAACCGCCCTGGGTGGGCTCGAATTCGGCCTCGAGCTTGCTCTTGACCTCGATTTCACCGTCCTCGATCTCGCTTTCGACTTCTTCCTCGAGTTCCAGATCGAGCTGCGCGCCGTTCATCACATACAGCCGGTAGTCGATCAGCCCGCGCCCGCCGTTGAACGGGATCGCGCCCGAGATCCCGAGCCCCAGTTCCGGCCACGCGGCCGACGCCGGCAGCACCGGCACGCCCTTGTCCACCAGCGAGCGGCGGGTCAGGTTCCACTGATTGTCGTCGTGGTTGAGATTGAACCGGCCCAGCGGCACCAGCAGCCCGCCGATGTCGAGGTTGACCGTATCGGTCAGCCGGTAGCGCGCCCAGGCCTGTTCGATCGCGATCTCGGACTCGCTCGTGCCCTCGACGACCTGAACCGCCTCGAATTCGTCCGCGCCGGCCGAAATCTCCTTTTCCAGCTCCAGCTCGGCGAAACGCTCGAACTCAAGTTCCATGTAGGTCTGCAGCCGATTGCCGACTTGCGCGTCGGCGGTCAGGACGAAACGGCGGAACGTGAAGGTATCGTTCTGCTCGTCGAGATCGGAAGCCTCGGCGCGCACCGAACCGTAACCGCCGATCGTGACGCGGTCGGACCAGTTCTCCCCGGAATCGATGTTCTCGACCGCGGTCACCGCGGCCTCGGCCTTGCGGTCGGCCTGTGCGACCGATTGTTCGACGGCCTCGGCCTTGCTGCGGGTCTCGGCAACCTGATCGCGGGTCGCCTGCTGCCCGGCCTTGAGCGCCTCGATCTCCCTGCGCTGCTCCTCGAGCTGCTGCTGCTGCTTCTGGATGATTTCCCACAACTGCTCGATATCGCGCGGCGGCGCATCGCCCGGAGCGCCGGCCGCGACCGGCACGCTGACCGCGGCCAGGGCGCCCGACAGCACCGCGGCCAGCATCATCGAACTCGATTTCATTCTGTTCTCCTTGTTTGCTTTGCCAGTGGGTGTGGACGGCCGGTTCCGGGAGGCCGGGATCCGGCGCGACTGTGTTTCCCGTATATGTGAATAATAACATGGGTGCAAATACGAATTGTTTTGATTCAGATCAATTACGGGGCGATCGAATCGTCAACCCGCCCCTGCCGCCCCGATAAACCGGGGCCGCCTGCGATGGTGTAGGCTGGCACCAGTCAATTCGACATCCGACCATGTCTGCATCCCGGCCGCCCTGCACCATGTACGGCGCCGAGTTTTCGCTGTACTCGGGCAAGCTCAGAAGCTACCTGCGCAAGAAAGACATTCCGTTCGTCGAGAAGGCGCCGTCGGTGCTGACCTACAGGCGCTTCATCGTTCCGCGCACCGGCGTCCGGTTCATCCCGGTGCTGCACACGCCCGAAGACGAGGTGCTGCAGGACACCACGGCGATCATCGACGCGCTCGAGCGGCGCTTCCCGGGGCGTGCGGTCTATCCCCAGGGCCCGCGGCAGCGCCTGGCCGCGCTGCTGCTGGAGCTCTACGGCGACGAGTGGCTGCTGATTCCGGCCATGCACTACCGCTGGAACTTCCCGGACGACAACCAGCCGTTCATCTTCGACGAGTTCGGCGCGATGGCGTTTCCGTGGTTTCCCCGATTCGTCCGGCGCTTCCTGGGCCGAAAGATCGGCGAGCGGTTCGAAGGCTTCGTGCCGAGGCTCGGCATCACCGAGACGACCCGACCGGCGATCGAGCGATCGTACCTGGGCCTGCTGGCCGAGCTGGACGCCCATTTCGCGCGCATGCCCTTCCTGCTCGGACACCGCCCGTCGATCGGCGACTTCGGCCTGATCGGGCCCATGTACGCCCACTTGTACCGCGACCCGTACCCGGGGCGGCTGATGCGCGAGCGCGCCCCGAACGTCGCCGCCTGGGTCGAGCGCATGCAGGCCCCGGAGCCGGCCGACGGCGATTTCGTCGCCGGCGACGAGATTCCGGAGACGCTTTGGCCGGTACTCGAACGGATGGCGCGCGAGCAGGTTCCGGTGCTGGTCGACACCGAATGGCAGCTCGCCGAGTGGCACGGAAGCGACCCGGACCGGGCCGAAATTCCGCGCACCATCGGCGAGCACGCGTTCGAGATCGAGGGCGTCGTCGGCCGGCGCGTGGTGCTGCCGCACGTACTGTGGCGCTGGCAGCGGCCGCGCGACTTCTACCGCTCGCGCACCGGCGCCGAACGGGACGCGGTGCTGGACCTCGCCGCCCGGCTCGGCCTGCGCATGCCGCTGGGGGCGCCGCCGCGGGTCCGGGTCTCGCGCCGCGCCAACCGCTTCATCATCGAACCGCGACGCGAAACTTGATACCATCCGCTGCGGTCTTAGATTCCGATCGCATCACTTCCAATCGAGGAACCCGAATGAACGACAGAATCCGTACCGCAACCTACGGGCAGACCGGCACCGCCTCGCGCGCCATCGACGACGACGCCCGCCGGGTGCTGCGCAATACCTGGAACCTGCTGGCGCTGACGCTGCTGTTCTCGGCCGGCACGGCGCTGCTGTCGATGGCCAACAACTGGCCGCATCCCGGGCTGGTGCTGACGCTGGTCGGCTACTTCGGCCTGCTGTTTCTGACCATGTACCTGCGCAACTCAGTGTGGGGACTGGTCAGCGTGTTCGCGCTGACCGGCTTCATGGGCCTGACGCTGGGGCCGATCATCGGCGCCTACCTGACCATGTTCAGCAACGGCCATGAGCTGGTGGCGGCGGCCTTCGGCGCCACGGGCGTGGCATTCTTCGGGCTGTCGGCGTTCGCGGTCACGACGAAAAGGGACTTCAGCTTCCTGGGCTCGTTCCTGTTTGCCGGCATCCTGGTCGCGTTCCTCGCCGGGCTGGCGGCGGCGATCTTCAACCTGTCGGCGCTGGGCCTGGTCGTCTCGGCGATGTTCGCGGTGCTGATGTGCGGGCTGATCGTGTTCCAGACCCAGCAGATCGTGCGCGGTGGCGAGCGCAACTACATCATGGCCACGGTGACGCTGTTCGTGTCGATCTACAACCTGTTCCTGAGCCTGCTGCATCTGCTCGGATTTTTCTTCGGCGAAGAATAGAATAAGAAATCACTGAAAAACGTAGCGAGCGGGTGTCTGACAGTGGCCGCCGGAGCGCAGAATCCGCAGTGTACGAATCGGTACATGAGGAATTCGAGCACCGCCGGACGCTGTCAGGCGCACGCGCAGTAGTTTTTCAGCGATTTCTTCGCTCAGGATCGGCCCGCGGGCCCTGCTAGAATTGCCCGATATTGAATTCCGACGCGGGCCGACGCTGCCGGTCGGCGTCGTTCATGAGGAGCCGATTCATGACCATTCTCGACAAGCTGGCGCGGTTGCGCCAGGCCGGCGGCGAAATCCGCACCCGGGGCCTGGACGACGAGACGGTCGCGCGCTTTGCCGAGCGCGATTTACGCCTGGAAGAGGCCGTCGACCAGGCACTCGGAGTGGCCGAATGCTGGGCCGCGGCCTATCCGGACCTGTGGCGGGCCGACGACATCGAGCAGCAGCGCGAACTGCAGGCCGGCTACGTCAACTTCTACCCCGACGACGCCGTCAATCCATTCGTAGCGCTGGGGGCGAAGGGCCCCTGGATCGTCACCAGCAAGGGCGCCGTGCTGCACGACTCGGGCGGCTACGGCATGCTCGGCTTCGGCCACGCCCCAGAACAGGTGCTGGCGGCGATGAACCAGCCGCACGTCATGGCCAATGTCATGACGCCGAACTTCAGCCACCTGCGGTTCATCGAGGCGCTCAGGGCGGAGATCGGCCGCACGCGGACCGAAGGCTGCCCGTTCGCGCGCTTTCTGTGCATGAATTCCGGCTCCGAGGCCGTCACCGTCGCCGGCCGCATCGCCGACATCAACGCGCGCATCATGACCGACCCGGACGGCCGGCACGCCGGTGCGCGGATCAAGCGCCTGGCGCTGATCGGCGGCTTCCACGGCCGCACCGACCAGCCGGCACGCTATTCCGACTCGACCCGCAATACCTACACCCGCTACCTCGCGTCGTTCCGCGACGACGACAGCCTCGTGACGGTCGAGCCCAACGACGCCGAGCAGCTCCAGCAGATTTTCGCCTGGGCCACAGCCAACAACGTGTTCTTCGAAGCGCTGTTCATGGAACCGGTCATGGGCGAGGGCAACCCGGGCGCGGCGCTGATGCCCGACTACTACGCGCTGGCCCGCCGTCTTTCGCGCGAGCACGGCACGCTGCTTCTGATGGACTCGATCCAGGCCGGCCTGCGCGCCCGGGGCGTGCTCTCGATCGTCGACTACCCGGGTTTCGGCGACCTCGAGCCGCCGGATCTGGAGACCTGGTCCAAGGCGCTCAACGCCGGCCAGTACCCGCTGTCGGTGCTCGGCATGCGCGAGCACGCGGCGTCGCTGTACCGCAAGGGGGTCTACGGCAACACCATGACCACCAACCCGCGCGCGCTCGACGTCGCGACCACGGTGCTGGGCATGGTCACGCCCGAGGTCCGCGAAAACATCGTCGAGCGCGGGCACGAGTTCCTCGAGAAGTTCGGCCGGCTCAAGGACGAGCTGGACGGACGCATCCGCCGGGTCCAGGGCACCGGGCTGCTGTTCTCGATCGAACTGGATACCACCCGCTACAAGGCCTACGGTGCCGACTCGACCGAGGAATACCTCCGGCTCAACGGCATCAACGTCATCCACGGCGGAGAGAATTCGCTGCGCTACACCCCGCCGTTCGAAATCACGTCGGCCGAGGTCGACCTGATCGTCGAGGCCACCCGCGACGCACTGCTCAACGGCCCGCGCAAGCGGGTCGAAGAGGCAGCGTAGCTCTGGGCGGCGACCCCGACTTACCGGTCATCGATACGCCGCAAAATCCCATCCAGGCACCGTCTTCCCGGCCTCGAGCCGGGATCCAGCGTCTTTGCAGGCATCCCGAAAGCCGCTGGGCCCCGGGTCAAGCCCGGGGAGTGAAAAAAG
>JAVVDX010000091.1:0-10598 GCA_032251475.1 Wenzhouxiangellaceae bacterium | reverse complement strand
ACGACCAGCGACGCGCCCATCGTGTTCCAGCGCCGCTTCGCGCAGCGCCTGGTCAAGCTGTCGCGCGCACGGACCTTCCGGGACAAGCTGGCGGTGTTCAAGGGCTTCTCCCCGGCCGAGCTGGCGCCGCAGCCGCCGGCCAATTCGGAGCCGCGCACCGGACTTTCGATGGGCCAGCACTGCGAGCGAATGGCGAAGGAATGGCAGGTCAGCCGCCGCGAGCAGGACGAGCTGGCGCTGGCCAGCCATCACAATGCCGCGCGCGCCTGGAACGAAGGGTTCTTCGACGACCTGGTCGTCGACCACTCCGGCGTTCTGCGCGACAACAACATCCGCGCCGAAAGCGACATGCAGCAGCTGGCCAAACTCAAGCCGGCGTTCGACCGCTCCGGCCAGGGCACGCTGACCGCCGGCAACTCGACGCCGCTGACCGATGGTGCGGCGGCCGTGCTGCTGACTTCGGAAGACTATGCCAAGGAACACGACCTGCCGGTAGCTGCGTGGCTGACCCACAGCCGCACCGCCGCGGTCGATTTCGTCGGCCGCGACGAAGGCCTGCTGATGGCGCCGACCGTGGCCGTGGCCGAAATGCTCAAGCACGCCGACCTGAGCCTTCAGGACTTCGACTTCTACGAAATCCACGAGGCGTTCGCCGCGCAAGTGCTGTGCACGCTGAAGGCCTGGGCCTCGGATGATTACTGCCGCGGCCGGCTGGGGCTGGATTCGGCACTGGGCGAGATCGATCGCTCGAAGATGAACATCCACGGCAGTTCGGTCGCGGTCGGCCACCCGTTCGCCGCCACCGGCGCGCGCATCGTCGCCACGCTGGCAAAGATCCTCGAGCAGGCCGGCTCGGGCCGCGGCCTGATCTCGATCTGCACGGCCGGCGGCATGGGTGTTACGGCGATTCTGGAAAGGTAAGAGCTGGAATGTGTAGGTCGGCTTGGAGCCTGCCCCGGACGTGATCCGGGGCCGAAGGCCGTAAGCCGACAATTCGACCTCGGATATGTCACGGAATGTCGGGTTACGCTTCGCTAACCCGACCTACGTACTGCGCAGATGCGTAGGTCGGCACTACGTCGCCGACGGATTTGTTGGAGGTTCGTCGGGGACGGCGTCCCGACCTACCGCCAAAGCACCCATTCTCCATGCTCCAGAACACGTTCTTCGAACCCGGGCGGTGGCCCGGAAAGCGCCGGCACCAGCCGCCAGGGCGAGCCGGTTGCCTCCGGGTCCAGCGATAGCCGGTAGTGCCGCTGCGCGACCGCGTGCAGGGTCCAGTCGGAATAAAGTGCCGGATCCAGTCCCAGCGTCGCGCCCCGGCCCGTCATCCCGGACACATGCGAGAACAGTTCGTGATAGGCGACATTCTTGCGCGGCTCGCCGATACGCCCGGCCGACATCAGCACGATCGCCAGCGCCGCCAGCGCCGACAAAAGCGTGAACCCGGTTCCGGGCGAGGCCGACAGCCGCGCCCGCGTGCGCGGACCGACCGCGTCCAGCAGCGCCGCGCCGGCCAGCCCGAACCCGAGCGCGTAGAACGGCAGCGCCGGCACCAGATAGTGCGCCGAATCGAGGTCGCCGAGCACCAGCGGCATGCTGGCAGCCGCTCCGGTAGCCAGCAGCGCAGCCGCCGGTCGCCGGACCGGATGCAGTGCGGCCCGCGCCCGGTCCCGGGCGGCGATCGCGAGCGCCCCGACGACGAGCACCATCGGCGCCAGCTTCTTGGCCAGTTCCAGCAGGATCGCCAGACCTTCGAAATCGAGGCCCGCGCGGGCGCCGACCTGCCGCGCCCATGACGCCGCAAGCGTTTCGCGCGCCTCGGGCACCAGCGCGATCAACGCACCGAACAGCGCCGTCGCGGTTGCCCAGTGGATCGCCGCGACGGCAGCCGTGCGCCGGACCGGAACGCGCAGAGCGGGCCCGAACAGCAGCGGGCAGACCAGCACGAACAGCGCCGTCGGCCCCTTGGCGAGAAACGCCGCCAGCGTGAAAGCCCCCGCGACCAGCGCCGGCGCCCAGCCGCGCCCGATTCGGGTGCGCAACGCATCGAACACGAGCAGCGCCGCGGCCAGGCACAGCAGCGTCATCGTGTTCTCGAGCAGATTGTTGCGGTAGGCCCAGGACCATACCGGTCCAACCACCCACATCAGCATCGGCAGCCAGTAATACCGGACCAGGCCGTCCGACCCGGAAGCATGCGCCAGGCGCCGCCAAAGCAGCCACAGCAGCCAGGCCGACAGCAGCACCACCGTCAGGTCGTAGGCCCGCTCGGTCAGGTACGAATCGCCCAGCGCCCGGAAGAACATCGCCTGCAGCCAGAACACCAGCGGCGGATGTTCGCGGAAGACCGGGAAAAGCCCGTCGCTGAAATGCGGTGCCCACGGCGAACCGATGCCGTCGGCCAGGTTGCGGCTGACCGACGCGTAGATCGCACCGTCGAAGAACATCCCGACCGATGCCATCGACGGCAGCAGCAGGAACGCAGCCAGCAGCAGCGTCGCGATCAGCGGGCGCGGATGTACCCGCGCGGCCAGGGGCGGCGTTGTCCCGGGCCCGGCCGCAGTGCGGTCACCATACGGCCGCATCGATCGCGAGCACGGAATCGAGCAACACCTCGGCGCCGCGGGCGAGGTCGTCGCTGGACGTGAATTCCTCCGGCGCGTGGCTGATCCCGTTGCGCGAAGGGACGAAGATCATGCCGATCGGCGCCAGGTGTGCAACGGCCTGGGCGTCGTGGCCGGCGCCGGACGGCATGCGCAGGCTGGAATAGCCGCGCCGGCGGGCGGCCGCCTCGATGATGTCTTGCAGCCGCGGATCGGTTTCGGCCGGGACCTCGTGGATCGGGCTCTTGCGGAACGCGATCGTCGTGCCGTCGGCGGCGGCCAGCTTGCGCGCCTGCGTTCGCACGTGCCCGAACACTTCGAGAATCCGCTCGCTGTCCAGGTCTCGGATTTCCAGGCTGGCCTCGACCCGGCCGGGCACCACGTTGGGCGCACCGGGAAACGCCCGGATCCGGCCGACCGTGGCGACCTGGCGGCCCGGCATGCCGCTGGCGATGCGCTCGACGGCGAGCACGAACTTCGCGGCCGTGACCAGCGCGTCGTAGCGCCGGTTCATCGGCGTGGTGCCGCCGTGGTTGGCCACACCCTCGACGATCACGTCCCACCAGTCGATGCCGACGATGCCCTGGACCACGCCGATGTCGATGCCGTCCTCGAACAGGATCGCCCCCTGTTCGATGTGCAGTTCGACGTAGGCGCGGTACTCCCCGGGCGCGGCGGCGGCCTCGGCCAGCGCATCGGGCCGGCCGCCGATCCGCGCCATGCCCTCGGCGACGGTCATCCCGGCCTGTACCGTTTCGTCCAGTGCGCTCGAGTCCAGAATCCCGGCGAAGGCCTTGGCGCCGAGCAGCCCTGCTTCCTCGGCGGCAAAGACCACGACTTCGAGCGGGTGCCGGGTCGCGGTATCGCCGGCATCGAGCAGCTCGATCGCCTCGAGCGCGGCGACGACGCCAGCCGGCCCGTCGTAGCGCCCGCCGTTGGGTACCGAGTCGATGTGCGAACCGAACAGGATGGGCGGGAGATCGGGCCCGGTCCCCGCGCGCCGGCCGAAGATGTTGCCGGCAGCGTCGATCCGGACCTCCAGGCCCAGACCGCGCATCCACTCCATCACGAGTTCGCGGCCGGCGATATCGGCGTCGGAATAGGCCAGCCGGCTGATCCCGCCGGCCGGGTCGACGGCACCGGCGGCGAGCGCGTCGATGCGCTGCTGCATCCGATCGGCATCGGCGGGCATTGGCTGCGCCTGGCCCTGCAAGGCCCAGGCAAGCATGATGGCAAGCAAAACGGTCCTGACGATCATCGGGTTTTCTCCGCGGGTCGCGAAATCCCTATGTTACAGCGCCGCTAGCGCCCCGCCAGCCACAGACTCAGCCCCGGCCACCAGGTAATGATCACGAGCGCGATCAGCAGCAAGCCGAGGAACGGCAGCGTGGCGCGGTAGACGACGAGGATGTCGCGGTCGAAGCGGTGGCTGGCCAGAAACAGATTGATCCCGACCGGCGGCGTGCAGTAGCCGATCTGCAGGTTGGCCAGGAAGACTATCCCTAAGTGCACGGGGTCGACGCCGAACGACAGCGCGATCGGCAGGATCAGCGGCGCGATGATGACCAGCGCGGCGAAGATGTCAAGGATCATGCCGACTACCAGCAGCAGCACGTTGATCGCGACCAGGAACATCCACTTGTTCGTCAGCCACGGCTCGACGGCCTCGAACAGCCGCTGCGGCACCTGGGTGTCGATCATGATGTTGGTCGACGCCATCGCGACGCCGAGCACGAGCAGGATCGCGCCGACCAGCACCATGGCCTCGGCGATGACCGACGGCAGCTTCGCCCACGCGATGTCGCGCCGGATCGCCACCAGGGTCACGATCACCCAGGCCGCCGTCACCACCGCGGCCTCGATCACGAGCAGGTAGCCGCCGTAGATGCCGCCGAGCACGACGAAAGGCAGCGGCAGTTCCCACGCCGCGGCCTTGAGGGTTTGCCCCAGCGGCGGCCGCTGGTCCGTCTCGTGCGGCAGGTGCAGCCCGGCGCGCATGGCCCAGCCGGCCATCAGCACCAGCATCACGAGACCCGGAAGAATGCCGGCCAGGAACAGCTCTTCGACCCGAACGCCCTGCCCCGGCGCGACCTGCTGCGCGATCACCGCGTACAGGATCAGCGGCAGCGACGGCGCGAACAGCACACCCATGCTGGACCCGGCCGTGACCAGGCCGAGCGAGAAGCGCTCGGGATAGCCGGCCTTGAGCAGCGCCGGCAGCATCAGCGAGCCCAGCGCGACGACGGTAATCCCCGAAGCGCCGGTGAAGGCGGTCATCATTGCGAACATGCCCAGCCCGAGAATTGCCAGCCCGCCCGGCATCCAGCCGAACAGCGCCCGGGTCAGGTCGACCAGCCGTTGCGGGGTCTTCGAATGCGACAGCAGCACGCCGGCGAACGTGAACAGCGGCAGCGCGATCAGCACCGGCAGCTCGCCGATGCGCTGGAATTCCATGACCACCAGGCTGAGCTTCAGGCCCTCGGCGTGGAACGACAGCAGCGCGCCGAGCGCGATGACCGCGAACAGCGGCATCCCCAGCAGCGCCAGCACGGCCAGCAGTAGCAGTTGCATGAATTCAGCTCCCGGCGTCGGCCGACGGCGGCAGGTTCAGCGCGTTGCGCATGAAGCGCCAGCCCATCAGCGCGAAGCCGACCGGGATGACGATCAGTACGGCCCAGCGCGGCACGTCCAGGAACGCGGTATCGCGGAACGTGAACTCGAGCTGCAGCAGGTCGACGCTGGCCACGGCCAGCGCGATGCAGACCAGTGCCGTGGCGAAGTGAATCGCGCGCGCCACCCATGGACGGATGCGGTCGGGCAGCCGGGCGGCGAGCACGTCGATGCGGATGTGGCGCGCGTTGCCGGCCGCGAGCACCGAGGCCAGCATCGTGATCCACAGCACGCCGGCGCGCATCGCCGGATCGGCCCAGACCAGCGTCGTGCCGGCGAAATTGCGCAGCCCGATCTGGGTCAGCCCGAGCACGACGACGGCCAGAAAGATCGCGGCCAGCAGTCCGACCTCGATATTTCGGATCCAGCGCCCGATCCGGGTGCCCGGCTTCGGACCGGCGTCGCCGCCGGCGAGCGGACCCTCGATGGTCACCGGCCCGCGCCTTCGTCTTCGGCCCTGGTTTCGCGCAGCCGGGCCCGCAGGCGTTGCAGCCCCGGCACCGGGAACTCGCCGCTGGCCGTCATCTCGTCGACGACCCGGTCGGATATCCGTTCCCAGGCGCGCACGTCGGCCGGATCGGGATCGACGATCTCGATGCCTTCTTCGATCAGCGCCTGGCGCGCCTCGGCGTTTTCGGCCTTCGCCTGCCGCTGCTGGGCGCGCAGCGCTTCGCCGAAGACCTCGAGCCAGATCTCCCGGTGCGCCGGGTCCAGGCGCTCGAACGCCTTGCGGTCCAGCGCGATGGTGCCGGCGGTCACCAGCACCGGCAGGTCGAGCATGTACTGCGCGCGGGTATGCCACTGCAGGATGATCGCGCCGGAAAGCGTGCTCGCGAAAGTATTGATCGCGCCGGTCTGCAGTCCGGTGTAGACCTCGGCGATGCTCATGACCACGGGACTCGCGCCGACCTCCTTGAGCACGCGCAGCGACATCGGATCGTCTTCCTGCACCCAGACCTTGAGCGCCGACGACACGTCGTCGGTGCCGGCGATCCGCAGTTCGGAGAACAGGTAGGCGAAGCCGCCGTTGGCGATCGCCGGCGCCACCATGCCGCCCTCGCGCAGGGCCGCGAGGATGACCGGATCGAACTCCTCGCGCAATTGCGCGAGTTCCTGCGCGTTGCGGAACTCGAACGGCAGCGAATACAGGTTCGCCTCGGGCGCGATTGAAGACAGTTCGAACAGCGTGAACGTGCCGCCGTGCAACTGGCCCAGCCGGATCCGGCGCATCAGCGTGTCGGCGTCGCCCATGACACCGCCGGGATAGAACCGGATGCGCACGGCGCCGTCGGTGCGCGCGCGCACCTCGTCGGCGGCCTCGCGCATGCGTTCCATCCAGCTCGAGCCGTCGGGGGCGAGCGTGGCGATCTTGAACTGCTGCGCCTGGCCGGCAATCGGTGCGATCGCGGCCAGCAAAAGGGCAGCGATCATTGGAAGTCGTTTGATCATTTCAGTCGAAAATCTCCGAGGTTCGGGACAGCATCTGCTCGGCGCGCGCCTGTGCGATCCGGTTGGCAAGCACGTAACCCGGCTGGTCCGGATCGGCCGCGAGCACTTCCTCGAGCAGCCGCACGTACAGCTCGCGGTCGAACATCAACCGGGCGTACTCGTCAGCCATGAAGACGTTGACGAGAAGGTTGCGGCCGCCGGAAACCGCGCGCGCGCGTTCGTAGTACTCGCGCGCCAGCTCGGGCCGGCCGCCGGCCGCCGGCGGTCGCTGACTGTTGAGCACGGCGAGATAAAGCCAGACCGCGCCGTCGTCGTGTTCCGGCGCCAGTGCCGCCACCTTCTCGAGCAGCAGCTCGACCCGCGGCAGATCGGCAAGCGCGGCGTAATCGGAACTGTTGGCCGCGATCCACGCCACCCAGGCCGTGCCCAGCGCGTAGTCGGTTTCGATTTCGGCCCCGGTCAGGCCGGACACGGCCCGCTCGAATTCGGCGAACGGCCGGTCCCCGGCGCCGCACAGCACAGAGTCGCGCAGGCACGCCGCGCGCCGCGCGTAGTCAAGCGCGCGCGCGGCCAGGCGCCGGTTGGCCTCGGCGTCGTCGACGAACAGGCTCGCGTAAGTCCCAGTCAGTTCCGACAGGCTCAGCAGCAGTCCGGGATCGTCCGGGTTGGCCTGGCGGCGGGCTTCGAGAACCAGCAGGAAGGCCGGCAGGCCGCGTTCGACGACCAGAGGCTCTTCATAGTTGACGACGGCCTGCTCGAGATCGCGTGCGAAGTTCGTCGTCGCGCGGTCGATCATCGCACCGCAGCCGGACAGCACCAGCGGCGCGGCGACGAAAACCGTCTTCGAGAGCGACCGCGGTCCCGTCATGGCGAGCGGACCACCAGCCCGCCCGCCTCGGCGGTGTTCTGCATCAGTGTGGCGACCGTCATCGGCCCGACGCCGCCCGGCACCGGGCTGATCCAGGCCGCACGCCGGCTCGCCGACTCGAAGTCGAGATCGCCGCGCACCCGGCCCTCCGGGTCGCGGTGAATGCCGATGTCAACCGCCACGACGCCCTCGCGCAGCCAGCCGGATTCGACCACGCCGGGCTTGCCGACCGCGACGAACAGGTACTCGGCCTGGACGACCAGGGCTTCGAGATCGCGCGTGAACCGGTGCGCCACGGTCACGGTCGCGCCGGCCAGCAGCAATTCCAGCGCCAGCGGTCGGCCGACGATGTTCGAGGCGCCGACAACCACGCAGTGATGGCCCTTGGTATCCAGCCCGTAGGCCGTCAGCAGCGTCATGACGCCGCGCGGCGTGCACGGACGCAGCCCGGGGTTTCGCAGCGCCAGCCTGCCGACGTTGAGCGGGTGGAAGCCGTCGACGTCCTTTTCCGGCGCGATCCGGCGCGTGATCGCATGCTCGTCCATGTGGGCCGGCAACGGCAACTGCACCAGGATTCCGTCGACATCGTCGTCGGCGTTGAGCTCGTCGATCAGCGCCAGCAGGCTTTTTTCGTCCGAGCCGTAGGCCAGCCGGTAGTCGCGCGAGACGATGCCGGCGCGCTCGCAGGCACGCACCTTGTTGCCGACGTAGATGTCGGAGGCCGGGTCGTCGCCGACCAGCACGACCGCCAGCCCGGGCCGGCGCCGCCCCTTCCCGACCGCGACCTCGACGGCGTGCGCGACGTTGGCGACGAGCCGTTCGGCGACGGCGCGCCCGTCGAGCACATTGCTGCGCGGGCTTTCAATCGGAGAATCGGACATGCGGCCTATTGTAATGGCCGCGCGGAACGCTCATGTCGTCGCGAGCCCGCGCCCGGCCCGGCGCCGACGACCGGCACGTCGATCGTCAGTGCCGGTTCTGGCGGGTCCGGACGACGCGTTCGGTGTCGAAGCCCTGCCGCGCGGCCTCGGCGAGCAATCGTTCGAGCTGCTCCCCGGGCAGTTCAGGTCGGCGCGACAGGATCCACAGATAGGTACGCGACGGTTCGCCGATCATCACCCGGCTGTAGTCGGGATCCAGCGCCATGACCTGGTAGTCGCCCCAGACGAACGGCAGCCACGACAACCAGCGCGGCGCGAACCGGACCTTCAGTTTGGCCGGTTGCTGCGGATCCGGCCGGCGCGCCCGGCCCTCGGCCTGGTCGAACTCGCCGCCGGCAGTCCGGCAGCGGTTCACGACGCGGATCCGGCCGCCTTCGAGCAGTGTGTACTCGGCGGTCACTTCGCCGGCGCACTGATCCTGGAACTCGTTCGGCAACCGGGCGATTTCGTACCACAAGCCGGCGTAACGCTCCAGGTCGAGATCGTCGACCAGTTCCAGCGGACCCTGTTGGGCCGGCGAAGTCACCGGTGCCGCCAGCCCGAAAAGGACAGCACAGGCAAGCGCCGCTGCCCTGGCACCGGCTGCGGCCATCATCCGGCGTTGATCGCCTCGACCAGCGCGTCGGCAAAGCCCGAGGTCTTGACTTCGGTTGCGTTCTCGATCTGGCGCGCGAAGTCGTAGGTGACAACCCCCTTGACGACGACTTTCTCGAACGCCTTCTCGATCAGTCGGCCCACTTCCGGCCAGCCGATGTAGTCGAACATCATCACGCCGGAGAACAGCAGCGACGACGGGTTGACCTTGTCCTGGCCGGCGTACTTGGGCGCGGTGCCGTGGGTGGCCTCGAACACCGCAACGTGGTCGGCCATGTTGGACCCCGGTGCGATGCCCATCCCACCCACCTGGGCCGCCGCGGCGTCGGAAAGGTAATCGCCATTGAGGTTCATGGTTGCAAGGACATCGAACTCATCCGGACGCAGCAGCAGCAGCTGGAAAATGATATCGGCGATCCGGTCCTTGATCACGATCTTGCCTTCCGGGCGCTTGCCGTCATGCTTTTCCCAGAGTTCATCTTCGGTAATGGTCACATCGCCGAATTCCTCGGCCGCCACCTCGTAGCCCCATTTACGGAAACCGCCTTCGGTGAACTTCATGATATTGCCCTTGTGCACCAAGGTCACCGACTCGCGGTTGTTGTCGATCGCATACTGGATGGCCTTGCGCACCAGGCGCTTGCTGCCAAAGGCCGAAATCGGCTTGATGCCCAGTGCTGAATCTTCGAAGAAATTCGCGCCCATTTCATTGCGCAGAAAATCGGCCAGCTTCCTGTTCTCGGCCGTACCGGCTTCGAATTCGATACCCGAATAGACGTCCTCGGTATTCTCTCGGAAAATCACAACGTCCAGTGCTTCCGGCTTCTTCATCGGCGACGGCACGCCGGCGTAGTACTTCACCGGCCGTACGCACGCGTACAGGTCCAGCGTCTGGCGCAGCGAGACGTTCAGCGAGCGGAAACCCTCACCGACCGGCGTCGTCAGCGGCCCCTTGATCGCGACAACCAGGTCCTTGATCGCCTCGAGCGTCTCGCCGGGAAAGAAGTCGCCGTCGTAGATCCCGGCGGCCTTCTCGCCCAGGAACAGCTCGGCCCAGTGCACCTTGCGCTTTCCGCCGTAGGCCTTCTCGACCGCCGCGTTCCAGACCTTGAGGCAAGCCGGCGTGATGTCGACGCCGATACCGTCGCCTTCGATGTAGCCCAGGATCGGGTCGTCGGGAACGTTGAGTTGATTGTTTTCGATCGAAATGCGGGTGCCGGAATCCGGCATCCTGACGTGTTGATAGCCCATGCGTTTTTCCTTTCTTAACGAGCGGATAAACCGTTTTGGCATAGTCTATCAGCTTGCTCCCGGCGCACCGGAAATGTTCCCGAATTTTCGCCTTCAGACGCGCCCTTCACGCAATTCGTCCGCATCCGGTTCGGGCTTTTTGCAGCCGGTGCCGAAGTTCGCGGTCGCCGCGTCGCTGCTGCTGCACGGGCTGCTCGCGCTTGTGCTGGTTGCGACGCC
>JAVVDX010000090.1:7577-10705 GCA_032251475.1 Wenzhouxiangellaceae bacterium | reverse complement strand
TCGACTTCTGGTGCGGGAACAGGCCTTCCTCCATGCCGGCCATGAACACCAGCGGAAACTCCAGCCCCTTGGCCGAGTGCAGCGTCATCAGCTGCACGCAGTCCTCCCATTTCTCGCCCTGATGCTCGCCGGCCTCGAGCGCGGCCTGGGTCAGAAACGACGCGGTCGGGCTCAGGCCGGCCTGCTCGTCCTCGATGGACTGCTCGAAGCTTTCGGCCGCGCGCACCAGCTCGTCGAGGTTCTCCTGGCGGCCTTCGGCGCGGTCGGCCGGTTCGCGCGCCAGGTAGTGCTGGATCAGCTCGGTGCGCTGAATGATCTTGCCCACGATGCCGCCGAGGTCGGTGTCGGCCGCCTCGGCCCGGAGGCCGTCGATCAGCTCGACGAACGCGCCCAGCGCGTTGCGCGCCCGGCCGGTCAGCGTGCCGGCGCGCAGCCGGTGCACGGCGGTGTCCCACAGCGACCGGTCCTCGGCGCGCGCGGCCTCGCGCAGGCCGGCCACGGTGCGCTCGCCGATGCCGCGCGCGGGCACGTTGACGATGCGCTCGAACGCCGCGTCGTCGCCCGGGTTGTGGATCAGCCGGAGATACGCCAGCGCGTCGCGGATCTCGGCGCGCTCGAAGAACCGCAGTCCGCCGTAGACGCGGTACGGAATGTCGGCGCGTAGCAGCGCCTGCTCGAACAGCCGCGACTGGGCGTTGGAGCGGTAAAGCACGCCGACCTCCGACGGCCGGCGGCCCGACTCCAGCCAGTCCTGGATCCGGCCGACGACGAACTCGGCTTCCTCGTCCTCGTTGTAGGCGGCGAACACGCGGATCGGCTCGCCCTCGTCGCCTTCGGTCCAGAGGTTCTTGCCCATCCGGTCGGTGTTGTGGTCGATGACCCGGTTGGCCGCCTCGAGGATGGTCCGGGTCGAGCGGTAGTTCTGCTCCAGCCGCAGGATCTCGGGCGAGAAGTCGGCGACGAAGTGCTGCACGTTCTCGACCTTTGCGCCGCGCCAGCCGTAGATCGACTGGTCGTCGTCGCCGACGACGAACACGCGCGTGTCCTTGCCCCCGGCCAGCAGCCTGACCAGCGCGTACTGCAGCGCGTTGGTGTCCTGGAACTCGTCGATCATGACGTGGCTGAAGCGGTCCTGGTAGTGCTTCAGCCGGGCCGGGTTGTCGCGCAGCAGCTCGACCGTGCGCAGCATCAGCTCGGCGAAGTCGACCAGCCCCGAGCGCTCGCAGGCGGCCTGGTAGGTGCGGTAGATCTCGGCCATCTGCGCCGCGTGCGGGTTGCCGCCCGGGTCGATGTGCTCCGGTCGCGCGCCGTCGTCCTTGCGCGCGTTGATGAAGCCCTGGGCCATGCGCGGCGAGTACTCGCCCTCGTCCAGGCCCATCTCGCGGATCGTCCGGCGTACGAGCCGGTACTGGTCCTCCGAATCGAGGATCTGGAAGTTCGCATCGAGGTTCGCCTCGGCCGCGTGCATCCTCAGGATCCGGTGGCAGATGCCGTGAAACGTCCCGATCCACAGGCCCGCGGTCGGAATCCGGAGCAGCTCCTCGACCCGCCCGCGCATCTCCGCGGCGGCCTTATTCGTGAACGTCACCGCCAGCACCGCCATCGGCGAGACGTGCTCGACCTGGATCACCCACGCCAGCCGGTGCACCAGCACCCGCGTCTTGCCCGAGCCGGCCCCGGCCAGCACCAGGCAATGCCCGTCGCCCAGCGTCACCGCCTGGCGCTGGGCGTCGTTGAGATCGTCGAGCAGGTGGGAGACGTCCATCAGCTCGGAACTCGGGACTCGGGACTCGGGGCTCGAGGGGATGCGGTGCGGCTTGTGGTGTCCAGCAGCCTTGGGGCCGAATTCGAGAAAAAGGGATTCGGCTGCAACGGGACTCGGGACTCGGGACTCGGGACTCGAGGCGGCATGACGGTATGCAGGTTTCTCGAAAGAACGAAGCCACTACGCCCCGTATCGGGCTTCGCCGTGAAATCAACATCGCTCCCGACATCGCCGCAAATCCCGAGTCCCGAGTCCCGAGTCCCGCCCATTGAGAGATACCCGTTACCGTTAATTCGGTGCCGATCGAACATCACTGCACGCGATCCAGCCGCGCCAGCGCACGGTGGCCGATGTCGGCTCTCCAGTAGGCATCCCGAAAGCCGATCCGCGGCAGCCATCTATAGACTTCGCCGTGGGCCTTTTCGAGGGTCTCGCCAAGCGCCGTGACGCACAGGACGCGGCCGCCGTTGGTGACGATGTTCTCGCCGTCGCAGCGGGTGCCGGCGTGAAAGACCCTGATTTCGTCCGGCCAGTCGAGGTTCAGCCCGGTGATTGCATCGCCCTTGCGGTAGTTCCCGGGGTAGCCGCCGGCGGCCATGACCACGCCGATCGCGGCACACGCGTCCCATTGCAGCTCGACTTCGCCCAGCCGGCCGTCGAGCGTCTTGAGCAATGCGTCGGCGAGGTCGGAGTTCAGCCGCATCAGGATGGGCTGGGTCTCCGGATCGCCAAGGCGCACGTTGAATTCGAGTACCTTTGCGCCGGTGCGCGTGATCATCAGCCCGGCGTACAGAAAGCCGGTGAAGCGGTGGCCGTCGGCGGCCATGCCCTCGGCGGTCGGGCGGATG
This sequence comes from Wenzhouxiangellaceae bacterium, assembly GCA_032251475.1. GTDB lineage: Bacteria > Pseudomonadota > Gammaproteobacteria > Xanthomonadales > Wenzhouxiangellaceae. The sequence continues at coordinate 8,092 of JAVVDX010000090.1, read as the reverse complement.
ATCTCGTCGACGATGCGGCGTTCGAGGTCGGCGTCGATGACCGGCGCCGGCGAGATTGCCCCCATGCCGCCTGTGTTGGGGCCCTTGTCGCCCTCGTCGCGCTGCTTGTGGTCCTGGCTGGTCGCAAGCGGCAGGATCTCGTCGCCGTCGACCAGCGCGATGAAGCTGGCCTCCTCGCCGATCAGGTATTCCTCGATCACGACCCGCCGGCCGGCCTCGCCGAACGCCTCGCCGGAAAGCATGTCCTCGAGCGTGCGCCGCACGGTCGTCTCGTCCTCGGCGATCACGACCCCCTTGCCGGCGGCCAGGCCGTCGGCCTTGAGCACCAGCGGCAGCACATGCCCGGCCGCGAACGCCAGGCCGTCGTCGACCGAATCGATCACGGTCCACGCCGCGGTCGGGATCTCGTGGCGCGACATGAATTCCTTGGCGAACGCCTTCGACGACTCGAGCTGCGCCGCCGCGGCGCTTGGCCCGAAGCACTTCAGTCCGGCCTCGGCGAACCGGTCGACGAT
>JAVVDX010000090.1:0-7477 GCA_032251475.1 Wenzhouxiangellaceae bacterium | reverse complement strand
CCGTCGATCTTCACCCCGCCCTGCTTGATCAGCCGGAACGCCTCGGAGTTCGACGCGGTCAGGCCGGCGGCGGTCAGCGCGGCGGCGATGCCGATGCCGTCTTCGCCGGCCTCAAGCGTCTGCTCGGGCACGTCGTCCGGCAGCCGGTGCTCGCGGAAGCGGGCGATGAACGCCTCGCGCGCGGCCTTGCCGGCGCCTTTTCCGTGGAAGCGGTCGACGATCTCGATGGCGAGCTCGAACTTGGCGTCGCGCGGGTTGCGGCCGCCGGAGACCGCCTTCTTCAGCGCCTCCAGTTCATCGATGGGCCGGAAGCTCAAAAGCTCGAACCAGCGCCACATCAGCTCGTCGGAGATGCTCATGATTTTGCCGAACATCTCGTCGGGCGCGTCGTTGATCGCGACGTAGTTGCCGAGCGACTTCGACATCTTCTGCTGCCCGTCGGTGCCCTCGAGCAGAGGCCAGGTGATGATGACCTGCGGCGGCTGCCCGGCCTGGGCCTGCAGCGTTCTGCCGACCAGCAGGTTGAACTTCTGGTCGGTGCCGCCCATTTCGATGTCGGCCTTGAGCGCGATCGAGTCGTGGCCCTGGACCAGCGGGTAGAGGAACTCGTGGATCGCGATCGGCTGACCGTCGCGGTAGCGCTTCTCGAAATCGTCGCGTTCGAGCATGCGCGCGACGGTGTGTTTCGCCGCGAGCCGGATCATGTCTGCCGCCGACATCCCGGCGAACCACTCGGAGTTGAACCGGATCTCGGTCCTGTCGCGGTCAAGCACCTTGAATACCTGGTCGGCATAGGTCTCGGCGTTGGCCTTGATATCGGCCTCTGAAAGCGGCTTTCGGGTGGCGTTCTTGCCGGTCGGGTCGCCGATCATGCCGGTAAAGTCGCCGATCAGGAAGATCACCGTATGGCCGGCGTCCTGGAACCGCCGCATCGCGTTGAGGATGACGGTGTGTCCCAGGTGCAGGTCGGGCGCGGTGGGGTCGAAGCCGACCTTGACCCGCAGCGTTTTGCCCGCGGCCAGCCGGTCGGCGAGCTCCTCGCGCCGGATCACCTCGGCGCAGCCGCGCAGCAGTTCGTCGATCTGATCGTCGATCTGGGACTGGAATTCGGTCGTCACGGGCCGGGTCCGGAAAGCGCCTGGAAAGGCTCGACAGTGTAGCGGCATGCGGCTCCATTGTGCCGGTCGCGGGAAGCCCGCCGACGCGAATTCGATTGACGTTCGGGGCGCAAGCGGCTAATGTATTGGGGATTTTTTGCCCCGACCCCCGACTGACCACGAGAGGACCCGATGCCCCGAAACCGTCCCATGGCCTCCAGGCGCGCCGGCGCAGGCAAACCCGGGCTTGCCGCCCCCGATCTCGCCGCCGTCCGCCGCCATGCGACCGACTTCCTCGGGCATTGCCGGCGTCTTGCCGCCCGGCTGCACGGGCGACGGGCCATGGGCGGAACGATGGCGGCAACGATTGCCGGAACGATAGCGGCGCTCGCGATACTGACGATTGCGCTGCAGTTCGGCGGGGTGCGGTCGGGCCCGGTCGAGCCGGAAGGCGGGACCGTTGCCGAGGTCTGGCAGCCGGAGGTCGTGCCGCCGGTCGAATCGGTGACGGACGAAGCCGGGATGGCGGCAGTCGAATCCGAAGCCGACACCGCTGCAGCCCCTCTTGCCGGAACCATCCCGGCTGAAACCACCCCGGCCGTAGCCGAGCCGGTTCGCGCCGCGCCGGCGTGGAAGTTCGTCCGCGTCGCGCGCGGCGATACCATGGAGATCATCTTTCGCAAGCTCGGGCTGTCGCCGCGGCTTTTGCACGAGATCGTCCACCTCGACGACCGGTCGGGCTCGCTGGTCGACCTGCGGCCGGGTGACAAGATCGCGTTCGATCTCCGCGAAGACGGCACGTTCAATGCGCTTCGAAGCGAGTTCGACGACGAAAACTGGCTGTTCGTCGAACAGGCCGAGACCGGGCTGGCCAGCCGACTCGAGCCGCGCGCGCTCGAGGCGCGCATCGTCGAGGCCGACGCCGAGATCACCTCGTCGCTGTTCAACGCCGGCAAGCAGGCCGGGCTTTCCGACAACATGATCCTGCGTCTGGCCGGCATCTTCGGCTGGGACATCGACTTCGCGCTCGACATCCGCCGGGGCGACCGCTTCGCGCTGGTCTACGAGGAGATCTGGCGCGACGGCGAATTCCTGCGCCAGGGCGCGATCCTCGGCGCGCGCTTCATCAACCAGGGCAAGAGCTTCGAGGCCGTGCGCTTCGATCCGGGCAGCGGCCCGGACTACTACGATCCCGAGGGCCGCCCGATGCGCAAGCAGTTCCTGCGCGCGCCGCTGAACTTCACCCGCGTGACGTCGAACTTCAACCCGCGCAGGTTCCATCCGGTCACCCGGCGCGTGCGGCCGCACAACGGCACCGACTACGGCGCGGCCACCGGCACCCCGGTCTGGGCCTCGGGCGACGGTACCGTGATCGAGGCCGGATACGGCCGCGCCAACGGCAACTACATCTTCGTCAAACACGGCAACCACATCGTCACGCGCTACCTGCATCTTTCGAAGAAGCTGGTCGGCAGGGGAGACCGCGTGCGTCAGGGCCAGACCATCGGCCGCGTCGGCGCCACCGGCCTGGCCACGGGGCCGCACCTGCACTACGAGTTCCTCGTCAACGGCCGCCACCGCGACCCGAGAAAGGTCGACCTGCCCGAAGCTACCCCGCTGCCCGACGATATCCTGCCCGACTTCCGCGCCAGCACCTCGGAGATGTTCGCCCAGCTCGACGAACTGCTGCCGCCGAAGGTCCTGCTCGCCGGCACCAACACCGAAGCCGGCCCGGGCTCGAATTCCGGCGCCCGGGCCGCCACGGCCCCGGAATAGCGCCGCAGCCCGTCCCTCTGCGGGCCTGATCGCGAGGTTCCGGATCGCGCTCGCGCGCGCGGAACGACGGGTATCGGTTGCCATGGTGCGTTGCGCTGCGCTCCACGCACCCTACGAAAACCACCCCCGCGACGCCACAACCCGCGTAGGGTGCGTGAAGCCGAAGGCGCAACGCACCGGTCCGACACGGAATTCGGCGACAATCCCGTCCATGAGCACCCTGTTCATCGGCCTGATCTCCGGCACCAGCATGGACGGCATCGACGCGGTACTGGTCGACTTCGCCGCCGGGACGCCGGCGACGCTCGCCGCGCGCACGTTCCCGTACCCGGATCACCTGCGCACCGCGCTCGACGAGGTGCGCCGTGACCCGGACGCGTACCCGGCGGCCCGGCTTGCACGGCTCGACGCCGAAGTCGGCGGCGCCTTCGCCGAGGCCGTCAACGCCCTGCTGGCCGACGCCGGCATCGATCCGGTCCGGGTCCGCGCCGTCGGCAGCCACGGCCAGACCGTGCTGCACCGGCCCGACGACGATTTCCCGCACACGCTGCAGATCGGCGACCCGGCCCGCATCGCCGTCGAGACCGGCATCGACACCATCGCAGACTTCCGCCGCGCCGACCTTGCCGCCGGCGGGCAGGGCGCGCCGCTGGCCCCGCTGATCCACCGGGCGCTGCTGGCCGATTCGAACGAAAACCGGATCGCTGTCAACCTCGGCGGCATCGCCAATGTCACGGTGCTTCCGACAGAAGGCGGGGCGGCCGAAGGCGGGGCGGCCGAAGGCGGCGTGTCCGGGTTCGACACCGGCCCGGCCAACTGCTTCCTGGACGACTGGTACCGGGCGCATCACCGCGAGCAGAACGGGATGATCGCCCGCTTCGACGCGAATGGGCAATGGGCCTCAACCGGCAGCGTCGACGAGACCTGGCTGGCTGAATTGATGCAGGAACCCTACCTGCACCGCAAACCGCCCAAGAGTACCGGCATCGAATACTTCAGCCCCGCCTGGCTGCGGGAACGGCTGCCGGGCGACGCCGGAGACCGCCCGGCCGACATCCAGGCCACGCTGGCCGAATACGCGGCCGCGAGTCTCGCCGGCAGCATCGAACAGTTCGTCCCATTCACCCCCGACCGCGTCGTGCTGTGCGGCGGCGGCGTGCACAACCCCGACCTCGTCGGCCGCATCGCGCGCAGGCTCGCGGGCATCCCCGTCGAAAGCACTGCCGCCCGCGGCATCGATCCCGACTACATCGAAGCCACTCTCATCGCCTGGCTCGCCCGAGAACACCTCGCCGGCCGCCCCGTCGACACCCCGCCCATCACCGGCGCCCGTTGCCCCGTTCGCCTTGGGGCGCTTTGGCCGGCACCGCAATAGCGCCTTTCAGCGGCGGAGGAAGAGGTTTGCGAGCAGGGTCAGGGCGAGGCTGACGAGCAGCATCGAGGTGATGGGGAAGTGGAAAGTGCCGGTTTCGCGTTCGATGCGGATGTCGCCGGGCAGGCGGCCGAACCAGTTCAGCAGCCAGGGAAACCAGTGCAGGATGGCGCCGAGGGCGACCAGCGCGAGGCCGATCGTGAGCAGGAGCTTGCCCATGGTCATTGCGCGCCTTCGGCGATGCGGCGGAGGAACCGGCCGAACAGGTGTTGCATCTCGTCCAGCGAGTTCTCGAGCCGGTGGCCGTCGGCGACGAGGTGCAGCGAGGCGGCGCACGATTCGGCGAACCGGGCGCTGTTGCGCCACGGGATGATGTCGTCGTGCCAGCCGTGGACGATCTCGACGTGGCCGGTGCGCGGGCGGTAGCGGTTCGGGACGGTGCCGCCGTCGACGCGGTCTTCCAGAAACAGCGCCGGCGCCATCAGCCACAGCCCGGCAACGTCGCGCACTTCGGCCGCCGCCATGGCCACCCAGCCGCCGAGCGACGAGCCGACCAGAACGGCCGGTCGGTCCAGTTCATCGAGCCGTGCGATCAGCCGGTCGCGGCGGGCGACGGGAGCGTCGCGCAGGTCGGTGTAGTCGATGGCTTCGGTCGTGTAACCGGCGTTTTCGGCGATGGGGCGCAATGCTTGAATCTTGGTGCTTTCGGGGTTGGATTCGTGGCCGTGGTTGAAGAGGGTCAGGGGCATGGGCTTTTTAGTTTTCAGTTTTCAGTTTTCAGTTTTCAGCGTTCGGCGTTCGGCGTTCAAGTTTTCTTGGTGGGAGTTACCAGTTTACGGGGGTGAGGGTTCGGTCGCCCTGGAATTCCTGCCAGTGTCGGGCGAAGGTTTTTCGGGTCTGGGGGTGTTCGAGGTCGGGGGCGAGGTCGGTCAGGGGTTTGAGGACGTGGGCGTATTTGAGGATTTCGCCGCGCGGCAGGTTCAGGTCGCCGAATTTGCCGGTGCGGTGGCCGTGGAGCAGGATGTCGATGTCGAGGGAGCGGTCTGAGAACTTCGGCTGGTCGCGGCGGCGGCCGTGGCGGTCTTCGAGGTCGGTCAGCCAGGCCTTGAGGGCTTCGGGATCGAGGTCGGTGGTGATGCGGCAGCAGGCGTTGAGGAAGTCGTCGCCGGAAAAGCCGACCGCCTCGGAGCGGTAGAGCGGCGAGCATTCGACTTTGCCGAAGCGCTGCTTCAGCGCCTCGACCGCGGCGCGCAGGTGGCGGCGGGCGTCGGTGTTGCTGCCCAGCCCGAGATAGACGGTTTCCGGTTGCGCCACGTGCGGCTCCAGCCCTTTTGGTTTCAGCTCGTCATCAGGGCCGGCGGCCGCGCTCGATCATCACGCCGACCGATTTCGACCCGGTCACGGCGCCCGGCTTGTCGAGCCGGAGCTTGAGCCATTCGACGTTGAATTCCTCGCGCACGATTTCGGCGCAGCGCTCGGCCAGCGTTTCGACCAGGTAGAACTCAGACGACCCGACGAACGCGCTCAGGCGCTTGGCCACGGCCTTGTAGTTGAGTGTATCGTCGATCGAGTCGGTGCGCGCGGCACGTTCGATGTCGGCCGACATTTCGAGATTCAGCACGACCTTCTGCCGGATCTCGCGCTCCCAGTCGTAGACGCCGACGACGGTTTCGACTTCCAGGTCTTCGATGAATACTCGGTCCACGGTTCTCGGCCCACGTGTCAGGCCGCCTGAAGCGGCGGCAGTTCGTCCAGCGGCCAGCGCGGCCGCACGTCGATGATTCCGTCGCGGCTGCCCGAATTTCTCCGGAACCAGCCGGCCAGCGCGATCATGGCGCCGTTGTCGGTGCAAAGCGCCGGCGGCGGATAGTACACCCGGCCCGGCACGGTGTTGCCGAGAACGGCGCGCAGCCGCCGGTTGGCGCTGACGCCGCCGGCCACGACCAGCCGCTCGAGCCGGGTGGTCTTGAGCGCGCGGGCGCACTTGATCGCCAGCGTCTCGGCCACGGCGCGCTCGAAGCCGGCCGCGATGTCGGCCCGGGTCCGGTCGTCGCCGGTCGGCTCGGGGGCCTCGCGCTCGATCAGCAGCCGGGTGTGGGTCTTGAGGCCGGAGAAGCTGAAATCCAGCCCGGGGCGGTCGGTCATCGGGCGCGGGAATTCGAACCGGTCGGCATCGCCGGCCTCGGCCAGCTTCGCGACCTCGGGCCCGCCCGGATAGGAAAGCCCGAGCAGCCGCGCGGTCTTGTCGAACGCCTCGCCGGCGGCGTCGTCGAGCGTTTCGCCCAGCAGCCGGTAGAGGCCCGGTTCGGCGACCTCGACCAGCATCGTGTGGCCGCCCGAGACCAGCAGCGCGACGAACGGGAACGCCGGCGGGTCGTCGCCGAGCAGCGGCGAGACCAGGTGGCCTTCCATGTGGTGCACGCCGACGGCCGGGCGGCCGATGGCCGCGGCATAGGCGACCGCAACGCTGGCCCCGACCAGCAGCGCGCCGGCCAGGCCCGGGCCGCGCGTGAACGCGACCAGGTCCAGCGCCGCGGGCGGCGTTCCGGCCGCGTCGAGCACCTGCCGGATCATCGGCGAAAGCTTGCGCACGTGGTCGCGCGAGGCCAGTTCCGGCACCACGCCGCCGTAGCGGGCGTGGTCGAGCTGGGTGTAGACCGCTTCGGCCAGGATCCCGTCGCCGTGGCGGTAGACGGCCACCGCGGTCTCGTCGCACGAGGTCTCGATGCCCAGCACCGTGGCCGGGGCGTCGGGGGCATTCGGGGCGCCGCCCGGGTTGTCCGGGGCGCCGCCCGGGGGCGAATTTTTGGACGCGGGCAATTGCATTCGGCTAGCTTAGCGCGATATACTGGCGAACTCGCCCGTTTTTGAAGGTAAGTTGAGCAAAATGCCGAGTGTAAAGGTCAAGGAAAACGAGCCGTTCGAGTACGCGCTGCGCCGCTTCAAGCGCTCGTGCGAAAAGGCCGGCGTAGTCGCCGAAACCCGCCGCCGCGAGTACTACGAAAAGCCGACGCAGGAACGCAAGCGCAAGAAGGCCGCGGCGGTCAAGCGGCATTTGCGGAAGTTGAATCGGGACGTGACGAGCCGCAAACGCCTCTACTGAGGCTGCGGCGGTCCCGAGCCGCGAATCTGCGGCGTTTTCCTCGGTCGCGAATCCTCAACGTACCATCGTGTACGCCTGCGGTTCGCTCGTTCGGAAAACGCCACATCTTCACGACTTGGAACCGCCTCG
>JAVVDX010000089.1:0-10919 GCA_032251475.1 Wenzhouxiangellaceae bacterium | reverse complement strand
GCCGAGCGCGGCCACGAGATCGAGATCGTCGACACGCTGCGCTGCTATATGTCGATCGCCTCGCACCGGCCGACCATGCACTACCGCGGCGGCCAGCTCGGCGAGTTCGACGCCGTGATCCCGCGCATCGGCGCGTCGATCACGTTCTACGGTACCGCGGTGCTGCGCCAGTTCGAGATGATGGGCACCTTCCCGCTCAACGAGTCGGTCGCCGTGACGCGCTCGCGCGACAAGCTGCGGTCGTTGCAACTGCTGTCGCGCAAGGGCATCGGGCTGCCGGTAACCGGTTTCGCCTACGCCACCGACGATATCGGCGACCTGATCCAGATGGTCGGCGGCGCGCCGCTGGTGGTCAAGCTGCTGGAAGGCACCCAGGGCATCGGCGTGGTGCTGTGCGAGACCAAAAAGGCCGCCGAGAGCGTGCTCGAGGCGTTCATGGGGCTCAACGTCTCGATCATGGTGCAGGAATACATCAAGGAGGCCGGCGGCGCCGACATCCGCTGCTTCGTCGTCGGCGACAAGGTCGTCGCCTCGATCAAGCGCCAGGCCAAGCCCGGCGAATTCCGCTCCAACCTGCACCGCGGGGGCACCGCCAGCCTGATCAAGATCACGCCCGAAGAACGCTCCACGGCCGTGCGGGCCGCGCGCATCATGGGCCTGAACGTCTCCGGCGTCGACCTGCTGCGCTCCAACCACGGGCCGCTGGTCATGGAAGTCAACTCCTCGCCCGGCCTCGAAGGCATCGAGTCGGCCACCGGCAAGGACGTCGCCGGCATGATCATCGGCTTCCTGGAAAAGAACGCCAGGGCCGGCAAGACGCGCACGCGCGGCAAGGGCTAGTTGTGGCGCCTGCGGCGGCGAGCCGCGATGGCGCGCCGGGCGAGCAGCCGCGGGCACCGGCCGCGGCCCCGATTTGCCTCACGCGCAGCACGGTTCCAGAATAAGGCCATGGTCGCGAACTTCGGTCCCGTATTTCGCCGGACGATCACGCCGGTTCTGCTCCTGCTCGCGGCGGCCTGCGCTTCGCTGCCGCCTTCCGGCCGGCAGGTCGAGTCGGCTGCGAACGAGCCGGCCGGGCCCGTGCCGCCGGCGCCGCGAACCGAACTGTTCGGACCCGGCGGCGAAATCCCCTCGTTCGACGAACTGACGCGGCTCACGCCGGCCCAGGAGCGCGCGTTCCTCGATTGGTTCAACGCCCGCGAGCGCGCCGTAGTCAAGCCGCACCGGCGGGTCGCCGACTACCTCGAGACCACGCTCGCCGACGCCGTGCTCGGCGACCGGACCCGCACCGCGGCCGAGGCGCTGGCCCGCCGGCGCGGCAACTGCCTGTCGCTGGCGCTGATCACGACCGCCGTCGCCGAAGCTGCCGGCGTCGAGTCCGACTGGCGGCTGACGACCCGCGACCCGGTGTATTCGTCCGACGGCAACGTCGTCTACAGCGCCAACCACGTCCACACCCGGTTGTTCGACCCGACCTACGAAACGCCGCCCGGGCACATCACTTTCGTGCGGCCGCACATGCTGATCGACTATTTCACCGACAGCATCCCGCGGAGCGGAAAGACGCTGAAGCCTCACCAGATCGTCGCGCTGACCTACCAGAACCTGGCCGCCGAAGCGTTCGCCAACGACGACCTGGACAGGACGTTCCACCTGGTCCTGAAGGGGCTGGAACACGACCCGGACAATCCGGATCTCTACAACATCCTCGGCCTGCTGCACAAGCGCAAGGGCGCGTGGGGGACAGCCGAGGGGTACTACCGCCATTCGCTGGAAGTCGGCGGCGAGCGACTGGTCACGCTGCGCAACCTCGAACACCTGCTGCTCGCCCAGGACCGCGACGACGACGCGCGCACGATCGCCCGCCGCATCGTCGCGCTGCCGGACCCGGACCCGTTCCCGCTGATCGAACTCGGCGACGAGGCCATGCAGCGCGGGCAGACCGACGTTGCGCTCGACTACTACGCCCGTGCCCGCGAGGTCGCACCGTACCTGCACGAAATCTACGCACGCATCGCCGGCGCCCTGTTCCGGCAGGGACGGATCGAGCTGGCCGCGGAGTCGCTGCGCGAGGCATTGGTGCGTGCCGGCGGGAGCGACAAGCAGAAGTACTACAAGGCCAAGTACAAGCAGTTGGGCAAGGCCGAATCGACGCTTTGACGCGGCACCGAAACCAGCATTCAGCAACGTAAGCACACAGCGATTTCGCGGCCCCTCTCCCCTCGGGCAGGCTGATTTCACCGGATGACAACGTCCAATGGATCATGGACCATTCGTGGAATTTGTGCGAATAAGTGCTTATAATCCAACTTTTCGTGTGATATGCATCATATTACGCGGCGCGTCGGACCGGTGGAGCGATCTGAAGCATGTCTGAAATCAGGACAATCCGCATTTTCATTTCCTCGCCTGGCGACGTCTTCGAGGAGCGCACGCTCGCGCAGCGAGTGATCGAGCGCGTACAGGCAGAGTTCGCCGGTCGGGCCGTGCTGGAGCCGGTGTTCTGGGAACACGAGCCGCTGCTCGCCACCGATACCTTCCAGACGCAGATCACCATGCCCTCGGAAGCCGACATCATGGTGGCCATCCTGTGGTCGCGCCTCGGTACGCGGTTGCCGAAGAATTTCACGCGAAACGACGGCAGCCGCTTCGAATCCGGCACCGAGTTCGAGTTCGAGAATGCCGTAGAGGCGTTCCGCGAGCACGGAAAACCGCAGCTCCTGGTCTATCGCAAGACGGCCAGAGCCTCAGTGCAACTGGACGACGAGAAGGCCCTGATGGATCGCGTCGAGCAGAAGCGCAAGCTCGACGATTTCATCGCCAGGTGGTTCCACCACACCGAAGACGGAAGCCTGAAAGCGGCGTTTCATCCGTTCGAGTCGCCCAGCGAGTTCGAGCAGGTACTTGAACGCCACCTGCGCAAGATGGTGCTGCGCGCCCTGCCGGAATCGGATCACCACGAGCAGTCCGCCGCAGCCGTCTGGAAAAAAGGCTCGCCATTCCGGGGCTTGCAGAGCTTTCATTTCGAGCATGCGCCAATCTTCTTTGGCCGGACAAGGGCTATCGGCGATGTCCTGGATTTATTGCGGCGCCAGGCTGCCGACGGACCCGCTTTCGTGCTGCTGCTCGGCATGAGTGGCGGCGGCAAATCCTCGCTGGCGCGCGCGGGCGTGCTGCCGATGCTGACCCAGCCCGGCGTGATCGAGGGTGTCGGCCACTGGCGCCGCGCCGTGTTCCGGCCGAGCGACGTGCACGGCGATCTGTTCGTCGGGCTGGCCACGGCGATCCTGCGCGAACCGGGTCTCAAGCTCGAGGACACGGGCGCCGACGAGTTCGCGGAGGTGCTGAGATCCTCTCCCGCCGCCGCGGTAACACTGATCAAGACAGCTCTCGCACGGTACGCCGACGAGCGGTCAACGAGTACCCCGGACCAGCGTCCTCCTGAAACACGTCTCGCGCTGGTAATCGACCAGATGGAGGAAATCTTTACCCAGGGCTGGATAACGCCGGAGGACCGCGAGCGATTCATTGACACCGTGGACGTGCTGGCGCGCTGCGGGCGAGTATGGATCGTCGCAACCTTTCGGGCGGACATGTATCCACGCTGCGCGTCACTGCCCAAGCTGGTGTCGCTGAAGGAGGGCTCCGGCCAGTACGACCTGATGCCCCCCACCGCAACCGAAATCGGCCAAATGGTGCGGCTTCCGACGCGTGCCGCGGGACTGCGCTTCGAGGAAGACTTCACAACCAACGAACGGCTGGACGACATGTTGCGTGACGCCGCCGCGGCGCGGCCCGAGCTGCTGCCGCTGTTGCAGTTCACCCTGGAGGAACTCTATCAGCGGCGGCGCGAGGACGGCACGCTTACGCTCGAGGCCTACCGCGACCTCGGCGGCGTCGAGGGTTCGCTGGCGCGGCGGGCGGAGACCGTGTTCGAGCAGCTCCCGACTGATGTTCAGGCCGAACTTCCGCGCGCACTCGATGCGCTGATCCATATCCGGCGCGAGGGGCAGGAAACTATCGGGCGCCGCCGGGCCCGGCAGAGCGACTTCGAAACGCCCGAGGCACGTCAGCTGATCGATGCATTCATCGACGCACGGCTGTTCGTCACCGAGCTGGACGAGGACGGCGAGGCCTCGGTGATGGTCACGCACGAGGCACTGCTGTGGCATTGGCCGCGCGTCAAGGAATGGATCGAGCAGAACCGGGAGAACCTGCGGATTCACAGCAGGATCAATGCCGGCGCCGAACGCTGGAACCACGACAACCGCAACCCCGATCTCCTGTTGCCGTCCGGCAAGCCGCTATATGAAGCGACAAGCCTGCTGGACCAGGGTGCCACGCTCACAAGCAACGAGTCGGCGTTCATCGAGGCCTCGCTTGCAGCGGCGCGCAAACGCAGAAACATCAAACGAGGCGTCACGGCAGCGCTGGCGGTCCTGGCGATCATGACCAGCCTCACCGCAATTTTTGCCAATCGTCAACGTCAGTTGGCCGATGCGGAACGCCACCGCGCCGAAATCGAGGCAGAAACCGCCCAACGCGCCTCGGATTTCCTGGTCGAGCTGTTCGAGGACGCCGATCCCTCCGAAGCCCGCGGCAAGGAAGTCACCGCCGGCGAAATCCTCGAGACCGGCGTCGCTCGCATCGACAGGGAACTGAGCGATGAACCGGAGATCCAGGCCCGCCTCCTTGAGACGATGGGGAAAGTCTACGTGAGCCTTGGTGCACTCAACGAGGCCGAGCCCATGCTGCGGCGTGCGCTCGAAATACGCCGCCGACTGCCAGCCGATGCTGCAATCGAGGTGGCCTCCGGCCTGCATCACCTTGGCCACGCCCTGGCGCTGCGCGCCAAACTCGCCGAGGCCGAACAGGCCCTCGAGGAGGCGCTTGCAATCCGGCGCCGCGAGTACGGCCAGCGGCATCCCGCCGTGGCCGAGACCCTCACATGGCTGGCGTACGTCAAGGGTCAGGCAGGCGACTACGCCGCTGCCGAGCCGCTGCTGCGCGAAGCACTCGAGATGCGCCGGGAGGTACTCGGTCACCAGCACCTGGATGTCGCCCAGAGCCTCCAGGAACTGGGCATGAACCAGTTCGACCAGGGCAATTTCGACGCGGCGGAGGATTTGCTCTTCGAATCGCTGGAGATGCGGCGCGAGCTACTGGGGACGGAACCCCACCCTGCGCTGGCCACCAGCCTGAACAACCTGGCGCTGGTCCTGGCGACAAGAGGGGACGCCGAACGGGGCGAAGCGCTTTTCCGGGAGGCACTCGAGATGAAGCAGGCCATGCTGCCGGAGGCGAACAACGAAATCGCCGTGGGGATGAACAACCTGGCGATACTGCTTCGGCGCACGGGAAAGCTGGACGAAGCCAGGGACATGTATAAACAGGCCATCGCGATCCAGGAGCAGGTGCTCGGCCCGACGCATACCGAAGTTGCACGGACCATGCGCAACCTGGCTGTGTTGCTCCATACCATGGACCGGACGGAAGAGGCCATCGGCCTGGCCCGCCGCGCCCTGGAAATCCGCGAACTGCAACACGATGGCGACCATCCCGAGATCGCCTTGATCCAGATGAGCCTCGGCCAGTGGTTGAGCGCGATCGGCGAGAGCGAGGAAGCGGAGACCAGGTTGCGCGCGTCGCTGGCTATGCGCGAGCGGCTGCTGGCGCCCGGCCACCCGGACCTGACGACCAGCCGGATGGTTCTCGCCAACCACCTGATCGATCAGGGCCGGTCGGATGAAGCCTGCCGGATGGCTCAAGGCAGCGTGGCGGCCCTTGTCGAGGCATTCGGAAGCAACGACACGCGCGTTGCCATGGCTCGAAGCGTGGAGGGGGCGTGCCTGCTCGCGGCCAGCCGCCACGAGGAAGCGGAAGCAAGCCTGCTTGCCGGCCTGGAAGGACTTGACGTAACAACAACGAGCGTCGCCGCCCGGCGCCAGACCCTGCGTCGCCTCGTCCGCCTATACGAAGACTGGGACCGCCCCGATAAGGCGTCCCGTTATCGCCGAAGGCTCAGCGAGAGCGGGGCAAACACGAGCCGGAAATCCGCAATATGAGATAAGCATCACACCATATCCTTCCAGGCGAGCGTGTGATAGACTCCGCAGCAATTTAAACTGCGTTATATATCTCAATATATGGAGAACAGTGAAATGTCTATCACAAATCAGCCGGCCCCGCGGCGCTGGTCCTTGCTGTGCAGTTCGGTTCTTTGTTTCCTGTGGGCTGCGTCTTCCGCCGCCGAAGAGCCGGCCGTCCCGGCCGCCATCGATGTAGCGGTCGGCAACAGTTCGAACAGCCGACTGTTCTGGGCCGATTTCGTCGATACCGATTCGGCGATCCAGCTCAGCACCGACGCCAACGAAAGTTCAGGGCTGGGTTCGCTGGCATTTTTCTCGAACATCTGCGGTGCCCCGCGCCTGGATCTTGTTGCCGCAAACACCAATGGCGGCGACCTGCTGTATTACGCTGGCGGGACTGACAGGTGGCAACTGAGCACGAGCATGTGCGCCGGCGGCAACTGCCCCGAGCGGCCCGCAGGCCTTTCCGCGAGCAATGCGCACCAAAGCCTGTCCGGCATCGCGGCACAGCGTGTGGTCGCCGCGGAGACCGGCGCGGCGGGCAAGGTGCCCGAACTCTGGTTCTTCATGCCTGACTGCAATGATTCCGGCCAACCGCTCAAATCCGGCGGGGTCCCGGGAGGCGGCTTCACCGTCGAAGGCTACGGGCCGGTCGGAGCCATTGCCGACACTGAATTCGTGCGCGTGGCCGGGGGCGGCCTTGGCGTGGGCGATCTGCTGGTGACCGTCGCCGACCCGAACCTGATTGCGCGGGTACCGGCCGCGGCAATCGATGCCCTGATCGACAACGGCACGCAGTTGCCGGCAGCCGAAGTTCTGATTCCCCCGGCCTTCTTTGGCTCGGATGCGCCCACCGGACTGACCTTAGTGCCGGGCACATCCAATGCCGACCGGAATGAAAGTCTGCTGGTGACCGTGCCCCCGGCACGGGTCCTGAAGCTGAACATCGGCGAGCCGATTACGACCCTGCCGCAACAAATCTTTTTCGCCGAGGAGCTCGGCAACGGCCCGCTCGGCATCGCGGCCGGAACGCGCGGCGACCGGCATTTCATGGTCATCGCCGACCGGCAGCGGGGCCGCACCGTCCAGGTCAGGCTGTTCGTCGATCCCGACACCGGAGCCGAATTGTGCGACGACGTCACGTGCCCGACCGAAATCAAGGCGATCAAGGACGACCTGCAATTTCCGCTGGGCGTTGCATTCAACAGCAATGCAACGATCGCCGGGAACTGCACTGGCCTGGAGGGCGGGTGCCAATTGGGCAGTGCGATGCAACTGTTCCTGCCCGAACTCAGCAATGACAATATTGAAAATAATTCCGACAGTCTGATCATCGCCGAGCTCGTGTTCGTGCTCGACGATCGCGGCGACAATGACACCACGCTGGCACTGCCCCCCGGTTTCGGCGGCGACTTCAGGTTGCCGAGTTCTTGCCGGGGCTTCGAAGTGGATGGCTGGCCACAGCCTGTCGTGCCGATCGTGAACCTCACGACCGATGTCGACATCGGTGCCGGGGCGGTCGTGAACCTTCAGGAAGTCCTGTCCGGGATTCTCCCGCAGGTGGCCGATTGCACCACCAGCGGCGCACGAATCTACCACCATCGGCTGCCGGACGATCCCGTCACCGGCGCATGGAATCCGGACGCGCCCGAGCAAGGCACATTGCTGGACGCTACCGTGTTCTGCAGCAATCCGTCACGGGGCATGAACGACGGCATATTTTCGCCCTTTGCAGTGTGCTCCGACGCGTTCTTCAAGCCGCACGCCGACCTGACCAACGAGGAACGAAGAGCAGCAAGGGACGAGGTGCTGGGCAGAATCGGCAACCTTGAAATCGTCGTTCAGGAATTATTGTTCGGTCATGCCGGTTTCGACGACCTCAGGCAAGGCCTCGAGGATGCCATTGCCGACGCCCGCTGGGTGTTGCGCCGACCGAGCGCGAAGCAGGAGGATTTCCTGGCAGCTTCCGGCATTTTCGAAAACGGCGCCTCGCAGGTCCTTTCCAGCAAGACATTGTTGCCCTGGGAAACCCTGCCCAATAGCAACGCCTATGGAAACCTGCTTCTCCGCCTGCTGGCGCTGGCCTTCTTCAACAGCGAAACGGCGGCGCAGACACCATTCTGCCCGAATCCGGACCTCCAGGCGGAAATCGGCATTGCCTGCCCCTGAGTGACGGCCCCGGTGCCCCTGAGGCGCGCTGGTCCGCCACCCCGGTTCCGGCCGGGGTGGCGATTCGCGCTCCGGCACCGCGGTAAAGATCCATGCGAATGTCGGAGCCAACTGAATCCCTGAATCGCTCGTCCTGGAGCACACTCCCGGCCGAGATCGTGCCGCTGGTAATCGGCGTCACCGGTCACCGTGATCTGGTCCCCGAGGAAATTCCGGGCCTGCGCGCCCGCGTGCGCGCGCTTCTTGAACAATTGCGGACTGACCACCCGGATCTGCCATTGGTCGTGATGAGTCCGATGGCCGAGGGGGCCGACCGGCTGGTCGCAGAAGAAGCCCGTGCCCTGGGCATTCCGCTCAGCGTACCGCTGCCGTTTCCGGTGCCGATCTACGAACGCGACTTCGAGACTCCAGGTTCGCTGGAGCAATTTCGAAACCTGTGTGCCGACGCACAAGTCGTCGAACTGCCGATTTTGCAGGGAGACACTCCCGAGACGATCGCCGAATACGGGCATCGCCGCGATGCCCACTATGCACGCCTTGGAATCTACCTGTGCGCGCACTGCCATATCCTGCTGGCAATATGGGACGGCAAGGACTCCGACAAGCTCGGCGGTACCGCTCAAGTTGTCAACTTCCATCACCGGGACGAGATGCCCGGCTTTGTCGAGCGCAGCGAAAGCAGTCCCCAGATACTCGCGGAGGACGAGAGCGACCTCGTCTGGCATCTGGTCTGCTCACGCAACCGGCCGGACGGGGCGCCGGCTGAAGGTTTCGTGCCGCTTGACTGCTTCTGGTACACCAACGATGCGCAACAGCCGCGGACTCGCGAGATGCCCGCAGCCTATCAGGGAATTTTCGCACGCACCGCTGAATTCAATCGTGACGTATTGCGGTTTATCGAACGAATCCGGAGCGACGGCTGGTCCCTGCTTACCGACGACGCGCCGCAGGAGATTACCCGGGTGGCGGGACCGGTCGATGCCATGTTCAAGGCTGCCGACTCGCTCGCAATTCACTTCCAGACGCGCTTCATGACCGCGATGCGCGTGCTCTACACCATTGCCGCATTGATGGGGCTGACCATCGTCTCGTATCCGAGCGTGCCCTGGCTGGAGTTTCTGGCTTTCGTCTTCCTCGCCCTGTTCCTCACGGGCGCGGTGATCTACGAAGTCGCGGAACGCGGCGCCTGGCACCGAAAATACCTCGACTATCGAGCGCTGGCAGAGGGTTTGCGCGTCCAGTTCTACTGGGTTGCCTCGGGCGTGACCGCCGGCCGTACCACCAAGTTCGCGCATGACAACTTCCTGCAGAAACAGGACGTCGAACTGGGCTGGATCCGCAACGTCATGCGCTGGACGGGGCGGACCGGCGACATTTCCGCGGGAACCGGGGCCGGGCTCGAATACGTGACAAGGGAATGGGTAGGCACGCCGCACTCGGAGTCCGGACAACTTGCGTATTATCAACACAAATCCAGAGAGCGAATGGGGCTTCGTCGCCGCACGCACGCCATCAGCATGGTTTGCATGTGGTCCGGTATCGCGCTCGGCGTCGTGCTGGTCATTTACGCTCGCCAGATGTCGCAGCACTGGGAAGACCTGCTGATCATGTTCATGGGTGTCCTGCCGATGATTGCGGCCGTGCGCGAGGCCTACGCCCAGAAGCGTGCCGAGCAGGAGTTGATCAAACAGTATTTGTTCATGGGGCAGATCTTCAACAACGCCCGCCGAAGGCTGGATACGGCGGAGTCGGACACCGTGCGCCGCCAGATCCTCAAGGCACTGGGCGACGCGGCGCTGGAAGAACACGCCCAGTGGCTCCTGATTCATAGAGAACGCCCGCTGGAGCACGGCTTGAAATCATAGCCCGCCCTGAAGATCAACGAATGCGGGACCGTCGCCACCACGAATTCCGGTTTCATGGCCTCGACCTCGTCTCAACCAGGGATGACATGGAGACCGGCCGCTTGCACTTGTTCCGACCGAAAGCAGGCGACCGCAGCCGCATCCGACGTTCGGGTCATCGGCCTTCCAATCGGCTTCCGCATCAGCTAACATTGTCCGCGATCGAACAAGGGGGAAGATGATGAACGACCGCCGCTCGACGACGCTGCACATGGCGTTGTCCATGATCCGGAAATCCCAGACAAAGGTTCTTGTGGCAGTGCAGAGCATCCTTCTGCTGTCCGCCGCCGGTTTAGCAATTCTCATGGCGGCACACGCGAACGCCGATCCCGAGAATGCCCGGAGCACCCTCGAACTGTTGCTCTCGGCATTGGCGCCGAATGGCGCCATCGAAGTCGCCACATACATCGCGCTCGTCTTTGCGGCAGTCGCAGTCTGGCAGCAAGGCCGCGCCCGAATGACAGTTGACGATGACGGGATACATGCCCGGATGCCGATCTGGCTCGGCATGCCCGGCTTGCGTCAGACCGGCGGCACCTGGCACGTCCCGTGGAGCGACATTCGACTTGTCGGTCTCGAGGTCCCCCGGCTGGCTCGGGCAAACCGGCCAGGGCTTGCGCCTGTACCGCCTGAGGCTCTCGACCAGCATTGGCGACGTGCTGGTCAATCCGTACGTCTGGTACGACCCCGACGGTCACGACCACCGCGTGAGCCTGTTTGAGATCCTCGGACGCGCAAAAGACAATCCTTCCCGAAT
>JAVVDX010000088.1:0-10974 GCA_032251475.1 Wenzhouxiangellaceae bacterium | reverse complement strand
GCGTGTTCGCCTGCGGCATCTGTACCGGCCTGATGATGCCGGCGCTGACGGCCGCAATGCAGGCGCTGGTGAAGCGCTCGCTGCATGGGCGGGTCAGCTCGGTGATGAACGCGGGCACCAGCGTTGGCGTGGTCATCGCCGTACCGACGGTTCTTTTCCTGGCCGGTGCCTGGCGCTCTGCGTATGCGTCCTTTGCCGTTCTGGCGGTCATCGGGGCGCTTGCCGCGTGGGTTCTCATCCCTTCGGTTTCACGTATCACACCCTCGAACGCAGCACGGCCGCCGCCGATCAGCGCACAGCAGTGGTGGCGTCTGTTCAGGCTCTCGCTGTTTGCCTTCATGATGGGCTTTGTCTCCGCCGCTTACTGGATTTTCGCGCCCGACCTGGTCGTCAGCCTCGGCGCACTGCCGTCCGACGCCACCGGCTGGCTGTGGCTGGCGGTGGGCCTCGCCGGCCTCGGAGGCGCCGTCGTCGCCGACCTCGCCGATCGCAACAACCCGCCCATCACCCAGGCACTGATGCTGATGATGCTGTCGGCGAGCCTGGCATTGCTCGCCGCCAGCCCGGATCGGCTGTCGATCGCGGCATTCTCTGCGCTGGTCTTCGGCCTGTCCTACATGAGTCTGACGGGTCTTTATCTGATGACCGGCATCCGTCTGTTGCCGGGCCGGCTCTCGCTGGGGCCGGTACTGCCGTTCATGGCGGTTTCGCTCGGCCAGGCGACCGGATCGCCGCTAGTCGGCACGCTGGTCGATGAAGTCGGTTACGCAGATGCGTTTTCCATTTTCTGCACGATCGGCATCCTTGTCGCGATGCTTTCGCCACTGTATCCGCGTTACCTTGAATATGAGCCCGAGGAAGAAACTGACGAAGATACCGGTCTGCAGGCGGCCTACGATTATCAGCTCCAGAACGAGAAAGGGGAGCCGCTGAAGCCAATGACCGATAACACACCAACGTCACCAGCGTGATGGCGCGGCCGGACAAGTCGGGCGCGCGATGGTCCTCATCCTGCCCATCGCCCGGGTCGGGATTCATCTCGCAACGTGGCCGAAGGCCCGGCCACGGGCACCGGGGCCTCGGCAGAGGGTTGCGACTGTGCCATCATGACGAAAATCGATCCGCTCCAGCGACGCCCGCGCCCGATGCCCCGTCTCACGATCCGAAACGCCCGCCTGGCCGCCAGCCGCGGTGATGAATTGCACGACATCGAGATCGATGCCGACCGCATCGCGGCCATCCGACCCGCCACGGGCGCACCGGCCGTCGATGCCGGCGACCTCGATGCCGCCGGCCGGGTCCTGCTGCCCGGCTTTGTCGACTGCCATACCCACGCCTGTTTCGCCGGCAGCCGGCTGGATGAATGGGAGCGCAAGCTGGCCGGCGCGTCGTACCTTGAGATCATGCACGCCGGCGGCGGCATCATGGCGACCGTACGCGCCACCCGCGCGGCCCCGGAGGCCGAACTGGCCGAACTGCTGCTGGCGCGGCTGAACCGGATGCTGGCCCACGGCTCGACCACGATCGAGGTCAAGTCCGGCTACGGACTGGATACCGAGACCGAGTTGAAGATGCTGCGCGCGATCGCGCGCGCCGGCGAGACGTTTGCCGGCACGGTGGTGCCGACCGCATGCATCGGCCACGCGATCGATCCGGACGTCGACCGCGACCGCTTCATCGAGCGCACGATCCGCGAGACGCTGCCGGCGGTGACGTCCGAGTTTCCCGGCATTGCGCTGGACGCCTACTGCGAGCAAGGCGCATGGTCGCTCGATGACTGTCTTGCGCTGTTCGACGCCGGCCAGGCCGCCGGCCACCCGATCCGCGTCCACGCCGACCAGTTCAACGCGCTCGGCATGATCGACGCGGCGGTCGAGCACGAGTACACCAGCGTGGACCACCTCGAGGCGACCGACCCCGCCGGACTCGAGCGGCTCGCGCAATCGTCGACCTTCGGCGTGATGCTGCCGGCCTCGGGCTTCCACCTCGACGACCGCTACGGCAACGGCCGGGCATTTCTCGACGCCGGCGGAAAGCTGGCGCTGGCGACCAACTGCAACCCGGGCTCGGCGCCGTGCGGGTCGATGCCGTTCGTCATCGCGCTTGCCGTCAGAAAGCTCGGTCTGACGTCTGCCGAGGCGATTCACGCGTCGACCGCCGCCGGCGCCGACCTCCTCGGCCTTGGAGACCGCGGCCGGATCGAACCCGCGAAACGCGCCGACCTGGTATTGCTCGAGGCCACCGACCCGCGCGAGCTGGCGTTCGAATTCGGCGGCAATCCGGTCGCCGCGGTCCTGGTGGCCGGCAGATGGATGCAATGACTGAATTCGAACTGATCGCGCTGATCCGCGCGCGTACGCCGAAAGGCGCCGGAGTCGTGCTCGGGATCGGCGACGATGCGGCCGTGTTGCAGCCGACGCCCGGCATGCAACTGGTTGCGGCCACCGACAACCTGGTCGCCGGGCGGCATTTCGTGGATTCGGGCGACAACCGCGCGACGCCCGAAGAGATCGGCCACCTGGCGCTGGCGGTCAACCTCAGCGACCTGGCGGCGATGGGCGCCACCCCACGCTGGTGTCTGCTGACGCTGACGCTGCCCGAAGCCGACGAACAGTGGCTGGGCGCCTTTCTCGACGGTTTCCTGGCGCTGGCCGCCGAACACGAATGCGCGCTGATCGGCGGCAATATCGCGCGCGGCCCGCTGGACATCGCCGTGACGGTGCTCGGCGAAGTCGCGGCCGGCCGGTTCGCGACCCGCCGCGGCGCCCGTCCCGGCGACCGCATCGTCGTCACCGGCACGCTGGGCGATGCCGCCGGCGCACTGGTCGCCCGGTCGCCGGCCGGAAGCGCGCTGCGCCGCCGGTTGTTGAAGCCCGCCCCCCGGATCGCGGCCGGACGCGAACTGGCCGCGGCGGCCCACGCGCTGATCGACATTTCCGACGGCCTGCTCGCCGACCTCGCCCATCTGCTCGACGATAGCCTCGGCGCCCGGATCGAGCTCGCCCGGCTGCCGACGTCGAGCGCGCTCGCCGAAGCGGTGCCGGACCCGGACGAGCGCGCCGAACTGCAGTTGTCCGGCGGCAGCGACTACGAACTGATGGCGGCTGTCGGACCGGACGAAGCGCTGCCGGAAATTGCCGCCGTCGCGCTTGCCGAAATCGGCCGGGTGACCGACGCCGGTCGCGTCGAATGCATCGACCGCGACGGCCGGGCGTTCACGCCGAGCCGGACCGGGTGGGATCATTTCGATTGACCGATGCCGGGCGGATCGCCGATCGGTCCCTTTTATACTCGCGTTCCATGAATCGTTCGCCCTCCGGTCCGGCCCCGCTGTCGGCGCGCAAGCTGCGAGCCGTCGCGTTGGGAACGCCGGCCGGTCTGCTCGCCTTCGGCTTCGGCGCCGGCCTCAGCCCGAAAGCGCCCGGCACGGCCGGAACGCTGGCCGGGATGCTGCTGGCGCTCCCGTTGACCGGCTTGCCGGACTGGGCCGGGCTTGCAATTGTCGCGCTGGCGTTTGTCGCCGGAATCCCGATCTGCGAGCGCACCTCACACGCACTGGGCGTACACGACCACGGCGGAATCGTATGGGACGAGGTCGCCGGCATCTGGCTGGTGCTCATGACGGTGCCGTTTCACTGGGCGTGGTGGCTGGGTGCGTTCATCGCGTTCCGCGTCTTCGACATCGCCAAGCCGTGGCCGATCGGCTGGCTGGACCGGCGCGTGACCGGCGGCTTCGGGATCATGGTCGACGACCTGATCGCGGCCTTTTACGCCGCCGGCATCCTCGGCGTGGTTCGGCTGTTCGTGTAGGTCGGCGCGATGCTGACCGAGGGGTTTAGCCGGGTTCGATGACCGGATCTTCGTCGAAAACAACCGCGTTCCGGCACTTCAGCCGCCTTCCCGCACTTGATGCGGGACCCAGCGTCTTGTCACAAATCGATAAACCCGGATATTGCATAAATTTCCGGATGCAGGAGCCCGGAGAGTAGTGTTTCCGGGGCGTGGCGCGGAGATTTTCCACCCGGAGCATAGTTCACACTATGTGAGGACTGGAAAATCGAGCACGCGCCCCGGAAACGCTGCTATACCGGGCAGTGTAGCGGTTCTGTGCCGGGAATTTATGCAATATCCGGGTACAGTCACTGGACCCCGGACCAGGTCCCGGAGCGTGCGGACGGAACCTCTATCCGGGCGCCTCGAACGCTTGCCTGATCCACGCCAGTTCCCCCGTATCGCCCTCGATCCCGACGACGTCGAAACGGCACGGCCGGGTCTGCCAGACCGGGTTCGAGGCGAGGTAGTACGACGCGGCCTGAGCGAGCTTGCGCTGCTTGCGGAAGTCAACGCTCTCGGCGCTGTTGGCAAACCCCCTCGGCGTGCGCAGGCGCACTTCGACGAACACCAGCCACTCCTCGTCGAGCATGATCAGATCGATCTCGCCGTGACGGCAATGCCAGTTGCGCGCGACGAACTTCAGGCCGTTGCGCTTCAGAAACGTCTCGGCGCGTCGCTCCCCCGCCTCGCCCGCCCGGCGCTTGAACATCCCGCCGGCCGGTCAGGAGCCGCGATCGGCCGGGGGTTCGGGCTCGTAGCGCACCGGCCGGCCGTTTTCGACCTTGACCCAAGGCAGGTCGCGCTCGAGCACGACGCCGTCGGCCAGCCTGAGCCGCCCGACCCTGCCGGCCAGGTACAGCGCCGGGTCGCGCTTCATCATCGCCAGCCAAGGCACCAGTTCCAGCGCGTCACGCCCGAGCGCGTGCAGTTCACTGAACGTCGGGTTGGCGCGGATCGACTCGAACCGGCGTTCGGCCCGCCGCCGGCGCCCGGCCGCCTCGCCCTCGGCGAGCAGCCACGGGGCGATGGGAAACTCGAGGCCATCGAGATCGCTGCCGACGTCGCCGCCCGGCCAGGCGTGCGAGGTCGTGAACACCGGAAGCCCCTCGAGACCGAGGAATCTCAGCTGCGGCATCAGTTGCCGGGCATCGCCCCCGCGCGTGGCCAGGAATATCACGTCGATGTCGGTACGACGCTGCGGCTCGGCCCCGAGCGGGCGGCCGAGCAATTCGGCCAAACGGGCAATGCGCTGCTCGGACCGATCCAGATCGAGCAGTATCGAGAGCCGTTCGGTGTGGTCGAATTCGTCGGGAGCGTACTCGGCCCGGCCGACGACCCGGCCGCCGCCGAGTTCGAACGTCTCGGCGAACCGCCCGGCCACGCGCATTCCGAAATCGCCGCTCTGCTCGATGACGAGGGCGCGCCGAAAATCGCGCACCAGCGCGTGCACGGCAGCCAGTTCAGCCTCCTCCTCGGGCGGCAGCGCCAGAATCGAGACCGGCTGGCTCGCCCGCGGCATCGGCGCCTCCGGCGGCGGCCGGTTCAGCAGCAGCATCGGCACCCCCGGATCGGGCAGCGCGGCCAGCGAGCCGACCTGGGTCCGGTCCAGCGGGCCGATGATGAATTCGGCGCCATCGGCGCGGGCGTCGAACCAGGCGCCGACCCCGGCTTGCTCGTCGGTCTCGAGGTGGAAGAAGTCCAGTACCGGTCGGCGCTGCGGGGACATCTGCAGCCACGCCGCGATCAGCCCGCCACGCAGCACTTCGCCGGCCCGCTCGAGCGGACCTTCTCCGGGCAGCAGCACCGCGACCGAATCCGGATACGGCATGCTTGCGCGCCATGCCCGGATCCATTCGGCCAGGTCGGCCGCGACGGCAGGCTCGAGCCCGTGCTCTGTGCGCCACTGCTCAAGCGACCGCTCGAGGGCGGCATCGTCGAGCAACGCGCTGCGCGCGGCCACTGCGAGCTTCAGCCACGGATCGAGTTTCGGGTCGCCGGCATGCCCGGCGCGCAATTCCTCGAGTGTACGAAGCGGCAGCTCGACCAGCAGCGCCAGCGCCATTTCGGGCCGGAAATCGGGCTCGTCAAGCGCCGTTGACAACGCGTCGATCCGAGCCTGCGGCGAATCCGGGTTGGACTCGGCCAGGCGCGCCGACAGCTCCTCGAAGCGCGGTTGCAACTGCGGCGGAAGACCGTCCCGCGGCACCGCCAGAATGCGCTCGGCGGTCGTGAAGTCGCGCTCGGCCAGAGCGAGTTCGGCACGGAGCAGGTCCAGCTCGAACGCCTCGTCACCAGCGAGCCCGGTGCGCGCCAGCTCGTCGATGAGTTGCCGCGCCGCGGTCAGGTTCCCGGCCAGAATCCACTGGCGCGCCGCCGCGAGCCTGGCGTCTGCGGCATCGGCAGGCTCCTCGCGCGCCAGTTCCAGCCAGGCCTCGGCAGCGTCGGCGTGCCGGCCGCGCTCGGCCAGCCGCGCCGGGTCGGCGGTACGGTCGCCGGCGCGCCCTTCGGGCCCGCCGGCTGCACAGCCGGCCAGCGCGAACAGCAGGCCCAGCACCGCCGGTGCGGCCGCGATCGTGCGCAGATGCGGAATGACCGGCATCTTCAAGTCGTCCTGAAAACGGTTGCCATCGTCAGCGAGCCATGCTTGACCGGGGTGCCATAATACAGGCGTTGTTCACGAGGAAAGGTTCCCTTTGCCCCGACACCCCGCCCCATCCGGGCCATCGCCGGCCGGCGTGCTGTTCGTCGTCGCGACCCCGATTGGCAATCTCGACGACCTGTCGCCGCGCTCGGCCCGGGTACTGACCGACGTCGACGTCATCGCGGCCGAGGACACGCGCACCAGCCGCAAGCTGGTGCCGTCCCGGCGCGCGCCGCCGCGCTGGATCAGCCTGCACGAGCACAACGAGACGCGCGCGGCGGATCACCTGATCGGGTTGCTCGAAGCGGGCGCTTCGGTGGCGCTGGTGTCCGACGCCGGCACACCGCTGGTCTCCGATCCCGGCTACCGTCTTGTCGCCGAGGCTCACGCACGCGGCATCCGGGTCTCGCCGGTGCCGGGCCCGTGCGCGGCGATCGCCGCGCTGTCGGCGGCCGGCCTGGCCCCGGACCGGTTCACGTTCGAAGGCTTCCTGCCCGTACGTGCCTCCGCCCGCCGGCAGCGGCTGGGCGAGCTGCGCGCGCGCCGCGAGACCCTGATCTTCTACGTCCCGGCGCGCGACCTGCCGGACGTGCTCGCCGAGGCCGCCGAGGCGTTCGGCGCAGAGCGCACCGCCACCGTGGCGCGCGAGCTGACCAAGCAGTTCGAGACGATCCGGCGCGGGGCGCTGGCCGAACTCGCCGGCTGGTGCGCCGGCGACCCGGACCAGCAGCGCGGCGAGGCGGTGCTGCTGGTTGCCGGCAACCCGGACCAGGCCTCCCCGGCCGTCGACGTCGACGCGCTCGCCCGCGAACTGGCCGCCGAGCTGCCGCCGGCCCGCGCCGCCCGGGTGCTGGCGCGCGTCGCCCCCGTCGACCGGCGCGAGGCATTCGCAAAAATCGAATCGATACGGAACCGGCAGGGCTGACGGCGTGGTCCAAGCGGCATGGGTCTGATCCTCGGCATCGCGTTTCTGCTCGGCGTCGTCGTGCTGCCCGGCTGGTGGGTCCAGCGCGTCATGAAGCGCCACGCGCAGCCGGCCGACCGCTACCCGGGGACCGGCGCCGAACTGGCCCGGCACCTGCTGGACCGCGCGGGGCTCGAGGCGGTCGGCATCGAAAAGACCGAGCAAGGCGATCACTACGATCCGGAAGCGCGCGTCGTGCGCCTGAGCCCGGGCAACCACGACAGCGCATCGCTGACCGCAATCACCGTGGCCGCGCACGAAGTCGGCCACGCGATCCAGCACGCCGACGGTTACCGGCCGCTGATCGTGCGCACGAAGATGGTCAAGTCGGTGCAGAAATTCCAGAAGCTCGGCATGGTCATGATCGCGCTGGCGCCGGTCGCGCTGGCGGCGATGCGAATCCCGCGCGCCGGGCTGATGCTGCTGGTGTTCGGGCTGGCCGCGCTGGCCTCGGGCATCTTCGTGCACCTGGCCACGCTGCCGACCGAACTCGACGCGAGCTTCCGGCGCGCCATGCCGATCCTCGTCAACGGCGGCTACCTGAAACCGGAAGACCGCAGACCGGCCCGGAAGATCCTGACCGCCGCCGCATTCACCTACGTGGCCGCGTCGCTGATGGGGCTGGTCAATTTCTGGTGGTGGCTGCGGATGCTGCGGCCGTAGGGGATCCTCTAGTCAATGGTGCTCCATCACCTCGCCGTCCCTGAACAGGAAGGTCTTGAGCTGCTTTTCGAAATCCTCGTCGTTGCGCCGCAGCCATTCCAGCACCATCGCGGCGTGCTCGATCTCCTCGCGCATGTTGTGCAGCAGGATCTCCTTCAATGCCTCGTCCTCGCAGTCGTCGGCGCGCTGGCGGTACCAGTCGGCCGCCTCCAGTTCCTCCATCAGCGAGACGATGGCCTGGTGCATCGAAAGAGTCTTCTTGCTGAGCCGTTCGCGCGGCGCGTGAAGTTGTTCGCTGGACATTGAATGTGCTCCTCGTGGTCCGGGACGGTGACGGTCTCATGCCCGCCGGCATCAGGATAAACCAGAAGCGTCGGGACCGCATTGCACCGATCGTGAACAATCAATTCATGAATCCCGCGTAGATTGCTGATGTCGATGCAATTTTTCGTCTTGAAATCCGTTCCCTTTCAGGGCATAGTATGCGTGGGTACGAGTTTTCCGCCCGCCACGCGCCCGGATGGGGACGAGAGCATGCGCTTCGGCAGACCGACAATCTGCGTCCTGCTGATCATGCTGGCCGGCATCGCAACGGCCAGCGAGGTCGAGAACGTGCGCGTCTGGGCCGGCCCGGACAAGACCCGCGTCGTGCTCGACCTGGACCGCAAGGTCGACTACACGGTATTCACACTCGACAACCCGGCGCGCCTGGTCGTCGATATCGACCGTGCACGCATGCAGTTCCGGCCCGACCTGAATCCCGATCACAGCGGCGTTGTGCGCAACGTCCGGCACGGCGTTCGCGACGGCCACGACCTGCGTGTCGTCCTCGACCTGCGCGAACACGCCCGGACCAAGAGCTTCCTGCTCGAACCCACCGGCCGGTACGGCCACCGGCTGGTGCTTGACCTGTTTCCGAAAACCGCGCAGTCGGCCAGCGAGCGCGTGCGCGAAGTCGCGCGCCGGCTGCCGGACGACAACCGCGACATGATCGTCGCGATCGACGCCGGCCACGGCGGCGAGGACCCGGGCGCGATCGGCCCGTCCGGCATGTACGAGAAGAACATCGCGCTGGCGCTGGCGCGCGAGCTGGAGCGCCAGGTCGACGCCGCGCCCGGCATGCACCCGGTCATGATCCGCACCGGCGACTACTACGTCGCGCTGAAGGAACGCTACCAGCGCGCCCGCGAGGCGCGTGCGGACCTGTTCGTGTCCATCCACGCCGACGCGTTCCGCGACCGCTCGGTGCGCGGCAGCTCGGTCTACGTGCTCTCGCGCCGCGGCGCCTCCAGCCAGGCCGCCCGGCTGCTGGCGCAGAGCGAGAACGAGTCCGACCTGATCGGCGGCGTCAGCCTGGACCAGGGCGACGACATGCTGCGCTCGGTGCTGCTGGATTTGTCGCAGAGCGCGTCGATGGAATACAGCATGGCCGCGGCCGAAAACATTCTCGAGCATCTCTCGCGCGTCGGCCGCAACCACCGCCGGCGGGTCGAGAGCGCCAATTTCGTCGTGCTGCGCTCGCCCGACGTACCCAGCGTGCTGATCGAGACCGGGTTCATTTCCAATCCGGCCGACGAGGCCAACCTCGGCTCGCCGCGCTATCGCCAGCGCCTGGCGACGGCGATCCGGCTCGGTATCGAGAACCATTTCCGGCGCACCGCGCCGCAGGGCACCTGGTTCGCGGCCCATCGCGACAAGCCCTCGCGCCACGTCGTCGAACGCGGCGACACGCTGGGCACCATCGCCCAGCGCTACTCGGTCAGCCTGAACCGCCTGCGCCAGGCGAACGCGCTGGACGGCGACGTGATTCATCCGGGGGCAGTGCTGGTCATCCCGACTGGTTAGGGGAAAAAGGGGCCAGGGGCTGGTACGAACCAGCCCGCCTTTTCACTAGCCCCCGGCCCCTGAAATTCAACGCCCTCCGGCTTGCACGCAGGGCCGAAATCTAGTAACATTCCCGCTCTTTGACCCAGGACGCATTCCTGTTTTCCGGAGACAGCACGGAATCATGAAGACTTTCAGCGCCAAACCGCATGAGATCCGTCGGGAGTGGTTCGTCGTCGACGCCGCCGGCAAGACCCTCGGCCGCCTTTCGAGCGAGATCGCGCGCCGCCTGCGCGGCAAGCACAAGCCCGAATTCACGCCGCACGTGGACACCGGCGACTACATCGTCGTCGTCAACGCCGAGAAGGTCGCGGTGACCGGCCGCAAGATGACCGACAAGATGTACCACCGCCACACCGGCTACATCGGCAACCTGAAGTCGGTCTCGCTGGAGGTATTGCTGGACAAGCACCCCGAGCGGGTGATCCAGCAGTCGGTCAAGGGCATGCTGCCGAAGAACCCGCTGGGCCGCTCGATGCTCAAGAAGCTCAAGGTCTACGCCGGCGACAAGCATCCGCACGACGCCCAGCAGCCGCGCCCGCTGGAAATCTGAGTCCGCTGGACCTGACATTCGATCGGAATTTCGAAAAAAATGGCTAACGAACAATTTTACGGAACCGGCCGGCGCAAGACCTCGACCGCGCGCGTCTTCCTGCGCAAGGGAACCGGCCAGATCATCGTCAACAAGAAGCCGCTGGCGGAATTCTTCGGCCGCGAGACCGCGCGCATGATTGCGCGCCAGCCGCTGGAGCTGACCGAGCTCGGCGACAAGTTCGACGTTTTCGCGACCGTCGCCGGCGGCGGCACCACCGGCCAGGCCGGCGCCCTGCGCCTGGGCGTGGCCCGCGCGCTGACCGAATACGACGAGAACCTGCGCGCCGACCTGCGCCGGGCCGGGTTTCTGACCCGCGACGCCCGCGCGGTCGAGCGCAAGAAGATCGGGTTGCACAAGGCCAGGAAGGCCACCCAATACTCGAAACGCTGATCT
>JAVVDX010000087.1:9240-11080 GCA_032251475.1 Wenzhouxiangellaceae bacterium | reverse complement strand
AGTTCATGCCGGTGGCGATGCCGACGTAGCGCATGTCGCCCTTGCCCTTGACCTGGGTGACGCGCGCGAGCAGCGCGCCGGCGGCCGAGACCAGGAAGCGGCCCGGCTCCAGCCAGATCTCGACCGGCCGTACGAGCCGGCTCTTCAACCCGGCGATGCCGGCTTCCAGCGCGGCGAGGTCCAGCGGCAGGTCGGATTCGCGGTCGGGCACGCCGAGGCCGCCGCCCAGGTCGATGACGCGCACGTCGGCCAGTTCGCGCGCGGCCTCGCCCAGCGTTTCCAGCGTCCGGTGCCAGTTGTCCGGATGCATGATCCCGGAGCCGGTGTGCGCGTGCAGGCCGACGATTTTCACGTCGTGGGCGCGCGCCAGCGTCGCGGCGCGCTCGAGTTCGGCCATCGGCACCCCGAACTTGGCATTTGAGCCGGCCGTCCGAACCATCTTGTGGTGGCCCAGTCCCGAGCCCGGGTCCAGCCGCAGGAACACCTCGCGACCGGCGAAATCGGCACCCCAGTGCTCGAGGATCCACGGGTTGTCGATGGTCACGGTCAGCCCCGCGTCCAGTGCTTCGCGGTATTCGGCGCGCGGCGCAAAATTGGGCGTGTACAGCACCCCGGCCGGCGCCAGCGATTCGATCGCGCCGAGCGCGTGCCGGGCCTCGGCCAGCGACACGCACTCGATGCCCAGCCCGCGGCCGGCGACGGCGCGCAGGATGTCGGGGTGCGGGTTGGCCTTCATCGAATACAGCACCCGGTCGACCGCCGGCAGCGCGACCAGCGCGTCGGCGGCCTCGCGCACCGACTCGAGATCGTAGACGTAGGCCGCATTGCGGCCTTCCATCATCTCCATGAGTTCGTCGCGCTTCCGGCGCCACCAGGCCGGGCGCGCGGCAATTTCCTCTTCGCGCCGGAACAGCGCCTCCCAGCTCGGGCCGAACACCGCGTCGCCGCCGACTCCACCGGGAATGATCTGCTGGTGCAGTTGCTGGACCAGCCGGTCGGCGTGGCGGGCCTCGACGACGAACGTCAGGTTCAGGTCGTTGGCCGCCTGGCTGACCTGGAAGATTCGGCGCTGCTCGAACACCTCCAGCGCCGGGCCCAGCCGGTGCAGGATCGTGCGGATGCCCAGTCCGACCAGGCTGACCGTGGCGCAGTCGGTGTTGATGTCGACCTGCGCGTAGCGGCCGAGATCGGCGGCGAGCCGGTCCAGCACTGCGTCGTCGGCCATGTTGACGCCGGGGTCCAGCGTCAGCGTGACGTTGGATTCCGACGTCGAGACCAGGTCCACCGAAAGCCCGTGGGCCTTGAACACGCCGAATACGTCGGCCAGGAAGCCGACCTGCTGCCACATGTCGATGCCTTCCAGCGCGACCAGCGTGATGTTCTTGCGCGCGACGATCGCCTTGACCTGCGCGCCGTGCTCGCGCGCGTCGGGCGTGATCTTCGTGCCCTCGATTTCCGGGCGCGAGGTCTGGCGCAGCCACAGCGGCACGCGGTGCTTGCGCAGCGGCAGCAGCGCGCGCGGGTGCAGCGCCTTCGCGCCCATTGCAGCCAGCTCCAGCGCTTCGCGGTAGCTGATGTTCCGCAGCAGCCGCGCGGCCGGGATGCGGCGCGGATCGGCCGAGAACAGCCCCGGCACGTCGGAGAAGATCTCGACCCGATCGGCGTCCAGCAGCGTGCCGATCAGCGCCGCCGAGATGTCCGAACCGCCGCGGCCGAGCAGTACGGTCTCGCCGGCGCCGTTGCGCGCGATGAAGCCCGGCGCGATGAACAGCCGGCCGCGCTCGCCGAGCCGGTGCTGCCATTCGGCGTCGGGCGCGGCCTCGCATTCGGCCGACAGATA
>JAVVDX010000087.1:2929-9140 GCA_032251475.1 Wenzhouxiangellaceae bacterium | reverse complement strand
CGGCCAGCCGTTCGTGGCGGCCGCGAATCTCGGCCAGCAGCGAATCGGCCGCGGCCGGGTCGTTTTCGTCCGGCGCCGAGTCGAGCAGATCGGTCACCCCGCCCAGCGCCGAGACCACGACCACGGCATTACCGCCGGCATCCAGCACCTCGCGCGCGCGCTCGGCGATCGCGGCCCAGTTGTCGGCCTCGGCGACCGAAGAGCCGCCGAATTTGAGCACGCGCCAGCGGCGCGCGCTCGGCGATGGATTGGCGTTATTGGACACGGGTGCAGACCGGTTCGACGTCGGGGGAATGGTAGCCCGGGATCGCGGTTCGCAGATCGGTTTCGCGGCTGCGCCGGCCTGTGCGGGCCCATCACTGGCCCATTTCAGGCAAGAAATGCGTAACAATTGTGCACTCGGTCACTTCCAGGATGCTTCCGCGCATGAAGCAAAACGCCAAGGCCGACCGTTTCTGCCAGGTCTCGCATACCGGCCGTGTACGTTCGAACAACCAGGACAGGGTGCTGGTCGACGAGCCGCTGGGGCTGTGGCTGGTTGCCGACGGCATGGGCGGGCACGCCGGCGGCGCCGAGGCGAGCCGGCTGGCGTGCGAGGCGGTGCGCGAGTCGATCATCCACGGCATGCCGCTGGTCGACGCATTCGAAGTGGCCCATTCGCGGGTGCGCTCGGCGCAGGAACTCGGCCCGGCCGTGCACGACATGGGCACGACGCTGGTCGCGGTCCAGGAGCGCAACGGCGGCTTCGACCTGGCCTGGGTCGGCGACAGCCGGGCATACCGGGTGAACACCGCGCGCGAGGAATTCGAATGCCTGACCCGCGACCACAATGTCGCCGGGCGCCTTTACGAGACCGGCGCGATCACCGCCGACGAGGCGCGCGACCACCCCCAGCGTCACATTCTCACCGACTGCATCGGCCAGCGTGACGGCCTGCCGACGATCGATTCGAGAAGATTGGAGTGGCACCCCGGCGACCGGCTGCTGCTGTGCTCGGATGGCCTGACCGGCGAAGTTCCGGACGCCGAAATCAGGCGCTGGCTCGCCGCCGGTCAGCCGCCGGGCGTGACCGCCGACAAGCTCGTCAGCCTGGCGCTGGAGGCCGGGGGGCGGGACAACATCTCGCTGATCGTGCTCGACGCGCCGGCCTGATCCGCGGCCCGTCGCCAGGGCCGGTGCGCTAGGCTACGCGCATCCAAGGATTCATTCGGGAATCTCCCATGGCCACCTACGACAACGTGCTCGACCTGATCGGCAACACGCCGATCGTGCGCATCAACCACCTCGACACCGGCCCGTGCGAGCTCTACGCCAAGCTGGAAAGCCAGAACCCGGGCGGGTCGATCAAGGACCGGATCGGGCTGGTAATGATCGAGCAGGCCGAAAAGCGCGGCGATCTCAAGCCCGGCGACACGATCGTCGAGGGCACCGCCGGCAACACCGGGCTGGCGCTGGCGCTGGTCGCACAGCAGAAGGGTTACCGGCTGATCCTCGTGATTCCGGACAAGATGAGCCGCGAGAAGATCTCCAACCTCAAGGCCATGGGCGCCGAAGTCATCATCACGCGCTCCGACGTCGGCAAGGGCCATCCGGAGTACTACCAGGACCTGGCGAAGAAGATCGCCGACGAGACGCCGGACTCGTATTTCATCAATCAGTTCGGCAATCCCGACAACCCGCTTGCTCATCAGACGCTGACCGGCCCCGAGATCTGGCAGCAGATGAACCACGAGCTCGACGCCGTCGTCGTCGGCGTCGGTTCGAGCGGCACGGTCACCGGCCTGAGCAACTACTTTGCCGAAGCCGCGCCGGATCTCGAGATCGTACTCGCCGATCCGGAGGGCTCGATCCTGGCCGACTACATCGCCACCGGAAACATACGCGAAGACGCCGGCGGCTGGCTGGTCGAGGGCATCGGCGAGGACTTCCTGCCCGTGATCAGCGACTTCACGCGCGTGAACAAGGCCTATTCGATCAGTGACAAGGAAAGTTTCGTCACCGCACGGGAGTTGCTCAAGAAGGAGGGG
Source organism: Wenzhouxiangellaceae bacterium (assembly GCA_032251475.1). GTDB lineage: Bacteria > Pseudomonadota > Gammaproteobacteria > Xanthomonadales > Wenzhouxiangellaceae. The sequence continues at coordinate 7,113 of JAVVDX010000087.1, read as the reverse complement.
CTGCTCGGCGGTTCTTCGTCCGGCACGCTCATGGCCGCCGCACTCAGATACTGTCGCGAGCAGACCGAACCCAAGCGGGTATTGACGCTGGTCTGCGACACCGGCAACAAGTACCTGTCCAAGGTCTACAACGACTACTGGATGCGCGAGCAGGGCTTCCTCGACGTCGAATCGCACGGCGACCTCAGGGACCTGATCGCGCGTCCGGTCGAAACCCACGACGCCATCGTCGTGCGCCCCGAAGAGCCGCTGTCGAACGCCTACAAGCGCATGAAGCTCTACGACGTCTCGCAGCTCCCGGTGCTCGAAGACGACCGCATCGTCGGCATCATCGACGAATCCGACCTGCTGCTGGCCGTCTACAACCAGGAAGAACGATTCGCCGAACCGATATCATCGGCCATGGTCAGCGATCTGGAATCCGTCCGGGTCGGCGACCCTATAGACGCCCTGCTGCCGATCTTCAACCAGGACCACGTCGCCATCGTCCTCGACGGCGAAAAATTCCTCGGCCTGATCACCCGCGTGGACCTGCTCAACTACCTGCGGCGAAGGGCGGATCGCTGACCGCAAGACCTTGCCGTCATCCCGGAAACGTCGCGCCGAGCGCGCCGTTATCCCGGATTATTCATGACCCGGTCTACTGCGACGGTCCCAGGCCCCGCATCCGCGGCGTTTCGCTCGGTCGCGGGTCCTCACCGTACCGGCGAGTACGCCTCCGGCCCGCTCGGTCGCGAAACGCCCCGGCTACGGGATCTGAAACCGTCTCGCTACGCCCGGATCATGAATAATCCGGGATTATCCGGGACCTCAAGATCTCGTCCGCAACAACGAACAATGCCACGCCCAACCGTCACATCCCACACCCAACCATCACATCCCGCACCCACAACCATCACATCCCGCACTTGATGCGGGACCCAGCGTCTTTCCCAATCATCCCGCACTTGATCGGGAGTCCAGCGTCTCTCCCACCAGCAATTGAATCAATTGCCTCAAACCAGGAAAGAACAGCGATATCGATCACAAATAAAAATCCTAATTCATTGCAAACCCGTCTTGACTTCGATCCGTCAGTCGTGCAACGGTAAAAAATAAGGGATGCGGATCCAATCATTTGAAAAGGGGGTTTGCATCGGGACATGCAATTGAATATCGAGTGGCCAGTAGCTGGCCAGTGATTGGAGACAACGGCAGTACGGTTGGCAGACAGTTGGCATCAATGATCCTGGGGCGACGAAGGGACACGCCGTAATCCAGGGATCGTTCTCGACTCAAAGTCCGCAAATCGTCGGATACGAGTTTGGGCTGACAGTTTTCAGCTTCCGTTCTGCGCCACAGCATCGGGGGACCAGAACATTGCACCATTCCCGCGGCAGCAGGCCGCAGAATGAATCCGGACCTTCAGGGGGACCGCACAACCGCAGCATCTTCGCGCGATCGATCATCGCGGCGGTTTCTGCTTTCGTGTTGCTTTCGGTCACCGGTGCGTGGGCCCAGACACGCCAGATCGAACGCTATACCTACGACGAAGCCGGCAACATCATCGCCATCGAAGTCGTAACAGTCGGCGGCCCGCCTGAAATCGACCGAATCGAGCCCGATCGCATCTTCGCCGGTAGCGACCGGGAGTTCACGATTTCCGGGATCAATTTCAGCGGCGTTTCGGTCAGCACGGATCATCCCGACCTCGTGCTTTCCGACATCCGCGTCGATGATACGACGGTGAAGTTGGTTCTGGCGGCTAACAAGAATGCCGTGCCGGGCCCCGCCAACATCCAGCTCGACAGCAGTTCCGGATCTGCATCCGTCGGCATCGAGGTGCGACCGGCCTTGCCCGACTTGCTCGTGGATCCGCTGCCACCGGTTGTTGCCCCCGGCGGCGGCGAAATTCAGCTCCACTTGTCGATTGCAGAACCCGCCACTTCCGATTGGCTGCTCGAAGTCGGGGTTTCCGATCCGGCGATTGCCTCGGCTGTTCCCAAGACGATTCAGTTGAGCGCCGGTCAGGTCAGCATTCCGGAAGGCGTGCTGATCACCGGTGGCGAGCCCGGAGCCACTCGCCTGCGGATCTCGACCGAGGGTGCAGTACTACTGGACACCGGCGTGTTCGTCGCCAGCGCGGCAGGTCTCGAACCCGGCGACTGGGAATTTTTCGCCCGGCCGGTGGGCGTACGGAAACAGCGGCCGGTGGTATTGACCGAGTTCGGCCCGATCGTGAATCAGCTCGGCGTAATGCGCGAGACTGATGCGCCGCCGCCGGTGTTGCCGGCCACGATCGCCGCAACACCGTTGTCGGTGGCGCGCGGCCCGGTGCTGACCGGCGTGGCGCCGGAGCAGGTCAGCCAGCAGGAGCTCGACGCGTCCGGACAAACCGAACTTCGTCTGCTCGGCTTCGGGCTGGACGCCGTCGATCAGGTCGAAATTCTGCCCGAGGACGGCGTAACTGCGGGCGCGGTCGCGCCGGCCTCGGACGGGGAAAGCGTGACGGTCACGCTGACCGTCGCACCGGATGCGGCGCTCGGGTCGCGGCGTGCCATTGCCCGGATCGACGGGCGCATCGTCCGGGCCGTTCCGGGGGCGGATCACTTCTACCTGGCCGGGGACGTCCCGCGTATCGACTCGATCGACCCGATCGTGATCAATCCGGGCAACAGTGCCACGCTGACGGTTCGCGGCGCGAACTTCAGCACCACGTCGCAACTGTCCATATCGCCGGCTTCGGGGGTCACGATCGATCAGCCGATCACGATAAGCCCTGCCGGGGATCGTATCCAAGCCGTGATCCATGTAGCGCCGGATGCTGCCGCCGGTCCCAGGCTGGTCCAGGTGAGCTCCGCGGCCGGTCAGTCTTCAGCCGAACTGTCTTCGGCCAATACGCTGTCGGTCATTCTCGGGGAGTTGGCCACGTTCCCGCTGTTCGATACACGTCACCTGCGCGTATTCAAGGGCGAGCCGCAAACCGGTCTCCGCATCGACCCGGTCAGCGCCGCAGTCGGTGTCGGCAAGGGTTCGCTGGTCACGGAGATCGAACCGCGCCTGCTCGAGACCGGCGGTCAGCGCCGGCTGCTGATCGCCGGGCAGGGCCTGGACCAGGTTTCCGAATTGATCATCGCCCCGTCCGACGGGCTCGGGATCGGACCGGTGTCGGGATCGGACGACCTGCTCGAAGTCTTTATCGACACGGCCGCGGACGCGCCGAACGGGCTGCGCGAGTTGGCCGTGATGACGCCGGGCGGCCCGATGACACTGGCGCGCCCCGAACTGGGCACGATCCGGGTCGTCTCGCCGCAGCCGATCGTCGCCGGGGTCAGCCCCGTCTATCTCGAACCCGGCGCGCCGGCGACGGAGGTGACCATCTCCGGACAGAACTTTCAGCAGGCCGAAGCGGTTCGCGTGCTGCCGCAGACCGATCTGACCCTGGGATCGTTCACGGTCGCCGCCGACGGTCGCGAGATCAAGCTGCCGATCGCGGCCGGTTCAACAGCCGAGACCGGGCCGCGCACCGTTCAGGTCGAAACGCCGGCCGGCATCAGCTCGGACGAGCAGACCAGTGCCAACCGGCTGTACATCGGCAACCCGCAGGAGCGCCTGGTCACGCCGTTGCTCGCGCCGCTGCTCGGCGTGCAGCGCGAGGCGCCACCGATCGCCGCGAACAGCAACGCGTACGGGCCGTTGCTTGGCGTGTTGCGTGAATTCGTCGATGAAGTCGAGATCGGCCGTGCGGCGTTTTCCGATCGGCTGCTTGTTGCCAAAGGTCCGGTGCTGTTCGGGATCGAACCTGCGATCGTGCCGCGCGGGTTCGCCGGCGAGCTGATCGTTCCCGGTGTCGAGCTGAGCCTGGATACGCAACTGGCCATCGAAAGCGGTGAGGGAATCGAAATCACGGGCCCCGCGGTCGTCGAATCCGACGAAGACGGCATGCCGTTCGTTCGCCTGCCGATCGCGGTCGCCGATACGGCGCCAGCAATCGTGCACCGGCTGCTGGCATCCGAGGCATCCGGCGACGAGACGTCGGAAATACGTTTCATTACCCCGCACGCAAGTCGATTCCAGATCGCCGGCGACGCACCGGTCATCGAATCGATCAGCCCGGTCATCACGTTGCCGGATCGCCGCTTCACGCTGCTGATCCGCGGATTCAACTTCGAACAGGCCACCGAAGTCCGGGTGATTCCCGACCA
>JAVVDX010000087.1:0-2829 GCA_032251475.1 Wenzhouxiangellaceae bacterium | reverse complement strand
CGCTTCGAGCGCAATGCACTGAACACGCCGGTCCGGATCCTGGTTTCGGGGGACGCGCTGATCGACGGTGTGCTCGATGTGCGCGGCCGACCCTCGCCGGCGATCGGATCGGCCGGCGACGGAATCGTTGCTGACGATGGTCTGCCCGGCCTGGGTGGCCCGGGCGGCTTCGACGGCGGCCGTGGCGGAGAGCCCGGAAGCAGCGGCTTCGAAGGTGGTCAGGGAGTGGGTCCGGGGGGTGGTTTTCCCAGTGAATTCCAGAATAACTCCCACAATGAAACCGGGATCGTTGGCTGCGCAGGCGGTGGCGGCGGATTCGGCACGAGCGGGGTTCTTGGACGTGGCAGTCATTGCAACTCGACCAGCCTGGAGTCAGCCGGAGGACCCGCTTACGGTAACGAGCGTCTGCTTCCGTTGATTGGCGGCTCCGGCGGCGGTGGAGGTGCCGGTGGGGAGACGTTTGCCGGTTCCGGCGGAGGCGGCGGAGGCGGCGCGCTGCTGATCGCGGTCAGCGGGACGTTGACGGTCAACGGGTCGATCCGGGCCGACGGTGGCGATTCGGGCGATTTCGGCGGCGCCGGCCACGGTGGTGGCGGTGGTGGCGGCGCCGGGGGCGGCGTCCGGCTGATCGCGACGACGATCGTCGGCGACGGCGCGATTACCGCTGGCGGCGGACGCGGCAGTTCAACAAGCACGAATACCGGTGGAATCGGCGGTGCCGGCCGCATTCGCCTCGAAGCCGAAACCATTACCCGCAGCGCCGGCACCAGCCCGCAGTTCTCGTTCGCCGAACCCGGTCCGGTATTCCTGGCCGGCATGCCCAGCCTGCGCATCGCCAGCGTCGGCGGCGTGGCTGCACCGTCGGTGCCGACCGGCAGCGCCGATATCGTGCTGGCCCAGGATTTCCCCAACCCGGTGAACGTGGTCGTCGAGGCATTCAACGTGCCGCTCGGCAACACCGCCACGATTACCCTGACGCCGGCGACGGGGCAGGCAATCTCGGTCATCACCAATGCCCTGGACGGTACCGAGGCCGCTTCCAGCGCAATGGCGCAGATCGATATTCCCGAGGGGCCCAGCACGCTGCTGGCCAGCGTCAGTTTCACGGTCACCGAAGGGCAGAGCACCGCGTTCAACCACATCACCGACGGTGAGCCGGTCCGCGAGGTGCGGCTGCTGGCCAGTGTCGACGGTGCCGGCCGGACGGTGCTGATTACCGACTCCGGACGTGAAGTGGAGGTTCCGGGCGGCGTGCTCCGGTAGCGCGACCATCGGAATCACGGACAAGGCAACAGCAGCAGGGGCCAACATGAAATCGTTCCAACCCAACGCAACCATTGATGCGGGAAAGTGGCTGCCCACCCTGTTCCTGTTGCCCGTCCTCCTCGCGTTTGCCACGCCGGGTCAATCCGATTCCGCCGGGATGTCCCATATGAGCGGCCTCCAGGCCGCGAATTTCCACGATGCCGCATCCCGTAGGAGCGGTTTCCAAACCGCGATTTTCCAAGGGAACGATTCGGCGCGTGGACGCACCTCCTACGATGATTTGTCGCCCATCTCCCGTAGGAGCGGATTCCAAACCGCGATTTTCTCTGGGAACGATTCGGCGCGTGGACGCACCTCCTACGATGATTTGTCGCCCATCTCCCGTAGGAGCGGATTCCAAACCGCGATTTTCCAGGGGAACGATTCGGCGCGTGGACGCACCTCCTACGACGACTTGTCACCCATCTCCCGTAGGAGCGGCCTCCAGGCCGCGAATTTCCAAGGCGCCCCCGTGGCCCGTCCCGCTCCGATCGGCTGCGAGAAGTGCGGGCTGGCGATGCTCGACCCGGCAAACGGCCTGGCCTCATTCTGGAATCCGGCGGTAATCACGGCCGGCGGTCTGGCGACCAGCGTCGTATCCGCCGGAAAATGGTCATCCGGCATCGTCGCTTCCACTTCCAACCGGCCGCCCGAAATTACATCCGTCCCAATCCTTGCGGTCCGGGTCGGCAAGCGCTATGAATACCAGGTCGATGCGGTCGATCCCGACGGCGACGAACTGAGCTTCTCGCTGGCCAATGCACCGAAGCGCATCACGATCGACGAATCCATTGGCCTGATCGCCTGGGAGCCGGCCGCACCACCCGGCGAATACCCCGTGGAACTGGTCGTGCGTGACCCGGATGGCGCGGAGGCAAGCCAGGCATGGACGCTGCTGGTGCTGCGGCCGAACGAGGACAACCACGCGCCGCAGATCGTGTCCGAGCCGCCGCTCAACGCCACCCTCGATCAGCCTTGGGCTTATCAGATTGTCGCGGCCGACCCCGATGACGATATCGAGGGCTTCGAACTGGTCACGGGTTCGGACACGCAAGGCGATGGGGCGCCCGTGGGAATGCGGATCGATTCCGGCACCGGGCGGGTTGAATGGACGCCGGCGGAAACCGGCGAGTTCCCGGTCACCGTCGCCGTGGTCGACGAGGGGGGATTGCGTGCCGAGCAAAGTTTTACGCTTACCGTATCGTCCACGCCGGGCACCATTCCGCCGGAATGGCAAAGCCCGGCCATGCTGACCGCGCCGCTTGGCCGCACAACGCGTTTTCAACTGGTCGCGTTCGACCCGGACGGCGAGGATCTCAACTACTTTGTCGAACCGCTGCCGTTGCCCGACGGCTTCAAGATGAACTCGCTGACCGGTGAACTGGAGATCACCCCCGGTCTCGACCAAGTTGGCGAGCACGTGTTGCAGATGGCCGCGTCGGACGGGCGTTTCCGCATCTACCAGGATTTCACCGTAACCGTTCCGGCGCCCGACGGCCCGACCCGCCTGCGCGGCCGCGTCCA
>JAVVDX010000086.1:0-11250 GCA_032251475.1 Wenzhouxiangellaceae bacterium | reverse complement strand
TGGCCATGATCGATGTCGACCCCGGGATTGTCTGCAGGCTGATCGAACTGGCGCGGGAGTTCCACGCCCAGGAGGCCGTCACGATCGATGAAGAACCGGCCTCGTTCGACGAGGACTGGCAGTCCCACGCGCTGGCCGAGCATTCCGGAGACCCGGTTCTCGGCGAGTTTCGATCCGTCGTCGACGACCTCAACCCCGACGAGCAGCAGCAGGTGGTCGCGCTGATGTGGCTCGGTCGCGGCGACTACGAACTCGACGAGTGGGACGACGCCCTGGAATACGCCGCCGATGCCTGGAACGAAAGCACCGGCGACTACCTGATCGCACACCCGCTGGTCGCCGAGCACGTCGAAGCCGGGCTGGAGCAGCACGGCTACAGCTGCGATTAGGAGCCGTGGGGGATCTCGACATGCGCCCGGCAATATTCGCCCGCTGCATCTTGAAACGCCTTCCGGTCCGCGACAATGCTCCGCCCACTTCGGCTAGGATGGCCGATTCACCCCCCGTTCGAACCTGAATGATCACAGCATCGATTGCGGTCGTCGCCGGCCTCCTCCTGCTTTTGTGGGGCGCCGACCGGTTCATCGAGGGCGCAGCATCGATCGCACGTCACTGGAAAATGCCGGCGCTGCTGATCGGCATGCTCATCGTCGGCTTCGGCACCTCGGCGCCGGAAATGCTCGTCTCGGCCACGGCCGCAATGGAGGGAAACCCGGCGATCGCGCTGGGCAACGCCTACGGCTCGAACATCACCAACATCGCGCTGATCCTGGGTTTGACCGCGGTGATCAGCCCGATCAGGGTGAAATCGGGCGTTCTGAAAAGAGAGCTGCCGGTGCTTGCCGCGATCACGGCGCTGGCCGCGTGGCAGCTCGCCGACGGCGACGTGTCGCGCATGGACGCACTGGTGCTGTTGACAGTCTTTGCCGCGCTGCTGGCCTGGAGTTGCGTCCAGGGCCTGCGCGAAAGAGCCGATGCGTTCGCCAGCGAGATGCGCGACGAGCTGAAACTGCACCTGATGCCTTTCGGGCGGGCGTGGTTCTGGTTGATCGCCGGGCTCGTTGTGCTGGTCATCAGCTCGCGCCTGCTGGTCTGGGGCGCGGTCGAGATCGCCCACGCCTTCGGCGTCAGCGACTTGATCATCGGGCTGACCGTCATCGCGATGGGCACCTCGCTGCCCGAGCTGGCCTCGTCGCTGGTCGCGGTGCGGAAGGGTGAACACGACCTCGCGCTCGGCAACGTCGTCGGCTCCAACCTGTTCAACACGCTGGGCGTGGTCGGCATCGCCGGGGCCATCCACCCGATGGCGGTCGAGCCGATCGTACTGACGCGCGATGCGGCGACGATGGGCGCGCTGACGCTCGCGCTGTTCGCGTTCGGTTACGGTTTCTGGGGGCCGGGTCGCATCACCCGGGCAGAAGGCGGGCTGCTGCTGGCGGCGTACGCGACCTATACCGGCTTCCTGATCGCCAGCGTGATCTAAGGCCCGCCTTGTTCGCAACCCTGCCTACTGCGGCGGCGCCAGGCTACATATTGGGGCCCCGCGCTACGGAAGGGTGGCGAACAAGGCGGGCCAAGCCGGGCCGTCCGGGCTCATAAGACCCCGGCGATCAACCCCGAGCCGATCGCCAGCATCATCGTCGCGACCGTCAGCCGGACGCCGCGCAGCGTGACCTTCGTCAGCAGGCGCCTCCCGCCCCACGCGCCTGCAAACGCGCACAGACAGGCCACCACCACCGTCGCCGCCGGCACGCCCGAGGCGCCGAAACCGATCGCCAACAGGCCCGCCCCGTAGACCGACAGGCGCACGACATCGACGATGGCGGCGCAAACCGCGCTGGTGGCGACGAATCCGTCCCGGCCCAGCCCGGACTTGATCAGGAATGCCGAACGCAGCGCGCCCTGGTTGCCCGAAAGGCCGCCGAAGTAGCCCGACAGCACGCCGCCCAGCGGCATCCAGCGATCGCGAAACGCCAGCCGGTCCGATGCCGGGGACAGCTCGAATAGCGCAAACCCGACGATCAGCAGGCCGATCACGGCCTTGACCGGCGTGACGGCAAACTCGGCTCCGCCCAGCGACCAGCGTGCAATCGCCGGCATCTGGTCGATCAGCGCAAGCGTCGACGCGCCGGCGACGGCGGCCAGCGCGGCCGGCCCGCCGAAACGCAGTACCACGCGCCAGTCGGCCAGCCGCGCGAGCAGCGCGAGCTTGAACAGGTTGTTCGCCAGGTGCACGACGGCGGTGGCCGCGATCGCGACCGGAACCGGGAAGAACAGCGCGAAAACCGGCATCAGCAAGGTGCCGAGCCCGAAACCGGAAAACAGCGTCAGGCCCGAGGCCAGCAGCGCGGTCGCGCCGATCAGGACCAGTTCGCTCATCCCCGGTCGCTCTTGCCAGCCGCGCGCGTCAGCCGGTCGCGAATCGCGTCCCAGCCAGCGGTTTCGGGCGGCCGTTCGACGAGAATGCAGTCCGGCGACTGCGCGTCGGCGTTTCTCAGCTCGGCATACAGGCGCCGCGCGTACTGCAACGGCTGGCGCGGCATCGCGATCGTCGTCACGGCCTCGCCGGCGGGCACCCCCGACCAGCCCAGCACGACCGGGTGTTCGCCCGATCGCACGACAGCCTCGACCCGCGCCGGAAGCGCTTCCGGTGCGACCAGTTCGACCGGCGCCGACGGCGCGTAGTGCCACTCGAGCCGCCCCGACGCGCGCGGCCCCTGGCCCGCGCCGGGGCGCTCCAGCGTCTCGCCGAGCACGGCCTCGAGCGCGGCGTTTCCGATCATGCCGGGCCGCAGCAGGCGCGGCCGATCGCCGGTCAGGTCGACAATGGTCGACTCGACCCCGATCTGGCACGGCCCGGCGTCGATCACCGCGGCCACCTCGTCGCCGAACTCGGCGATGACGTGGTCGGCCGTGGTCGGGCTTACGCGGCCGAAGCGATTGGCCGATGGCGCGGCCAGCGCGCCGCCGAAAGCCCGCAGCAGGGCCAGTGCGACCGGGTGGTTGGGCACCCGCACGCCGATCGTGTGCTGGCCGCCGGTGATCAGGTCCGACACGCCCGATGCGCGCTCGAGCACCAGCGTCAACGGACCGGGCCAGAACGCGTCGGCCAGCCGCAGCGCCGCTGAAGGCACGTTGCGCGCCCAGTCCTGCAGCAGGCCGGCCGACGGCAGGTGGACGATCACCGGGTGATCGGCCGGCCGGCCCTTGGCCTCGAAGATCCGCGCTACCGCATCCGGGTTCGACGCATCGGCGCCCAGGCCGTAGACGGTCTCGGTCGGGAACGCGACCAGCTCGCCGGCCCGGAGCAGCTTCGCCGCGCGTTCGAGATCGGACTTGCCGGTGCCCAGTCGAAGCATGCTCAGCGCGAACTCTGCGGCCCGGAGACCACTATTCGCCCTCGTAGCCTTCGGTGCGGATGTGCAGCAACCGGCCGCAGTGCTTGCAGTGCACCGCATCGCGGTCGTGCCGTCCCAGGCCGCAGTCCGGGCACTCGAACTTCACGTGCGCCGGCCGGAACAGCGCCTGAAGAAGCCTGAGGAACAGGCTCAGCCCGACGATCATGATCACGACGGCGAGCAGGCGTCCGGCCTGGCCGGTCAGCGTGATGTCGCCGAAGCCGGTGGTCGTCAGCGTCGTGACGGTGAAGTACAGCGCGTCGGCGTAGTTGTTGATCTGCTCGTTGCCGCGCACCTGCAGCGCGTAGACCACCGACGAGACGATGAAGATGAACGCCATCAGGTTGGTCGCGCTGAAGAACACCTGCTCGTGGTCGCGAAAGAACCGCCACCTGCTTCGCAACTGCCGGAGCAGGTGGTAGGAGCGCAGAAGCCGGAGCGTTCTGAGGATGCGCAGGAAAATGAAGTTTTCGGTCAGCGCCGGCGCGAACAGCGACAGGATGATGGTCAGATCGACGATCGCCAGCGGCTGGGAGACGAACACAAGGCGTTCGCGCGACGCCCACAGCCGGCTGAGCCATTCGGCCAGCAGGTAGACGCCCAGCGCGTAGTCGATCAGGATGATCGTGCGCCCGTGCTCGACGAAGGTCGTGACCAGGAAAAATGCCACCAGCGCGATGTCGATCACCAGCAGCACGACCCGGCCGCGCACCGCGCGCCGGCTTTCGCCGAAGTACAGTTCCCGAAACCAGTTGCGCAGCCGCTGCATCGCGGTCAGTCTCCGGCCAGCCGCCAGGCCGTACGGCCGCCGGCCCGCAGAGGCACCACGGCCTCGCCGTCCGCATCGAACACGTCGGGTACCGTCCGTTCCTCGCGCTCGAGCGTCACGCGTTCGGAATTGCGCAGCAGCCGGTAGAAGTCCGCACCGTGGAACGATGCGAACGCTTCGAGCCGGTCGAGCGCGCCGGCGGCCTCGAACACCTCCGCGTACAGTTCGAGCGCGACCGGTGCGCTGAAGATGCCGGCGCAGCCGCAGTCGGCCTCCTTGGCGCTTTTCGCGTGCGGCGCCGAATCGGTGCCGAGAAAGAATTTCGGGCTGCCGCTGGTGGCCGCGGCCACCAGCGCCCGACGATGGCTCTGGCGCTTGACGACCGGCAGGCAGTAGTAATGCGGCCGCAATCCGCCTTCGAACATCGCATTGCGGTTGAGCAGCAGGTGGTGCACGGTGATCGTCGCCGCGACGTTGGCCGGCGCCGAAGCGACGAAATCGACGCCCTCGCGGGTCGTGACGTGCTCGAGCACGACGCGCAGGTCGGGAAAATCTCGCAACAGCGGCTCGAGATGGCGCTCGATGAACACCGCCTCGCGGTCGAAGATGTCGATCTCGGGGTCGGTCACCTCTCCGTGCAGCAGCAGCGGAACGTCCGCCTCCTGCATCGCCTCGATCGCCGGGACGGCGCGCTCGAGATCGGTCACGCCGGAGTCCGAGTTCGTCGTTGCCCCGGCCGGATAGTACTTGACGGCGTGCACGAAGTCCGAATCGGCCGCCCGCCGGATCTCGTCCGGCGTGGTGTTGTCGGTCAGGTACAGCGTCATCAGCGGCTCGAACGGCATGCCTTCGGGCAGCGCGGCAAGGATGCGCTGGCGGTACTCGACCGCCGCGGCCACCGTCGTCACCGGCGGCTTCAGGTTGGGCATGACGATCGCACGCGCGAAGCAGCGCGCCGTGGCCGGCAGCACGGCCTCGAGCATGGCCCCGTCGCGCAGGTGCAGGTGCCAGTCGTCGGGGCGCGTCAGGGTCAGGCGTCGGGTCGTCATTGCACAACCAGCGGAACGGTCTACGGCATTGTACCGGCCGCGGCCGCCAGCCAATGCCACACCGGTACGGTCGCGGCCGAGAACAGCACACCCCAGGCAACCATGCTCGAGGCCAGCGGCGGCGCCAGCCGGGCGCCCGAGGCGAGCGCGGCAGCCGTGATCATCGGCGGCATCGCCGATTCGAGCACCAGCACGTCGAACACCGGCGATTCGACGCTGGCCAGCCAGGCCACCAGGAACGCCGCGGCAGGCAGCAGCAACAGCTTGCCGGCCAGGCCGAAGGCCAGCGGAACCCGGTACTCGGGCACCAGCCGCAGGCGCAACTGCAGCCCGACGGCCAGCGTCACCAGCGGCAGCAGCATGTCGGCGAACACCAGCGCCAGGCTCATCAGCCATTCGGGGAACCAGGCGTTGCCGAGCACCAGCGCCCCGGCCAGCGCGACGAACGGCGGGAACGTGACGATCCGGCGAGCGATCCTGCGCGGCGTCGGCGCCGGCCCGTCGCCGTACCAGGCCAGCACGAACAGCACGTGCGTGCACACGATCAGGAACGAGCCGAACTGGTCGTAGACGACCGCGTAGCGCACCTTGTCGGGGCCCAGCAGCGCCTCGACCAGCGGAAAGCCCAGAAACGACGTGTTGCCCAGCGGGATCAGCACCAGCAGCACGGCCGTGACCGGCCGGCTGAAACCGAACACACGGGCACCGAGCAGCACCATCGCAATCGTCATCGCCAGCAGCAGCCACGGCATCAGGGCCAGCGGCAGCAGGTTCCAGGACGGCTCCAGCGTCGGCACGTGGATGAAGATCAGCGCCGGCAGGCACAGCACGATCACGACCCGGTTGAGCGTGTCGGCCGCGTTGTCGGGCAGCACGCGCCCGGCCGCAAACAGGCGGCCGAGCGCGATCAGCAGCAGGATGGTCCCGTAGGCGGCCAAGCGTCGGGTCCGGTTCCGGGCGCTCCGGCCCGGCTACAGGCCTTCGAGCACGTCGGCGCCCTCGGGCACCTCGAACTCGAACACGCCGGGATCGATTGCCGGGTTGCGACGGATGTTCTCCAGGGTCAGCCGCGTGGCCTGTCCGAACGGGTCGAAGATGTCCAGGATTGCCGGTACCCCGTCGCGGAACGTCAGCCGCGCCATCTCGATCTCGGCCTGCTCGGCCAGCGGCTCGAACCGGATCTGGTCGGGCCGTGCGGAAGGCAGCACCCGGTAGAACTTCCCGAGCAGTTCCGGTCGCGTCAGCACCAGCATCGGCGAATCGGACGCATCGGGCTGCGGCCTGACCGTCACCTGCTGCAACGATTCGTCGTAATGCCAGAGCTTCTCGCCGTCGGCCACGATCACCTGCGGGAACGGCTCGAGATAATCCCAGCGGATCAGATCGGGGGCCTTGTAGAACATCCGGCCTTCGCTCTCCTCGACGACCTCGCCGTCGCCGTCGACGGTCACCTGCCTGAAATCGGCCGAGAGACTGGTCAGGCCGTCGGCAAAGTCGACGAGCAGTTCCCGGGCCTCGGGATCGGCATGCAAATTCTCGAACGGCATCAGGCCGAACCACACGGTCGCAATGATCGACAGGAGATTTTTCAACGCATTCGTTCCCATGGAAGACCTGACCGATTATGGACCAGCCCCGATGAACCGTGGCTGAAGGCCCTGGATCGAGGATCAATCACGCGGCGGCGGCGCCGGAGCGAGAACCTCTCTTTGCCCGTTATGCTCCGGCGGACTGACGATGCCCTGCGCCTCCATTTCCTCGATCAGCCGGGCGGCGCGGTTGTAGCCGATCCTGAGTTGGCGCTGAACGCTGGAAATCGACGCCCGCCGGCTCTCGAGCACGTAGGCCACGGCCTTGTCGTAGAGCTCGTCGGATTCCTCGCCGGGCACGGCCTCGGGCAGGCCAGTGGCGCCGATCTGCTGGCCGTTGGTGGTCAACTGGCTCTCGGAGAGCACTTCGTCGAGATAGTCGGGTTCACCCTGCGCGCGCAGCCACTCGACCACGCCGTGCACCTCGTGGTCGTCGACAAATGCGCCGTGGATGCGCTCGGGCAGGCCGCTGCCGGGCGGCAGGTACAGCATGTCGCCGTGGCCGAGCAGGGTCTCGGCGCCCTGCTGATCGAGAATGGTGCGCGAGTCGACGCGCGAGGAGACCTGGAACGCCATCCGGGTCGGGATGTTGGCCTTGATCAGGCCGGTGATCACGTCGACCGACGGGCGCTGCGTCGCCAGGATCAGGTGGATGCCCGAGGCGCGCGCCTTCTGCGCCAGCCGCGCGATCAGTTCCTCGACCTTCTTGCCGACGATCATCATCATGTCGGCGAACTCGTCGACGACGACGACGATGAACGGCAGCTTCTGCAGCTTCGGGCGCTCCTCGTCCTCGGCCAGCGTGCTCGGGTCGACCAGCGGATCCTCGAGCGGCATGCCCTTGGCCTCGGCCTCGCCGACCTTGCGGTTGTACCCGGCCAGGTTGCGCACGCCGAGTTGCGACATCACCCGGTAGCGCCGCTCCATTTCGGCCACGCACCAGCGTAGCGCGTTGGCGGCTTCCTTCATGTCGGTCACCACCGGTGCGAGCAGGTGCGGGATGCCCTCGTAGACCGAAAGCTCGAGCATCTTCGGGTCGACCATGATCAGCCGCACCTGGTCGGGCGTGGACTTGTAGATCAGGCTCAGGATCATCGAATTGACCGCCACCGACTTGCCCGAGCCGGTCGTACCGGCGACAAGCAGGTGCGGCATGCGTGCAACGTCGGCCACGACCGGTCGTCCGGAAATGTTCTTGCCCAGCCCCAGCGTCAGCGCCGGATTGGCCTTCGCGTAGGCCTCGGAGGCGAGAATCTCGCGCAGGTAGACGATCTCGCGCTTGGCGTTCGGAATCTCCAGACCGATCACGCTCTTGCCGGGAATCACGTCGACCACGCGCACCGAGATCACGCTCAGGCCCCGCGCCAGATCCTTGGCCAGGTTGGAGATCTGGCTGCCCTTGACGCCGGCCGCCGGCTGCAGCTCGAAGCGCGTGATGACCGGACCGGGGTGCACCGCGACGACCTCGACCTCGATACCGAAATCCGACAGTTTCAATTCGACCTGCCGGCTCATCGCCTTGAGCGTGTCGGTCGAATACCCGGGCTGCTGCTCCGGCGGCTCGTCGAGCAGGTCCAGCGGCGGCAGGCTGCCGGCCGGCAGGTTCCTGAACAGCACGCGCTGGCTGACCTTCTTCTTTTCCCTCTCCGCCGGCGTCGGTTCGACTCTCGGCTCGATGCGCACCTCGGGCCGCTTCCTGCGCCGGATCGTGTCGCGCTTGCGAACCTCCTCGCGCTCGGCCCTGGCCCGCCTTCCGGCCATCCAGTCGCGCCCGGCGGCGAGCCGTTCGACCAGCCAGTACCCGCCGCCGATCGCCCAGCCGCCGATGCGCTCGAGGAAATCCAGCCACGACAGGCCGGTGAACAGCGTGATTCCGGCCAGCAGCACGGCCAGGTTGATCAGCGCCGCGCCGGTGAAGCCCATCACCTCGACCATCGGCCCGGACAGCAGGTCGCCGACGATCCCGCCGGCATGATCGAGCGCGCCGCGCGGCTGCATTTCGAACAGGATGCAGCCGGACAGCACGATCAGAACCAGCCCGCCCAGCCGGACGCCCCACTCCGGCCAGCCGACCGGCTCGGCGCGCTCCTGCAGCAGCCGGATCGCGCCGGCGGCAAGCAGGAACGGCAGCAGCCAGGCCATGTAGCCCATGACCACCAGCAGGAAATCCGACGCCCAGGCCCCGAAACTGCCACCGACGTTGCTGACGACCTCGCCGCCGCTTTGCGAGAAGCCCGGGTCGCGCGGGTCGTGCGTGAGCAGCGTAAGCAGCAGGTACGCGGCCACGACGACCACGAGCAGGAACAGCGACTCGATCAGTCGCCGTTCCAGGTTCTCGGGAATGCCGTTGCCGGCTGACTTGTCCGTCGGTTTCTTGCGCGCGCTACGGGCCAATCTGGAAATTCCCTGATGATTTGCGACCAGGCGATTCAATAATCTACGAATTCTGGCAGAAAGTCTCGCCGGATACCAGCCGGGCATTGCGGGTCCGCCGGACCGGCCCCCATCCCGGCCGCAATGCGGTAGGCTTGCCGCCGATCCCCTGGATCGCGGCGCTTTCGGCCGCATGTGAACGGGTTTCGACCCGGCGCCTTCGACCCTACAAGCGACACGGAGAAGTATACATGGCAGACCCCCGCCATTTTCGCCTGCTTATCGTCGGTTCGGGCCCGGCCGGCTACGCCGCCGCCATCTACGCCGCTCGTGCCAACCTGGACCCGGCCGTCGTGACCGGCATCGAGCAGGGCGGGCAGCTGATGACGACCACCGATGTCGAGAACTGGCCCGGGGATGCGCGCGACCTGCAGGGGCCGCAGCTGATGCAGCGCATGCTCGAACATGCCCAGCGCTTCGATACCGAGATCGTGCTGGACCACATCCACACCGCCGATCTCGGAACCCGGCCGTTCCGGCTCGAGGGCGACAGCGGCAGCTACACCTGTGACGCGCTGATCATCGCCACCGGCGCCTCTGCCCGCTACCTCGGGCTGGAGTCGGAGGAAAACTTCAAGGGCCGCGGCGTCTCGGCGTGCGCGACCTGCGATGGCTTCTTCTACCGCGACAAGCCGGTGGCCGTCATCGGCGGCGGCAACACGGCCGTCGAGGAGGCGCTGTATTTGTCCAACATCGCGAGCAAGGTCGCACTGGTCCACCGCCGCGATCGCCTGCGCGCCGAGAAGATCCTGCAGGACAGACTGTTCGAACGCGAAGCCGCCGGCAAGGTCGAAATCATCTGGGATCATGTCGTCGACGAGGTGCTCGGAGACGACGACGGCGTGACCGGAATCCGCCTCGAGCACGCAGGCACCGGCGACAAGCGCGAAATCGAGGTCGACGCGATGTTCGTCGCGATCGGGCACGATCCCAATACCGGAATTTTCGCAGGGCAACTGGACATGGAAGGCGGCTACATCCGGATCAGGTCTGGCCTGGAAGGCATGGCGACATCGACCAGCGTTCCCGGCGTATTCGCCGCCGGCGACGTTGCCGACCACGTCTACCGCCAGGCGATCACCTCGGCCGGCTTCGGTTGCATGGCCGCGCTGGATGCGGAACGATTCCTCGACCAGCCCTGACACCGGGCGCGCGGGCGCGATCGGTTCGGTCGACCCGGCCCGCTGGAACGCGCTGAACCGCGACGGCAACCCGTTCGTCGACCACCGATTCCTCGCGGCACTGACCGAGACCGGCGCGATCGGTCCGCACACCGGCTGGGACGAGGCGCTCGTTGCGCTCGACGACGATCCCGGCGGATACGCCCCGGCCTGGATCAAGTACAACTCGCACGGCGAATTCGTGTTCGATTTCGTCTGGGCCGACGCCGCCCACCGCGCCGGCCTGCGCTGGTTCCCGAAGCTGCTGGTCGCATCACCGCTGACGCCGGTCACCGGCCCGCGCCTGCTCGGCGAATCCAAGGCCGCCCGCGAGGCGCTGGTCGAGCGGCTCGAACAGCGCGTCAACGATGAAGGCCTGTCGTGCTGCAGCGTCAACTTCTGCGATGCCCCCGACAGCGAGGTGCTCGAAAAGGCCGGCTGGCTGGGCCGGCACGACTGGCAATTCCACTGGCCCAACCGCGGCTACCGCGACTTCGACGACTTTCTGGCCGCACTTCGCAGCAAGCCGCGCAAGAATATCCGCCGCGAGCGCCGGCTGGCCCGGCAGGACGGCTGGCGCTATCGCTGGGTCGACGGCGAATCCATGACCGAATCCGAACTGGAGCTGGTCGTGCACTGCTATCAGGACACGTTCCGGCTCTACGGCAACCTGCCGCTGCTGAACGCCGAATTCTTCCGGCTTGCCGCCCGCCGGTTCGGAACGCGTTTCCTCGCCTGCATCGCCTCGCAACACGGCCGCGACCTGGCCTGCAGTGTGTTCTGGCGGAATGCCGCCCGCCTCTACGGTCGCTACTGGGGCGCGCTGGTCGAGACGCGCGACGTGCACTTCGA
>JAVVDX010000085.1:0-11351 GCA_032251475.1 Wenzhouxiangellaceae bacterium | reverse complement strand
GTCTGCGCGCCGCTGCCGGCCTTGACCAGGAAGCTGTCGCCGTGGCCGTGGTAGTTGCCCTCGAACTTGATGAAACGCGAGCGTTCGGTCGCCGCGCGCGCCAGCCGCAGCGCGCTCATCGTCGCCTCGGTGCCGGAGTTGACCATGCGCACGCGCTCCAGCGACGGGATGAGTTCGCACAGCCGCTCGGCCATCGTCACCTCGCCGGGACTGGGCGTGCCGAAACTCAGGCCCGCGGTGGCGGCCCGCTTGACCGCGTCGATGATTTGCGGGTGGGCGTGACCGCAGATCATCGGGCCCCAGGAGCCGACATAGTCGATGTAGCGCTTGCCGTCGACGTCGAACAGGTACGCGCCCTCGGCCCGGTCGAAGAACAGCGGCTCGCCGCCGACCCCGGCAAAAGCCCGCACCGGCGAGTTGACGCCGCCCGGAATCCGGGCTTTGGCGCGCAGGAACAGTTCGTGGCTTGCTGGATGGTGCATGCGTGGATTCCTGGTTCGATTCGTCTTAGGGCAATGGTAATCGAGCGATTACGATCCGCGCGGTGCAGTTTGCGTAGGTCGGATTAGCGAAGCGTAATCCGACGCTTCAGGATGATTCCGGATGTCGGCTTACGTAAGCCGACCTACGCCTGAACCCTTCGCGAGCAAGCTCGCTCCTATACCGCCAGCGTCAGCCGATCCACCTTCCTGAACCCGCGCGGCAGCAAGCCGCCGCGCTGGGCGCGCTCGCCCCAGTAATTCTCGGTCTCGGCCCACGACAGGCGCAGATATCGCTGCCCGGCCCAGACCAGACAGTCCTGGCCCTTGACCAGCGCGAGCGCGCCGGCCATGACCTCGCCGGCCTGCCTGGCCTTCGCCGGGATGTTGATCAGCTTGTTGCCCTTGCCCTTGCTCAATTCCGGCAATTCATTCAGGTAGCAGGCCAGCAGGTGGCCGGCGCTGGTCGCGGCCACGATCACGGCCTCGTCGTCCTCGGTCACCGGCGACGGCGGCAGCGCGTCGAAGCCCTCGGGCACACTCAGCAGGTGCTTGCCGGCCTTCTGCCGGGTGTGCAGGTTTTCCAGCCGGGTGACGAAACCGTAGCCGGCGGTCGAGGCGACCAGCACGCGGTCGCCGGTCTCGCCGATCGCGACGCCGCGGAACGCGCCGCCGGCCGGCGGCGAGAAGCGCCCGGTCAGCGGCTCGCCGTTGCTTCTCGCCGACGGCAGTTCGTGCGCCGGCAGCGAATACGAGCGCCCGGTCGAGTCGAGCACGCAGGCGAGCTGGTTGCTGCGGCCGCGGGCGGCGTGCAGGTAGCCGTCGCCGGCCTTGTAGTTGAGCTCGGTCGGGTCGATGTCGTGGCCCTTGGCGGCCCGGATCCAGCCGTTTTCGGACAGCACGACCGTGACCGGCTCCGACGGCACCAGCTCGGTTTCGCGCAGCGCCTGGGCGGCCTCGCGCTCGACGATCGGCGATCTCCGGTCGTCGCCGAACTTCTCGGCATCCGCCAGCAGCTCGTCCCGGATCAGCCGGGTCAGCTTCTTCGGCGAATCGAGCACGGCCGCGATTGATTCACGCTCGGCCTCGAGTTCGTCCTTCTCTCCGCGGATCTTCATTTCCTCGAGCTTCGCCAGATGGCGGAGCTTCAGTTCGAGGATGGCCTCGGCCTGGGTGCCGGTCAGGTCGAAGCGCTCCATCAGCACCGGTTTGGGCTCGTCGTTTTTGCGGATGATCGCGATGACCTCGTCGATGTTGAGGTAGGCGATCAGAAAGCCCTCGACCACATGCAGCCGGTCGACGACCTGGTCGAGCCGGTATTCGAGCCGGCGCGAGACCGTCGCGCGCCGGTACGCAATCCACTCGCCGAGCAGTTCGCGCAGGTTCT
The DNA here is from genome assembly GCA_032251475.1 of Wenzhouxiangellaceae bacterium. Taxonomy (GTDB): domain Bacteria; phylum Pseudomonadota; class Gammaproteobacteria; order Xanthomonadales; family Wenzhouxiangellaceae. Next base: position 9,485 of record JAVVDX010000085.1, on the reverse strand, counting down.
TCACGCCCGGCCGACCGTCGTTGCCGATCACGTTGAGGTTGACCCGGTAGCTCTTCTCCAGGTCGGTGGTCGCGAACAGGTGCGCCATCAGTTGCTCGAGATCGACCCGGTTGGACCGCGGCACGATGATCAGCCGGGTCGGGTGCTCGTGGTCGGACTCGTCGCGGATGTCGGTGACCATGGGCAGTTTCTTCGCCTGCATCTGGGCCGCGATCTGCTCGAGCACGCGGGCCGGCGAGACCTGGTACGGCAGTGCGGTGATGACGACCTCGTCGCCTTCCTTTTCCCAGACCGCGCGCTGCCGGACGCTGCCGTGGCCGGTCTCGTAGGCCGCGGCCAGTTCGTCGCGCGGCGTGACGATCTCGCCGGCGGTCGGAAAGTCCGGGCCCCGGATGTGCTCGCACAGTTCGGCGACGGTCGACTTCGGCTTCTCGAGCAGCCGGACCGCGGCCGCCGCGATCTCGCGCAGGTTGTGCGGCGGAATGTCGGTGGCCATGCCGACGGCAATGCCCTGACCGCCGTTGAGCAGGATGTTCGGCACCCGGGCCGGCAGCAGCTTCGGTTCCTTGAGCGTGCCGTCGAAGTTCGGGACCCAGTCGACCGTGCCCTGCCCCAGTTCCTGCAACAGCAGCTTGGCGTACGGCGCCAGCCGCGATTCGGTGTAGCGCATCGCGGCGAACGATTTCGGGTCGTCGGGCGAGCCGAAATTGCCCTGGCCGTCGACCAGCGGGTAGCGGTACGAGAACGGCTGGGCCATCAGCACCATCGCCTCGTAGCACGCCGAATCGCCGTGCGGATGGAACTTGCCGATGACATCGCCGACCGTGCGCGCCGACTTCTTGTGCTTGGAAGCGGCCGACAGCCCCAGTTCGCTCATCGCGTAGACGATTCGCCGCTGCACGGGTTTGAGCCCGTCGCCGACGTGCGGCAGCGCGCGGTCGAGGATGACGTACATCGAGTAGTCGAGGTAGGCCCGCTCGGCGTATTCCTTGAGCGGAATCTGCTCGAACGGAAGGTTTGCGGTTTCGGTGCTCATGGGGGGTTATTGTCGCTGAAATCGCCGGCCGGACAGTCGGCCGCGACCGGGATCAACCCTTCCGTTGCAAAAAATTCGATGGGTCAATCCAGAACCACCAGGTGTTGCGGCCCGGCACCCGGCACGGCGGCAGCATCGATCCTGCGCTCGAAGCTCACGAATCGACCATCGTTTCGTACCGCCAGCGACAGCAGATAGACATCGGTAATCTGGCGCGAACCGAGCACGTGCGGCCAGTGAACCGATCCGTCCTCCACCAGGCTGGTGCTGTCGGGCCAGAATCGATGCCACGGTGCCGCAGCAGCCTCGGCCAGTCGTTTTGCCACGCTCGCGACCGGGAGCGGGTTCGGATAGGCCGGCTGCGACATGATCCGTATGACCCCGTTCTCGGTCAGCGGGCAGGAGGCCCAGCCCTGGTCGATATTGTCCTGCAGCCATCGGGTCGCGACGCGGTGGTGGATGTGCTGCACATCAAGCAGTGCGATCAGCACGTTGATGTCCAGCAATGCGCGCAACTCAGATCCCTTCCCGATCGCGCAGCTCTTCGAGTTTCTCGTCGGTGACGACCCCGCCGCGGTTCGGGAAAGGGCGAAAGCCGTAAAACGCCTCGGGCTCGCGAACTTCGCCGGAAGCGCTCTCGCAGGTAGTCAGCGCGCGCCTCAGCAGATCGGACACCACCCGGCCCGCGGTCGTGCCCTGGCGACGAGCGAGTTCTTTTGCGGCCGCCAGCACTTCGTCATCGATGTCCAGCGTCGTCCGCATGGTTCCGTCTTACGATTTGAATGATATCTGCGCTGATGATAATGCATCACCGCATCAGATTCAATATCACGTCGGCCGGGACCAGCCCGGCCAGGACCGCGACCGGCATACCGGCCGCCGGGATCGTGCGCCCGGCAGTCCGTGATGTCCCCGGAGCGAGGGTAGAAGCGCCATCAGCCGAGGAGAAAATCGGTTATCTTCGCCGCCGATGATCCGGATCGACAACATCACGCTCAGGCGCGGGCCCGAGGTCTTGCTCGAAGATGCAATCCTGACCGTGCCTGTTCGTTTTTTTTAAAAGACGCCGAAACCCCAGGCCGGGCGGGGAAGACGGACGGTCACCGCCTAAAGGCGGGGAACGGACAACACGGGCCTACGCCAAGGCTGTTATTGGTCCGTAGCGGCGCTTTCTCGGTTCGAAGCGCGAAGCGTGAACCGATTGCCCACGTCGCTTTGCGAATTCGGGCAACTCGCCGCCGCGTGAACCGGACCGCCTTGGCGCGGGCCTGGATGACGTGGTTGCGGTCCGGTTGCCAGCCGCCGATGGCGACCTGCTCGCCGTCGAAGTTGATCTCGGTCGGGCCGCTGGCAGGCTTGGAGTAGGACTTGGTTTCGATTGTAAAGACGCCGCCCGGGCCAATCAGCACGTGATCGACGTCGAATCCTTCGCCGATCACGTCGTGGAACACCTCATAACCGTCTGCGCGCAGGCGTTCGAAATACTGGCCGACGGCGCGCTCGCCGTCCCGTCCCAATTTCAGGCGCCGGATTTCGGGGCGGGTACGGAAAAGCCGGTAAAGGAAGAATCCGACCGTTGCTGCGAAGATCGCACTGAACAGCCACGGCATCGGCTGCCTGGGGGTGAAGTGGCGCAGCCACTCCTGCATGGCCACCACACCGAATATAGCCGCGGCAATCAAGGGTGTGATCAATCGATCCGCGACCACCCTGAGACGCTGCTCGTCGAGTGACTGGCCGGGGTTACGGACCGGCGGATTCTTGAGCGGTGATCGGGTGGGTTTTTTCATGCTGTTGCCTTGTTCCGGTTGCGCACTTCAGTTCATTCCCTTGCGTTGGATGTGCAAGTTAGGCAGTGGTCTTTGGCCGGGAGGGGCCTTCGGTCGTGCCGGGGCTGCGCAGGTGCTCAACATTTGCGAGAGTTTCAATGATCAAGCTGGATCAGCGCATCGAGACGCTTTTCACGTGCCAGAGCATGATAGCGGTTCAAGTCTTCTACGGTATCCACTTCCAGCCATCCGTTTCGGACCAGAGCGGCGCGCAGATCCCAGCCGGCATCGATCAGGTGTTGCAGGAAGTCTGTCATGTACATGTGTCTGAACGGTCGACCGCGATAGCTCGCGTGGCGGTCCATCGCCCGGTAAGCCTCCTTGAACTCAGCGACTCGATCGGCTCGAACCCGTATCAGGCCCATGAACTGGGCCTGGGCGTCGGATTGACAGCCCAGCTTTTCGCCCAATTCAACGATGCGGTTTCCTTCGCTCATCCGGAAGCTTTCGGCATCTTCAAGCGGATTGTCCATGCGGGCCTGCCAGAGCGTGCGCCAGTCGATATCGGCCGCCACGGCGATCTCGCCAGGGCATTCAAGCAGTGCACGCAGCACACTATCCTCGTAAACGATGTCGCCGTAGCTGACCAGCAGATCCTGTTCGTTTTTCATCGCCGAGGCGGCATGGAACAGGGAAGCCACCATGTTGCATTCTTCGTGGAAGGGGTTGACCATCACGGCGGCATCGCCGGCCTCGATTGCATCGGCGCGGTAGCCGGCGACCAGGGTGATGCTTTCCATGCCATTTCGGCACAAGACCTCGAGCTGTCGATGCAGTATGGGGCGACCCGCCAGCTCGACCATGCATTTGGGAAGTTTGCTTGTATGCGGCCGCAACCGCGTTCCCGCCCCGGCTGCAAGGATGATGACGTTCATTCGGTGAGCCCGAAGCAGTGGCGGAGCAAGGCAAGATCGGCCGCCACGGAAGGAGACTCGCGCTCGGGATGCCACATGATGCCGTACCACGGCAGGCTGCGGTGTGCCGCCGCCTCCACGCTGCGGTCCGGAGCATGTGCCGTTGCGTGTAGTTCTTCGGCAAGATCACCCGGCATAATCGCCATGCGATGAAAGCTGTTGACTTCGCGGAATGACGCAAATCGTGAAGCTCCCGAACACGGCACGACCCCATGTCGACAGGCCACATGACCGGGCAGCGCCGACACTGATCCTCCGAGCTGGACATTCAGTATCTGCAGGCCCCTGCAAACCCCCAACACCGGTAGTTGTCGGCAGAGCGCAAAATCCAGTAATTCGCGCTCGGTGCGATCCCGCTCCGGCGCCGGTTCTGCTGCGTGCGGCAGGGTGGCAATATCGTTGCCGCCAGTCAGGATGAAACCATCCCAGTCCATCATTTCCAGCCAGCAACGCGGCTGATCCAGGTTGTTGGGGATGGCCACACCGTGCAGGTCAAGCGACTGCAGCAGATGGATCCATCGGTGGTCGAGACAGTCGCGGCGCTCGGCGCGGCGAGCATCAGTCTCGACCCGCTGAGTGATGCCGATGCGGCGCATCAGGCGATCACCTCTATGCGCTTTGCTCCGGCGTCCAGTTCCAGCATGCGGGCTTGAGAGAGCCGTCGATACATGAACTCGCCGACGCCGATTGCCGCCGGCACGCCGTGCTCAGCTGCCCGGATGGTCATGTGCGAGTTCGCCCCGCCGTATTGCGTGATCAGGCCGGCGATAGATTGGCCGAACAGCCAGTCGAAGCCCGGATCGGCCTGGGGCAGCAGAACGATCTTGCCGCTTGCCAAGATGGCGGATGGAACAGCGCCGGATTCCAGCACAATGCATTGCGCCAGCGCCCGGCCGCCGCAGACAAAATTTGCCTGGTTCCTCGGATATGTGAAGAACGAGAAATCCCGCTCGGAAAAGATCAGCGGCGGCAATTCTAGCGACGCTGCCTGCCGCCGCAGTCTCGCACCTTGTCTGGCGCGTCGGGACAGCCAGATGGACGCTTTCGCGGGAGCTACGCTTCCATTGTGCAGGTATCTGAAATCGTCCAGCGCAATGTTGGAAAGAGTCTCCCTGCCGATGCCGTGCCTGGAACCAAACTCGATCAAGGCATCGAGTGACAGCGACAGGTTGCGGGAAAGGGCAAATTTTGCGTACTCTCGGCCCCGAATCGCTTCGCTCATGAAGCGCTCGACTTCGTCCAGATTGGCTGACAATCCCTCCGCCTTCAGCGCGTCGCCGAAAGCTGCGCGTTCGGTGCTCCAGGCGGTTCTGTCTGCAAGCGCAGTCGTGCGTTGCGATGCAGGGTGTGCATGCGAGTCAAATATTTCCCCGGAAATCTCCCGATAAGTCCGCGAAGCAATTTCATAGGTGCCGGGGCGAAGATGGCCGTATTGTGCGATGAACGATTCCGGGGCCAGGGCGCCCGCGTTCACCGCGGCCAGGTCCTCGGCCACTTGGCGGCTGACGGTGCGCACTGAACCGACGAAACCGTCCATTGCCGGTTGCGAGATGATCCCGCAGCGTACTGCCGAGCGAAGCAGGGATATGGCCACGAAGGCGCTTCGGGCCATATGAGCGAATGCCGGCGCGCCCAGGAGATGACCGTCCTCCAGCAGCCTGAAAGCCCGCCCCAGGGGCTCGTCGGCCTGATTGCAAATCTTCTGGAGACGCTGCTCCATTCTGGCTACGTTGGCCAGATCCAGCGCATTTCGTAAAAACGCACCTCGGGTCACAGCCAGCAGGCCATCGGCCAATCGGTTGATTTCCGAGACGGCGAAACCGCCGTGATTCCGCAGCCTGACGCGCCATTGCGCAAAGTCCAGTGCATGGCAGGTCGGCAGCACATCGAATTCGACCTTGTCGTGCAGATGCGGATTGTCCTCCAGCCTGGTCAGGTAGAAGTCGACCAAACGGGCGGATAAATCGTCATCCAGGCCGGCCGGGATAAACGAATGAAAGCTGGCCCGGATATCGATATAGGGGCGGCCGCAAAAATCAACCAGCAACGGTTGTGGCCGCACATCGCGATACCCGTATCCGGCCCGTTGGCGGGCCCAGACGTCATCCAGGAGCAGGTAACGGTACAGGCTCATCGCCAGGGCGCCTGGCCGGGTACCGATGATTTCGGCCGGGTTCCAGTCGGGCATGACGCCGTAACCGCCGCGCCGGCCCGATGCCAATGAACCGGAGTTGCGCAAGTCGTGAAACTGCCGGCGCATTCGAGCAATGCATCCGGCGACCTGTTCATCGGCAACAGAATCAAGCTTCGAGGCCCGTGCAATGGGCCGTACCTGCAATATGTGCACGTACCCTTGACGGCTGATCGCGAACTCCATGTTCAGCGAGTCGCAATTCAACAGCGATTCGATCTCCACAATGGCCGGCAGAAGGTTTTCCAGGGGTGACGGCAGCGTTGGCATCTCGCGCGCCGCATCGTGGTGGATGACCAGTGTCTTGTGCTCGCGACAGGTGCCGCTGGTGATGGTTGTGGTTGTGTGCGTGGCGTCGTCGTAGTCGATCGTGAAATACGGCGCAAGGTTGCTCAGGGTGCGGGTCAGGACCACGCCGCCGGCAATCACATCCCATACCATGGGCTGGATCAGGACCTGGTGTCGCGAGTCGGGATCCGGAAAGGATCGGATGACCCGGGAAATGGCGTCGGCCAGAGCGGCCTCGTCCGCACCGTCGACATCGAGAACGGTGGTAAACGCCCCGGCGAATGTCGCCGCAAATCCGTCTTCGGACCGCACGCTGCTGCGCACGGCCAGCAGCAACCCGCCGAAGGTGCAGCGCACATGATCTACAACCGCGGCCTGGTCGCTGTTCCACTCGCCGATCCGGAAGCAGACCTGATCTTCGATTCGGCTTCTGGTGAGCCTTGCTTGCAGGTAGCGCAACATTTCGGCCTTGGTGCCGAACGGAGACGCGGGTTGGGCCGGCTGCGTTCGCGGACTACCCGTGTCTCGGGATCGTGCGCCTGGCGCCGGGTCCTGCAGCATCAGCGTGTTTTCCAGTTGGCAGAATTCATTCGGGAATGGTCGTTGGGTCGCGTTTGCATGCCGGGCCGGGCTGCTGGGGGGATGCACCGATTCCCGGCCGCTGGTCGCGATCACTGATTACTTGGGAACGGGCGTTTGTAATATAGTTCGACAGGTGCGCGCAATCAACTGTCGGACAACCTGGGACTATTCGAGTCTCGCGCAATTCTACGAGTTGCGCGCACCATACCATCCGGATCTGATTGCGGGCGCGGCCCGCTCCCTGGGCATTCCGGCCGCGGCGCGCATTGCCGATATCGGTGCCGGCACCGGCCGGCTGGCGGCGGCATGGGCGGCGCTGGGCTTCCGGGTCGACGCCGTCGAACCGTGCCGGGAGATGCGCCAGTTGGGCCGGCAACTGGAGAGCCGGGCGCGCTGGCATGCCACGACTGGTGAACGCACAGGGTTGGCAGCCGGCGTCTATCATGCCGTGAGCTTCGGCTCCAGCCTGAATGTGGTTGACGCATCGGCCGCGCTTGCGGAGGCGGCGCGTGTGCTGCGAAAAGACGGGGCGTTGGTCGTGGTTTACAACCATCGCAGGCTGGAAGACCCCATGCAACGCGACATCGAGCAAACCATCCGCCAGCATGTCCCAGAATTCAGCTATGGCGAGCGGCGCCGGAACCCGAGTGAAACCATTGAATCAGGCGGAGTTTTCCGGGTCGTCGAAACGCTGGAGCTGGCATTCAGCCACGAGACGACCGCCTCGGATTTCGCCGCCGGCTTTCGCGCCCATGCCACTTTGCAGCGACAGGCAGGGCCGTCTTTTCCGGTGTTGCTGGATGCCCTTGCCGCGCGGGCTGCCGCCCATGCTGATGCTTCCGGTCGGGTTCAGGTTCCTTTTGTCAGTCGAGCGTGGTTGGCCAGCCGATGCTGACGGATGCATTGCAGTCAACGCAGGTGACGGCAGTGTCGTGCCCGGATCGGGCGCTGGCCGAAGCTCTGGCCTGGCAACCACGAGGCGGCCGGGGGCGCTTGCTGTGGATTACCGGATTGTCGGGTGTCGGCAAGACCACCTTGAGTGCCAGCATTCATGCCCGCCTGAGCGCCCTTCAGGCACCGGTTGCATGGCTGGACGGCGATGCGATGCGTAGACATTTCGCGGTCTCGGGAGAGCGGCTGGAAGCGGCTACGAGATTGCAATTGGCGATGCGCTATGCGTCGATGGCTGCAGGTCTGGCCCGAGCCGGCGCCTGGGTAGTGGTCTCGACGATTTCATTGTTTCACTGCATCCATGCAATCAATCGGAGACGGGCGCTGGACCACGATATTGGCTACGTGGAGGTCTTGCTGCGCGCACAGGAAGAAATGCGAGAACGACATGCCTCCGATCGTTTCGGCGGCCCGCGCGTCGGTCACGAGTTGCCGGCACAGATGCCCGTGGCGCCGCATCTGATTCTGGATAACGACTACTCGCCGGCAACATTGCGGCGCCTGACAGATCGCGTGATTCGGTCATTTGGATGACGGACACGAGATTCATTGCGGAGTTGCGTCGCCAACGCACACCTGGTCACGCCGCGTTCCCCGAATACGACGCGACCGTTGTTTCACCTGAACTTCCCTGTGGCGCATCCTGGCTTGCCAGTTGCCTTCTGGAACTTGGCGTACCGCTATGCAATCCCTGGGGAATCGATACCCGGGATCAGTGGAAATCACTGGTTGGCCGACGTTTCCGCTACGAATGCCCAGGAAGCGGTTGGAGCCGCCTGGTGCCGGGGCTGGTGCACGGGCGGGAGTTCGTCTGGCGCCGCTCGCCGGTGCCGTGTTTCACGCATTCCTGGCCTGGCTGGCTGCCGCTGACCTCGCGCCTGGTGCTGTTCGTTCGCGATCCGCGTGACGCGCTTCGTTCGGACTGGTTGCGCAAGCGCAGAGCAGGCCAGATCGATCCGGACATGGATCTGCACCAGTTCATCGAATCCCCGGCCGAGGGGCTGCCTGTATCGCGACGAGACGCTCTGGTGCTGTTTCTGATCGCCTGGTGCCGCGTGCTGGAGCGATCGGCGGCGGCGCTGATTGTTCGCTTCGAGGATTACAAATCAAGACCTTCGGCGACGCTGGATCAGGCGCTGGAATTTCTCGATGTTGCCAGTAGCCGGCGTGCTCGGGACGCCGCACTGCGCGCGTCTGATCATGCCCGGGTGGTGAGTGCCGAGCGTCGACTGCTGGCGGCAGGCCTGGTCCCCACTGCCTTGCTGGGCGAAGGTCGTGCCTTCGCCTGGCAACATGCGCCGGAGAACGAGCGAATAACACCGGACCCCGCAATGGCCCGCGTGTGCCGCTGGTTGGGTTATCCGGTCGGAGAGGCAAGCGGGCGTTCAGTCCCCATTCCGCTGGAGCGGGTGCGCGCAGCACTTTCGCGGGAGGATGGCGCTGATCCCGACCTGCTTTCGATCGCCCTTGAGGAAGCGGCTGAAATCGTCCGGGACGCTCAGCCGCGGTGCTGATTTCCTCGGACGAGTACGCTCGGCTCAGGGCGTTGGATCGGCGGAAGCGAACCCGGAGGAAGCGAACCCGAGCGAACCCGGAGAAAGCGAACCCCAGAAGCCGAGCGAACCCGGACCGAGCGAGCGAACCCGGACATATATGGACGCCTCCCGCCAGTCAAGCCTGCTTTTGGGTTTTTC
>JAVVDX010000084.1:0-11506 GCA_032251475.1 Wenzhouxiangellaceae bacterium | reverse complement strand
TCGCAGGCGACGAACGAGGCGCCGAGGACGACCAGGCGCTCGGGCAAATTCCCGCTTTCCAGCGCAGTGGTCGAGGTCCAGTACGGCGTCTCATCGAGCCCGGGCACCGGCGGGATCGCCGGAGAAGCGCCTGTTGCGATCAGGCAGCGGTCGAACTCAAGCCGGAGTTCCCGACCGTCGTCGCCGCGAATCGCCAGCCGCCCGGCATCGAGAAACCGCGCCTGGCCTCGTATCAGAGTGATTTCCTCATGGCTGTCGACAATCGACTGGTACTTGGACTGGCGCAGTTCCTCGACCCGGGCCTGCTGCTGGAGGACGAGCTTTTGACGGTCGACGTTCGGCCGCGCGTTGCTGATGCCGTCGTCGAACGGGCTGTTTGTGCGCATGTGCGCGACGTGCGCGGCGCGGATCATGATCTTCGACGGAACGCAGCCGACGTTGACGCAGGTGCCGCCGAGTGTGCCCTGCTCGATCATCGTCACGCGTGCACCGCGCTCGACCGCTCGTATCGCCGCGGCAAACGCGCCGGAGCCGCTGCCGATGATCGCGATATGCAGCTTTCCGCTGCCGGCAGAATCGGCGGGATTGCAGCAAGTCTCGTGGCCCGGGTCATTCATCGGTGACTTCCATTGCAGATGCTTCGAACCCGGAATTCACGACCGCGGTAATCAGTTGCGTCACGTCGGTTCGATTCGGGTCGAAAAGCACCACCGCGGACTTGTCGGAAAGCGTTGCCGAGGCCTCGTGCACGCCTTGGACGCCTTCCAGCGCCTTGCGCACCGTGATCGGGCACATCAGGCAGGTCATGCCGGGGACCGACAGCGTGACTTCGGCCAGATCGACGGGCGCCGCGGTTGCCGGCTCGCCGCCACCGCCGGACGTTTGTGTCGTCTCGGGGGTATTGTCGGGACTGTTGTCGGGACTATGGGCCCGTTCGGAACACGCCGCCAGCACCACTGCAAGGCCGACGGCAGGTGCGGCCGCAACCGCGAATCGAAACAGCGAATTGAAAGCACTCATGTTCGGCTTCTCCATGACGTTTCGGAGCATAAATCTCAGTTCAACCACGCGGCGAGCAGATACGGCGCAATCGCCGACAGCGCCACGAGCGCCGCGACGGTCCAGAACAGCACGCGGTAGCCGCGCCGGACCGCCGGGACCGCGCAGACCTCTCCTTCGCGGCATTCAACGTGCGGCCGGTAAAGCCGCCGCCAGGCAAGGAACAGCGCAACCGCGGCGCCGCCGATGAACCACCAGCGAAACGGATACAGTGCGTGCAGGTTGGCCAGCCAGGCCCCGCCCAGGCCGGCGGTGACGAGCACGAAAGGAAGCACACAGCAGGTCGAAGCCAGCAATGCCCCGAGCCCGCCCACGGCCAGCAGGCCCCTGCCCTGCCTGCGCGAGGAATTCGGGCCGATTTCCGGACGATCGGTTCTGGCGTGGATTTGGCTCATTCACCGCGTTTCCTGAATACTCTGCAATGTATGCTAGACCTGTACCCAGGTACGGAGTCAACGATGACGACTGATTCGACGAAGGCCGACTCGATGACAATCGGAACGCTGGCCAGGCACGCCGGCGTCGGTGTCGAAACGGTTCGCTACTACCAGCGGCGCGGCCTGGTGCGCGAGCCGCCGCGACCGTACGGCACCATCCGGCGCTATGACAATAATGACTTGCGACGATTGCGGTTCATTCGCGCGACGCAGGAGCTCGGCTTCACGCTGGCCGAAATCGAAGATCTGCTCAGGCTCGACGACGGCGTCGAATGCGAGCAGGCCCAGCGCATCGCCGGGGAGAAGCGCGCCGACATCCACGCACGCATCGAACGCCTGCAGACCATCGACCGGGTGCTGGGCGAACTGCTGGAACAATGCCACACCGCGTCCACACCCCGCTGCCCGATGATCCGGGCGCTCGGCGATCCGGAAAGCCCGATTCCGGCCGAATTGAAAAATCCTTAGCTATTGCACGGGTTATCCGATGCAGATGCTGGTCGGGTCAGCGAAGCGTAACCTGACTTGTCGAGCCCGACGATTCGCCCGTCGCGCGCGCCTCGGCGATGACCCGGACCCCGGTGTTCAGGAACAATGCCGCCAGTGCCGCCCCGACCGCCGGGTCCAGCCAGCGCATCCCGGTCGCGCCGACCATGGCGGCGCTGGCGATCACGGCCAGGTTGCCGATGACGTCGTTTCTCGAACACAGCCAGACCGATTTCATGTTGATGTCGTGGCCGCGCTGGGAAGTGAGCAGCACCAGGCAGGCCAGGTTGCCGATCAGTGCGATGCCGGCGGCAACAATTATGATCGGCGCCACGGGGTCGAAGCCCATGACCAGCTTGCGGACGATTTCGACCACGATGCCCAGGCCGAAGGCAACCTGGATCATGCCCTTGATGCGCGCCGCGCGCGCCCGGTGATGCAGTGCGCCGCCGACGACCGCGATGCTGATCGCGTAAGTCAGCATGTCGCCGAGGTTGTCGGCCGAATCAGCCAGCAGCGCCGACGAATCGGCCCACAACGCCGCGCCGAATTCACCGGCGAACAGCACTGCGTTGATCGCCAGCACCGTCCACAGGATCGCCCGCCGTCGACGGTCGCCCACGGCTTCCAGGGCTTCAGCCTGTTGTTCGCATCCGCATGCCATGGTTCAATTCTAGCGATTTACTGTCCAGCGCACGATCTCGTGTCGGGTCATGTCGGTCGTCCAGATCGTGCCGTCATCGGCCACGTCGATTCCGACCAGCGAACGCCCCGGTTCGACCGGCGGACGGCCGAAAACGCCGAGCAGTTCGCCGTCCATCGAAAAGCGCTGCACGCGCTGGTTGAACATGTCGACGATGAACACGCTTTCGGCGGCGGGTGCAAGCGCAATCGAACTGGCGACGTTGAACCAGCCCGGCAGACCGCCCGGAATACCGAGCGCGAACGGCCCGCCCTGGATCGCCTGCAGCCGGCCGTCGGCGTCGAATCGCTTGAACCGGTAGGCGTAGCCGCCGGCGACGACGAAGCCGCCGCCAGGCAGCACCGCGACATCGGTCGGGTAGCGGAATTCGTCGTGACCGCGCCCGGCCACGCCAGTCTCGCCCCACTGGCGCAGCACGTTGCCGTCGGGGTCCAGGTGCACGATGCGGTGGTTGTAGGTGTCGGCGACGAGCACGCTGCCGTCGGCAAACGCGTCGACACCGCCCGGGCTGTTCAGCCCGTCGGCGGCACGTATGCTTCTGTGGTGGGCGCCGTCGAGTCCGAACACTTCGATCGAATCGGTAAAGTAATCGGCGACATACAGCCGACCGTCGCGAATCGAAAGGTTCATCGGTCGTTTCAGCACCCCCTGCCCGAAGATCCGGTGCGGATAGCCGCTGTCGAACACCTGTATCCGCGCGTTGCGCGCGTCGGCGACATAGACCAGCCCTTCGTGCACGGCAATCCCGGTCGGCTCGTCGAACTGCCCCGGTCCGTGGCCGTATTCCCCGATCCTCTCGCGCACGACATAAGTCGGATCGCCCGGCCACTGCAGCGCCCCGCCCCACCACAGCAAAAAGATGACCGCCGCCATCGCGATCACGATAACGATTGCAATTTTCCTCATTCCGCTATTCTCTCCGTTCTGGGAGGTCGGGTGTCGGGTCGGGTACACGGCTCCGGCGCGTAACACGTGCCCGAATCCCTCGTAGGTCGGATTAGCGTCGGCGTAATCCGACTTACTAATGAGATCATTAGTAAGGCAGAGCGAATCGGCTCGGCAGGCGGGTTCAGATTGTCGGGTTACGGCCTTCGGCCCCGGATCGAGTCCGGGGCAGGCTCTAACCCGACCTACAGCTTTTAGAAATTGACCCGCCAGCCGGCCAATACCCGAAAATCATCCTCGGGCACGCGCTCGCCGACGTCCTGCCAGGCCGGCAGCAGCACGACCACCTCGGCGATCCAGCGGCGGGTCACGTACTGCAGGCCCGGTCCGACCAGCCATCGCTGGCCGCCGGTCCCGGCCATGTTCGTGCCGTGCCGCTCGTCCTTGCCGGCGTCGCTGAACCGGCTTTCCAGCACCGCGTAGGTGAATGCGCCGGTCCCGCGGTCGAGCCGCCGCGGAAAGATGCGCTGCTGCCACGATGCGTTTACGGTGAATTCCTCGCCGAACCGGAGCCCGTCGTCGCTGCCGTTGCGGCGCCACGCGAGTTCGACGTCGAACTCGTGGCCCAGCGTCTGCCAGGTGCCAATCGCGCCCGCGGTGGCGTCCCAGCCGCCGGAGCCGGGCGTGACGAGCGGCGGCAACGGTCCGAAGCGGTCGCGCCCGCCGCTGTCGCCGGTCGGCGCCTCGAGCTGCAGGATAGGCGCGATGCGGACCGTCTCTCCGCTGCGGTTCCACTGCCATAGCGTGTAGCGCGCCGTCAGCCCCAGGTCGCCGATGCCGCTGGCGTCGCGTTCCGGATCCCGACCCGGCATCCGCAGGTTCAGGGAGCGGTCCCGGAACCAGCTCAGGTCGGCGAACAACGCCAGCCGGGACGTGACTCCATAGCCGGCGACGGCGGTCGTGCCGTCGGCTGCAACATCGGCGCGAGGCCGGTCCAGCCCGCCCTCGCGCCGGAACAGGATCTGGCGCCAGACGAAGTTGCGCTGCGCGACCGGCAGCGCCGTGTTGAATGAAATCGCCGCCGCACCCGCCGGCACCGGAAGGGTCGAAGCCCCGGCCAGCAACGCCAGCGTCAATGCAAGAGTCTGCCCGCCGGCGACAGCTGGAATTGCGGGCCGGCCCGCCATTACGGGCCATCGCCGAGCTTGCGAAATCCCTTCATCTCGAAGCCGGCATCGCGGACGGCCTGTTCAACCTTCGCCCGGTCCAGTTCGACCTCATCGGCTGTCCACAGCACGACCGTGCCGGCCGCCACGTCGGTTTCGACCTTCTCGACCCCGTCGATCCGGCGCAGGTGCTTTTCGATCCCGTAGGCGCAGAACGGGCACGCCAGACCGTCGACGGAAATCTCGTAATCCCCGATGCCGGCTGCGGCGGCGATGTTCACGACGATCGCCAGCGCGCAGAGAATCGAGGTGCGAAATGCTATTGCATGCTGCATGGCGTTCTCCAGCGTGGGTGCCCGGGATACGACCTGGAATCCGGCTCAAGGCTAACGCCGTACCCTGCTACGGAGTCAATTCACTGCCCCCGCAGCCGCAGCGCGTTGCCGAGCACGAAAAGACTGGAGAACGACATCGCCGCGGCGGCCAGCATTGGCGAGAGCAGCGTGCCGTTGACCGGGTACAGGACGCCGGCGGCGACCGGGATCAGCAGCACGTTGTAGCCGAACGCCCAGAACAGGTTCTGGGCGATGTTGCGCATGACCTTGCGAGACAGCTCGATCGCGGTCACGACACGCTCCGGGTCGCCCGACATCAGCACAACGTCGGCGCTCTCGATCGCGATATCCGTGCCCGAGCCGATCGCGATGCCGACGTCGGCCGCGGCCAGCACCGGCGCGTCGTTGATGCCGTCGCCGACGAACGCAAGCTTGCCGTCGCCGTGTCGCAGCCGGTCCAGCGCCTCGACCTTGCCGTCGGGCATGACGCCGGCGACGATCTGGTCGATGCCGAGTTGCGCCGCGACGGCCTCGGCCGTCTTTTGCGCATCGCCGGTGATCATCGCGGTCCGGATGCCGTCGGCGTGCAGCCGCTCGACAGCCCTGCGGGCGCCGGGCTTGATCGGATCGGCGACGGCGACCAGCCCGGTCACCTCATTGCCGTCGATGACGTAGACCACCGTGGCGCCTTTTTCCGACTGAATGCTGGTGGCCTGCTCGAGCGTTTGGGGCAGATCGAGCCCCAGCGCCTCGAGCATGCGCGGTCCGCCGACCCGTACCGTGCGGCCGTCGATCTCGGCGCGTACGCCCTGCCCGGTCTCGGAATCGAATTCTTTCGAAGTCGGCAGTCCGAGCCCCCGGTGATTGGCCGCAGCGACAATGGCGCGCGCGATCGGATGCTCGGAGTTGGCCTCCACGGCCGCGGCCAGCGCTAGCACGTCTTCTTGTCCGGAGCTACCGGCCGCCTCGACCGCGACCACCTCGGGCCGGCCCTCGGTCAGCGTGCCGGTCTTGTCGAACGCGACCATCCGGACGTCGCGCATGCGCTGCAGCGCGTCGCCCTTGCGGAACAGCACGCCGGAACCGGCCGCCCGGCCCATGCCGACCATGATCGACACCGGCGTGGCCAGCCCCATCGCGCACGGGCAGGCAATGATCAGCACCGCGACCGTGTTGACCAGCGCCAGGCTCAGCGCCGGCTCGGGGCCGAGCGCGAGCCACGCGACAAGCGTGACGGCCGCGACCGCCATGACCACCGGCACGAAATACTTGACGACGCGGTCGACCAGCGCCTGTACCGGCAAGCGGTTGGCCTGGGCCTGCTCGACCAGGTCGATGATCTGCGCCAGCACCGTGTCATCGCCGGTCGCCTCGGCCTTCATCCGGAACGCACCGGTCTGGTTCAAAGTGCCGCCGACGACTTTGTCGCCGGCATGCTTCTCGACCGGATCCGGCTCGCCCGAGATCATCGACTCGTCGACCCACGAACTGCCGTCGACGACTGCGCCGTCGACCGGTACCTTGCCGCCGGGCCGGACGTGGACGATGTCGCCGGGCCGGAGTTCGGCCAGCGGCAATTCGACCGTTTCGCCGTCGCGCTCGACGAACGCGGTGTCCGGCGCCAATTCCATCAGCCCGCGGATCGCGCTGGACGTGCGCCCGCGCGCGATCGCCTCCAGCCAGCGCCCGACCAGGATCAGCGTGATGATGACGCTGGAGGCTTCGAAGTAGACGTTCGCGGTGCCTTCCGGCAGCACCTGCGGAATCACCGTCGCGACCACCGAGTAGCCCCAGGCCGCCGAGCTGCCGAGCATGACCAGCGAATTCATGTCGGGGCTGCGGCGCAGCAACGCCGGTCCGCCGAAGCGGTAGAACACCATGCCGGGCCCGAACTGGACGACCGTGGCCAGCATCATCATCGCCCACAGCAGTACCGTCTCACCGATCGCGCCGTGCAACCAGGCCTCGAAGCTGGGTATGAGGTGCCCACCCATCTCGACGGCGAAAATCGGCAGCGTCAGTGCTGCAGCCAGCAGCACGCGCCGCTTCAGCGAGTGCCGCTCGCGTTCCTCGCGCTGGCCCGCGTCGGCGCCGGCCTCGTCCAGCGCGCGGGCGTCGTAGCCGGCGCCGCGCACGGCTTCGATCGCCGACTCCACCGAAGTGCCCTCGAGCATCCGGACCGTGGCCTGTTGCGAGGCCAGGTTCACCGACGCCTCGAGCACCTGCGGCAGCCGGTTCAGGGCCTGCTCGATCTTGCCGACGCACGAAGCGCAGTGCATGCCGTCGATTTCCAGCTTGCGGGTCTCGGCCGCGGGCGGGTAACCGGCCCGGTCCAGCGCGCACCAGGCCTCGACAAGCCGGGAAGCGTTGTCGTAGTCCAGTCGGGCCTCGCGGCTGGCCGGGTTGACCGATGCGGCCGACACGCCGGCCACCTCGCCGAGCGCGCTTTCGATACGGCTCGCGCACGACGCGCAGTGCATGTCCGGGATGCGGACCGATACGCTTTTTCGTGAACCATCTGCCATGTCCGAAATGCTAACAGTTTCCCGGCCGGACGAACGCCGTCGCCCCGGTCCCGGCGGTGCTAGGCTTGGCTGCATCGCTTTCCCGGGTGTTGCCGCACGCCGATGAACCGGCCCGAGATCCGTCCCGGCCAGACCGTGATTCGCGCGGCGGTCGTGCTTGCCTGCCTTCTCGCGCTGGCCGGACTGAGCGACGCCGACCGCGCATCGCCGGCCGCGCTGCTCGACTATCTCGGCCGGGCCGGCGCGATCGTCGGCCTGGTCCTGCTGTTGCTGGCTGCTGCGCTCAGCGCCCGGTTGCCGGGGCTGGACCGGTACTTCGGCGGCCTGACCAAGCTCTGGCGCACCCACCACCTGCTCGGCGCCGGCAGTCTTCTGCTGCTGATGGCCCACCCGCTGCTGCTGGCGCTGGCGGCGTCCGGCGGATCGCCCGGCGACGCGGTCGCGCTGCTGTTTCCGCCGCTGGCCGACTGGCCCGTCTGGACCGGCTGGGCGGCGCTGGTGCTGATGATGGCGTTCCTGGCACCGAGCTTCGGGTTCTTCGGCCGCCCGCCCTACGAGCGCTGGAAAGCGCTTCACCGGCTGGCAGGACCCGCAGTGGTGTTCGCCTTGCTCCATTCGGCGCAGTACGGGCGGACGCTGCCGGAGGCGCTGGAGACGGCGTTGTGGGCGCTGCTGTCGGCGCTCGCGCTGGCCGCGCTGATCTGGCATTTCGGCCTGTCGCGGCGTTTCGGGCGCCGGCGCTACACGGTCGAACGCAGCGTCATGGTCGCCAACAACCTGGTCGAGCTGGTGCTGGCGCCGGCCGGCCGGCGCCAGCTCGAATACGAGGCCGGCCAGTTCGTCTACCTCACGCCTTACGACGAGTCGCTGGCGGCCGGATACGGCGAGGAACATCCGTACACGCTGTCGTCGTCGCCGCTGGACGACAGGCTGCGCATCGCGATCAAGGATCTTGGCGACGCCAGCCGCGCGATCCAGGCGATCCGGCCCGGCGCGCGCGTGACGGTCGAAGGCCCCTACGGCCGCCTGTTCCCGTCCGACGCACCGCGGCGTCAGCTCTGGATCGCCGGCGGGATCGGCATCACGCCGTTTCTCGGCCGCGCCCGGCACCTGGACCGGCTCGGCGATCCGGTCGACATCCGGCTGGTCTATTGCGTCCAGGACGAGGCCCGGGCCCGGTTTCTCGATGAACTCGAGGATATCGCGGGCAGGCTGACGCGCTTTTCCGTGACTGCGCATTTGTTCTACCGGCAGGGTCCGCTGGACGACGGTTTTCTCCAACAGCATTGCCCGGACCGGGGCCAACGCGCCTGGTTCATCTGCGGCCCGGACCCGCTGATGCGGCTGGCGCGTCGGCTGGCGCTGGCCAATGGCGTGGCCCGGCGCGATATTCACACCGAAGAGTTCGACCTGCTGTGAAGAAGTTCGTCTACACCGCGTTCATCGCCTTCTGGGCCGGCGTCGCGATGCTGCTCGCGCTCGATGCGATGCGTCCGGAAGCGCCCGCGACCCGGCCCGACACCCAACCCCCGGAAACGACCTACTCGCTGGCCGAAATCGCCCGCCACGACCGGGCGGGCGACTGCTGGATGGCGATCGAGGGCGGCGTGTTCGACATTACCGGCTATATACCGCGCCACCCGGCGCCGGCAGACGTCATCGTCGCCTGGTGCGGACGCGAGGCGACCGAGGGCATGCACACCAAGGACCTGCCCGCCGACCGGCACGAGGACCACAGTGCCCGGGCCTGGCGCATGCTCGAGCGCTACCGGATCGGGTCGGTGGCGGGGAACGGAGGTGCATCCGAAAGCGGCCGCCGGGAACTGGAAGCAGCGCATTGAAATCGTCTGCAAACGCCAGTCGGCCCCACAGCGCGACCGAGGGCGACACCGTACCCGCCGTGTCCTTCGGCGAGGCGCTGGCCACATGGGTGCGCGTCGCCATACTGAGCTTCGGCGGCCCGGCGGCGCAGATCTCGGTGATGCACCGGCTGCTGGTCGAGGAAAAGGGCTGGATCAGCGACGCGCGCTTCATGCACGCGCTGAACTACTGCATGCTGCTGCCCGGGCCGGAGGCCATGCAGCTGGCCACCTACATCGGCTGGCTGCTGCACCGCACGGCCGGCGGACTGATTGCCGGCACCCTGTTCGTGCTGCCGGGATTCGTATCCATCCTGCTGCTGAGCGTGCTGTACGCGGGCTTTGCCGATCTGCCCGTCGTCCAGGCTCTATTCTTCGGCATCAAGGCCGCCGTGCTCGCCGTCGTCGCCCAGGCGATGGTCCGGATCGGCCGACGCGTGCTCAAGAACGGCTGGATGGTCGCGATCGCCGGCGCGTCGTTCGTCGCGATCTTCGTTCTCGGCGTGCCGTTCCCCTATATCATCATCGCCGCGGCGCTGGCCGGGCTCGCGGGCGGGCACTGGCTGCACGATCGCTTTACCGTCATCACGCCGGCGGGCGACCCGGACGGTGACCCGGACGGCGGTCCGGAGATGGAAAGCGCCCGGCCGCACCATGGCCGTGCGTTTCGGGTCGCGGCCACGTGGCTGGCGCTGTGGTTCGTCCCGCTGGGCGCGATGATGGCCGTGCTCGGCCCCGACCACGTCTTCAGCCAGATCGGCTGGTTCTTCTCGAAACTGGCGGTGCTGACCTTCGGCGGCGCCTACGCGGTGCTCGCCTGGATGGCCCAGGCCACGGTCGAAAGCTACGGCTGGCTGGCGCCGGGCGAAATGCTCGACGGCCTGGGCATGGCCGAATCCACGCCCGGCCCGTTGATTCAGGTCGTCCAGTTCGTCGCATTCATGGGCGCATTCCGCGAGCCGGGCGTGCTGTCGCCGATGGCCGCCGGCATCGTCGGTTCGGTGATCGCGACGTGGATGACCTTCGTGCCGTGTTTCCTGTGGATTTTCCTCGGCGCCCCGTACGTCGAACGCCTTCGGAACCGGGCGCGCCTGAACGCCGCGCTGTCGGCCATCACCGCCGCGGTCGTCGGCGTCGTCGCCAACCTCGCGCTTTGGTTCGGGCTGCACGTGCTGTTCGGCGAAGTCGGGAAATGGCGGACAGGACCGGTGACCCTGCTCGTACCGAACCCGGCGACGCTGGATCCGGCCAGCGCGTTGCTCACGCTGGCGGCACTCGTCGCGCTGATCCGGTTTCGGGCCGGCATGCTGCCGGTCATCGGGATCAGTGCCGCACTCGGCGCGGCCTGGTATCTGGCGACGGGCTGAATGGGCGGGCATCGGCCCGGCTCCGCCGGGCGCGCGCGCATCACGATGGGCAGTGGAACGTGCGCAGCGGCGTCTAGCCCGCTTTCACCATCTTCCGCCGCACGAACGCGATCTGGGTCTTCAGCGGCAGGCCCTTGGGGCAGACGTCGTGGCAGCCCAGAAGGCTCATGCAGCCGAACACGCCGTCGTCGTTGCCGACCAGTTCGTAGAAATCGTCGTCGGTGCGCTCGTCGCGGGGGTCGAGGCGGAATCGGGCAATCTTGTTGATGCCGGCGGCACCGACGAAATCCTTGCGCATGCGCGCAGTGCCGCAGGCGGCGATGCAGCAGCCGCATTCGATGCAGCGGTCGAGTTCGTAGATCTCCTCGGCCCGGTCCGGGTCCATGCGTTCCTCTAGCCGGTCGATGTCGGGCTCGGTCTCCTGATGCACCCAGGTCTCCAGCCGTTCCCCCATCTCGCGCGCCCAGGCGCCGGTGTCGACCGAGAGATCGCCGATGAGCTTGAACACCGGCAGCGGGGCGAGCGTGATTTCAGGGCCCAGCTTGCTCGTCAGCGTGCGGCACGCCAGGCCCGGACGGCCGTTGATCAGCATGCCGCAGCTACCGCAGATGCCGGCACGGCAGACGAAGTCGAACTGCAGCGACGGGGCCTGTTCGTCGCGGATCTGGTTGAGCGCGATGAACA
>JAVVDX010000083.1:0-11738 GCA_032251475.1 Wenzhouxiangellaceae bacterium | reverse complement strand
ACCCGCCCGTGGCACTGCTTGTACTTCTTCCCCGACCCGCAGGGACACGGCTCGTTGCGCCCGATCTTGCGGCCTTCGCGGACGAACGGCTGAACCGGTTCCTGCCGGGGCCCGGACCCGGGCGCGGCCTGCGCGCCGGGACCGGCCGGGGCTCCGGCGGCGGCGCCGGCCAGCGCCGCGGCCTCGCGGTGCTGATATTCCATCGGGCGTTCGCGCCGGCGCTGGTCGTCGACCGCCTCGACGTCCTCCTCGGACCGGATCCGGACCCGGGCCAGGATCTTCATGACTTCGAAGCGCATGCTGGCCAGCATCTGCGTGAACATTTCGAAGCCTTCGCGCTTGTATTCCTGCTGCGGCTTCTTCTGCGCGAAGCCCCGCAGATGGATGCCGCGCCGCAGGTAATCCATGCTGGCCAGGTGTTCCTTCCACTGCTGGTCGAGCACGTTGAGCATGACCGCCTTTTCGAACTGCCGCATCACCTCGGAGCCGGTCAGTTCCTCCTTGGTCGCGTAGTGCGCCTCGACCCGCTCCATGACGCGCTTGCGCAGCTCCTGTTCGGTCAGTTCGTCGTCGGCCTCCAGCCACTCGCGCACCGGCACCTCGATGCCGAAATCCCCTTCCAGCGCCTTCTCCAGGCCTTCCGGATCCCACATCTCCTCGACCGACTCCGGCGGGATGTAGCGGCTGATCAGTTCATGGAAGACCTCGTCGCGCATCTCCTCGATGTAGTCGTGGACGTCGTCGGCCTCCATCAGCTCGTTGCGCTGGGCATAGATCACGCGGCGCTGATCGTTGGCGACATCATCGAAGTCGAGCAGGTTCTTGCGGATGTCGAAGTTGTGCGCCTCGACCTTGCGCTGGGCATTCTCGATCGCGCGCGTGACCCATGGATGCTCGATCGCCTCGCCTTCCTGCATGCCCAGCTTCTGCATCATGCCGCCGAGCCGCTCGGAGGCGAAGATGCGCATCAGGCTGTCTTCCAGCGACAGGTAGAAGCGGCTCGAGCCCGGGTCGCCCTGGCGCCCGGAGCGGCCGCGAAGCTGGTTGTCGATGCGCCGCGATTCGTGCCGCTCGGTGCCGATGATGTGCAGCCCGCCGGCCTCGACCACCTGCTCGTGCCGCTTCTTCCAGTCTTCCCTGACCTTGCGGATCTTCTCTTCGGGCACGTCGTCGCCGAGTTCGGCCAGTTCGGCGTCCAGGCTGCCACCGAGCACGATGTCGGTGCCGCGGCCGGCCATGTTGGTCGCGATCGTCACCGCGCCCGGGCGCCCGGCCTGGGCGACGATCTGCGCCTCGCGCTCGTGGTGCTTGGCGTTGAGAACCTCGTGCCGGATCTTCGCCTTGTCGAGCTTGCGCGAAAGCAGCTCCGAGGTCTCGATCGACGTCGTGCCGACCAGCACCGGCTGGCCCTCCGCGGTGCGCTCCTTGATGTCCTCGATGATCGCGTCGTACTTTTCCTGCCGGGTCAGGTACACCAGGTCGGCGCGGTCGTCGCGGACCATCGGCATGTGGGTCGGGATCACGACTACCTCCAGCCCGTAGATGGTCTGGAACTCGTAGGCCTCGGTGTCGGCGGTGCCGGTCATGCCGGCGAGCTTTTCGTAGAGCCGGAAGTAGTTCTGGAAGGTGATCGAGGCCAGCGTCTGGTTCTCGCGCTGAATCGGCACGCCTTCCTTGGCCTCGATGGCCTGGTGCAGGCCGTCGGACCAGCGCCGGCCGGGCATGGTCCGGCCGGTGAACTCGTCGACGATGATGATCTCGCCGTCCTTGACGATGTACTCGACATCCTTGTGGAACAGGTGGTGCGCGCGCAGGCAGGCGTTGAGCGTGTGCATCAGCGCCAGGTTCTTGGCGTCGTAGAGGCTTTCGTGCTCGTCCAGCAGCCCGGCCTCGACCATCAGCCGCTCGACCTTCTCCAGCCCGTCCTCGGTCAGGTGCACCTGGCGCGACTTCTCGTCCAGCGAGAAGTCCCCGGGGCCGTCCTCCTCTTCCTGCTTTTCGAGCTGCGGCGCGATCCGGTTGATCTTGACGTACAGCTCCGGACCCTCGTCGGCCGGGCCGGAGATGATCAGCGGCGTCCGGGCCTCGTCGATCAGGATCGAGTCGACCTCGTCGACGATCGCGTAGTGCTGGGCGCGCTGGACCTTCTGCTCGACCGAGAACGCCATGTTGTCGCGCAGGTAATCGAAACCGAACTCGTTGTTGGTGCCGTAGGTGATGTCGCAGGCGTACGCGGCGCGCTTGGCCGCCGGGCTCATGCCCGGTACCGACACGCCCACGGTCATGCCCAGCGCCTCGTAGATCGGCCGCATCCAGTCGGCGTCGCGCCGGGCCAGGTAATCGTTGACGGTCACCACGTGCACGCCCTTGTCCGGCAGCGCGTTGAGGTAGACGGCGAGCGTGGCGACCAGCGTCTTGCCCTCGCCGGTCTTCATCTCGGCGATCTTGCCCTGATGCAGCACCATGCCGCCGATCAACTGGACGTCGAAGTGGCGCAGCCCGAGCGTACGGACCGAAGCCTCGCGCACGACCGCGAACGCCTCGGGCAGCAGCGCATCCAGCGCCTCGCCGTCGGCCAGCCGCCGACGGAACTCGGCCGTCTTCCCTTTGAGCTGTTCGTCGCTGAGCTGCTGGGTGGAGGCCTCCAGCTCGTTGATCTTCCAGACGTCCCTGTAGAGTTGCTTCAGCAGACGTTCGTTGCGGCTGCCGACCAACCGTGTAATCAAGCTTTTAAGCATAACAATCGAGTGCCTGGTTGCGCGAAAACCCGCGGCCTGGGAGTCTCAGTGGGGGCAAATACCGGACCGGACAACCCGCGTAAACCGGACATTTTACCCCGGATTATGCATGGCCCGGGCGTAGCGAGACGGTGCCGGGTCCCGTAGATGCGGCGTTTCGCGACCGAGCGCACCGGAGGCGTACTCGCCGGTACGTTGAGGATGCGCGACCGAGCGAAACGTCGCAGATGCGGGGCCTGGCGCCATCGTAGTCGACTGGGCCGTGAATAATCCGGGTGTTACCCCGGCACAGCCACGGCACGGGCTACACTCGCAATCATGACGTCCCCGTTGCGCAACAAGGGCGGCGGCGCGCGCAACGTCGCCAGCATCGCCCGCGACCCGGCCGGGCCGACGCGCGTGCTGCGCGACGTCGAGCGCTTCGCCGCGCTCGACCAGCGCGTCCGCGAGCACATTCCGGCCGCCGCACGACGCGGAATCGGAATCGCACGCGTCGACGGCGACTGCCTCGTAATCGCAGCCGACGGCCCGGCCCGCGCCACCCGGGCCCGGCTGCTGGCCGACGATCTCCTCGAAGCCGCCCGCCGGCACTGGCCGGCGCCGCTGAAGCGCACGCGCGTGGTCGTCGTGCCGGGGGCCGAATTCGAACCCTGAAACGACCCGCACGAGGGGGTTCCCGGAAACCCGTCGGCGACGCTGCGCCGACCTACGCCTGCAGGCAGGCTCCTACGCGGGGTTCGAGATGGTCTTGCAGGAGCGAGCTCGCTCGCGAATGCCGCCGCCAGTACATGAGGATTCCGAGCACCGCCGGACGCCGGCAAACCCAAGCCGTAAAGTCGTCGAGAAGCGCCGCGAGACGGCGCGTGCCGGTGGCCGCCGGCGCGCAGGAACCGGAGTGTACACGCCAGTACATGAGGATTCCGAGCACCGCCGGACGCCGGCAAACCCAAGCCGTAAAGTCGTCGAGAAGCGCCGCGAGACGGCGCGTGCCGGTGGCCGCCGGCGCGCAGGAACCGGAGTGTACACGCCAGTACATGAGGATTCCGAGCACCGCCGGACGCCGGCACGCGCCGTCTCGCGGTGCTTCTCGACGACTTGCTAGAAGGACTGGGCCGGCTGCAGATACGAAATCGGCGCGCCCTGTCCGTCCGGGAACGTCACTTCCTCCCAGCAATCGGTACGCTCGAGCAGTTCGCGCAGCAGCGCGTTGTTCAGTTCGTGTCCGGACTTGTGCCCGACGAAGCTGCCGATGAGGCTGGCCCCGAGCAGGTACAGATCGCCGATCGCGTCGAGCACCTTGTGCTTGACGAACTCGTCCTCGTAGCGCAGGCCGTCGGTGTTGAGCACGCGGTAGTCGTCGACGACGACCGCGTTGTCCAGGCTGCCGCCGAGGACGAGGTTGCGCTGGCGCAGGAATTCGATGTCGCGCATGAACCCGAACGTGCGCGCCCGGGCCACTTCCTTGAGGTAGGAGGTCGTCGAGAAGTCGAGGTCGACCCGGCAGTTCCGGCTGCGGAAGACCGGGTGGTCGAATTCGATCTCGAACGCGACCCTGAAGCCCTCGTACGGTTCGAACCGGACCCACTTGTCACCGTCGCGCAATTCCAGCGGCTTGCGGATGCGGATGAATCGCTTGGGAGCATTCTGTTCGGTGATGCCGGCCGACTGGACCAGAAACACGAATGGACCGGCGCTGCCGTCCATGATCGGCACTTCGGACGCGGTCAGGTCGACGTAGAGGTTGTCGATCCCGAGCCCGGCCAGCGCCGACATCAGGTGCTCGATGGTGGCGACCCGCGTGCCGTCCTCGCCGACCAGCGTGGTCGACAGGGCGGTATCACCGACACGCCTGGGATTTGCCTCGATCTCGAACACCGGGTCCAGGTCGACCCGGCGGAAGATGATCCCCGTGTTGGCCGGCGCCGGGCGCAGCGTCATGACGACTTTTTCCCCGTTGTGCATGCCGACGCCGGTCGCGCGAATGACGTTCTTGAGTGTTCTCTGCTTGATCACGGGCCCGGATCGCTCCTCAAAAATCCGGCTGATACTAGCACAACGGTTTGTGCCGGCCGGAAGCCTGTCTGGTATTGTTGACGATCGGTCCGGCCGAAACCGGAGCCGGTTCACAAAACACGCCCGCCCCGGGCGGCACGGCGAGTGGCCGCCCGGAGCCGCGGCGTTCAGTCGGCCTGGTTGCGCAGGAAGGCCGGAATGTCCAGGTACTCGAATTCCTTCTGCTCGGCTTCCCCGCGCCCGCGTGCATCACGCCGGGGAGCGGAGCCGGCGGCCGTTTCCGCTTCTTCGTCCTCGGTGAACACGGGCCGGTCGTCGGTGCCGGTGCGCACGATCTTCATCGGCTTTTCCTTCTGGCGCGCGCGTTTCTGGCCCAGCCCGGTCGCGACCACGGTCACGCGGATCTCGTCGTTCATGTCCGGGTCGATTACCGTGCCCATGACGACCGAGGCGTCCTCGCTGGCCAGGTCCGCGATCGTCGTGCCGACCTCCTCGAATTCCTTCATCGACAGGTTCATGCCGGCGGTGACGTTGACCAGGATGCCGCAGGCGCCGGAGAGATTCACGTCCTCGAGCAGCGGCGAGCCGATCGCCGACTGCGCGGCCATCAGCGCGCGGTCCTGGCCGGTGGCCGAGCCGGAACCCATCATCGCCATGCCCATCTCCGACATCACCGTGCGCACGTCGGCGAAGTCGACGTTGATCAGGCCCGGGCGGGTGATCAGTTCGGCGATGCCCTGAACGGCCCCCGAAAGCACCTGGTTGGCGGCCTTGAACGCATTGAGCAGCGTGATGTCGGGGCCCAGCACGCTCAGCAGCTTGGCGTTCGGGATCGTGATCAGCGAGTCGACGTGGTGACCGAGTTCATCGATGCCCTGCTG
This sequence comes from Wenzhouxiangellaceae bacterium, assembly GCA_032251475.1. Taxonomy (GTDB): domain Bacteria; phylum Pseudomonadota; class Gammaproteobacteria; order Xanthomonadales; family Wenzhouxiangellaceae. The sequence goes on along the minus strand of JAVVDX010000083.1, from coordinate 6,106 downwards.
GGCCACGCCCAGCCGGCGCTGGCCCTCGAACGGAAACGGCTTGGTCACGACCGCCACGGTCAGAATGCCCATTTCCTTGGCCGTCTGCGCAATTACCGGCGCCGCTCCGGTGCCGGTGCCGCCGCCCATACCGGCGGTGATGAACACCATGTCCGAACCGTCGAGGATTTCGCAGATCCGGTCGCGGTCCTCGAGCGCGGCCTGGCGCCCGACTTCGGGGTTGGCGCCGGCACCCAGCCCCTTGGTGACGCTGGAGCCGATCTGCAGCGTGCTCTTGCCGGCAAAACTCTTCAGCGCCTGGGCGTCGGTATTGATCGAGATGAACTCGACACCCTCGATGGACGCCTGGACCATCTGATTGACCGCGTTGCCGCCGCCGCCACCGATGCCGAGCACCTTGATCTTGGCGCTTGGCGTGTAATTTTCTACCAGTTCAAATGCCATGATGAATCTCCTGTTCTCGCCGTTTGAGTTTCAGAATTCCCCTTGGAACCACTGCTTGAAACGTTCAAGCAGCGTGCCGGCCGAGCCGCGGGCGCGGCTGCGCCGGTAGCCGGCCCGGTCGAGCCTGCTGCCGCGCAGCAGCAGGCCCACCCCGGCCGCGTGGATCGGGTTGTTGACCACTTCGGAAAGCCCGGTAACGCCCTGCGGCGCCCCCAGCCGCACGGGCATGTGCATGATTTCCTCGGCCAGCTCGACGACGCCTTCCATGCGCGCGCCGCCGCCGGTCAGCACCAGCCCGGCCGGCACCAGGTTCTCGCAGCCCGACTGCCGGAGCTGCTTGCCGACATGGTTGAACAGTTCGCGGTAGCGCGCCTCGACGACCTGGGCCAGCGTCTGGCGCTCGAGCCGGCGCGGCGCCCGGTCGCCGACCGACGGTACCTGGATGGTCTCGTCGCCCGAGGCGAGCTGCTCGAGCGCGCAGGCGTACTTGATCTTGATTTCCTCGGCGTGCAGCGTCGGCGTGCGCAGCGCCACCGCGATGTCGCTGGTGACCAGGTCGCCGGCGATCGGGATGCACGCGGTGTGCTGGATCGCGCCGTCGGCGAACACCGCGATGTCGGTGGTGCCGGCGCCGATGTCGACCAGCGCGATGCCGAGTTCCTTCTCGTCGTCGGACAGCACCGACTCGCTCGAGGCGAGCTGGTGCAGGATCAGGTCGTCGACCTGCAGGCCGCAGCGGGCGATGCACTTGGTGACGTTCTGCACCGCGCTGTTGGCGGCGGTCACCAGATGCACCTGAACCTCGAGCCGGACCCCGGACATGCCGATCGGTTGCCGGATGCCGTCGGTCGAGTCGATCACGTAGCCCCTGGGAAGCACGTGCAGGATGCGCTGGTCGGCCGGGATCGCAACGGCGCGCGCCGATTCCAGCACGCGCTCGACGTCGGAGTCGTCGACCTCGGAGTCGCGGATCGCCACGGCGCCGTGCGACTGGCGCGAGCTGACGTGAGTGCCGGCGATGCCGGCGAACACCGAGTGGATCTCGCAGTCGGCCATCAGTTCGGCTTCCTCGACCGCGCGCTGGATCGAGGCCTCGGTCGACTCGATATCGACGACCATGCCGCGCTTGAGGCCGCGCGAGGCGTGCGAGCCCAGGCCGATGACCTCGACCCGGCCGTCGTCCTGGACCTCGCCGACGATCGCGACGATCTTGCTGGTGCCGATGTCCAGCCCGACGACCAGCGACTTGTCCGGCTTTCTAGCCCGCATTTTTCGTCTCCGTTGGTAGCGAGTCGGTCCCAGGGCGCGGCATGGCCGGCTTTCGCGACCGGGGAGGAAGTGATTCCCGTGTCCCGCCGGTCCCGCTGCCGGCCAGCTGTTCTTCGGGCTCGCGCTCGCGCGCGACGGCCAGGCCGTTGGGGTACCGCAGGTCGATCCGCCGAATGTCGGTGCGCCTGCGCAACTGCGTTCGTACCGCCAGGTAGCGCTCCAGCCGCCGGTCGATCTGCTCGCGCCCGAGCAGCAACCGGCGGCCGGCACCCAGCTCCAGCGTCCATGCCCCGCGCGGGTCGAGCTCGAGCCGGACGATTTCCAGTCCCTCGGCCGAGAGCCGGGACTTCATGCCGCGCCAGGTCGCGAACACCTCGCCGACGCGGCTTTCCGGGCCGTAAAGTCGCGCCAGGCCCTGCATGCCGGCGGTCCCGGCGACCTCGAACTTCTCGCCGTCGGCGCCGAGCAGCGCCGAATCGTTCCAGCGCGCCACGGCCCGCTGCTCGGTGACGGTGATCCCGAGCGCGTCCGGCCAGTGACGACTGACCGAAGCCTCGGCCACCCACGGCAGCGCCTCGATCGCCGCGCACGCGCGCTCGATGTCGACGGCGAAGAAGCCCTGGCGCGCCTCGTCGGCCACGGCCGCGCGCACCTGCGCGGCGGTCACGCGCTCGAGCTCGCCGGATACTTCCAGCCAGCGGATCGGCCAGTGGCGCGCATCCAGCCCGCCCGCCAGCCACCAGGCCGAAGCGGCGGCCGCGACCAGCGCGGCGGGGACCAGCGTCCACGTCATCATCCTTCGCATCCGGCCCCCTCGGCGGTCAGCAGGATCCGCCACACGAGTTGTTCGAACGAAAGCCCGGCTGCCGCCGCGGCCATCGGCACCAGCGAGTGATCGGTCATGCCGGGCACGGTGTTGACTTCCAGCAGCCACGGCCGGTGGTCGCCGTCAACGAGGAAATCGACCCGGCCCCAGCCGCGGCAGCCGAGCACGTCGAAGGCCTGCAGCGCCAGCGTTCTCAACGTGCGCTCGCGCGCCGGGTCCAGCCCGCATGGGCAGTGGTATTCGGTCTGATCGGAGCTGTATTTGGCCTCGTAGTCGTAGAACTCGCGCGGCGTGGCGATCCGGATCAGCGGCAGCGCCTCGCCGGCCAGCACGGCGCAGGTGTATTCGGGCCCATCGACCAGCGGCTCGACCAGCGCCGTCCGGTCGTGCTCCAGCGCCCGGGCGATCGCCCCGGCCAGCCCGTCCGGCTCGACCACCCGGCTCATGCCGACGCTGGAGCCCTCGCGCGCCGGCTTGACGAATACCGGCACACCGAGCCCGGCCAGGATTTCGTCGGCCTGCCCGGGTGCGGTCGCGACCCGCCAGTCCGGCGTCGGCATCCCGCACGCGCGCCAGACTTGTTTGGTCTTGAGCTTGTCCATCGTCAGCGCCGAGGCAAGCACGCCCGAGCCGGTCACCGGCACGCCCCACAGCGCCAGCGCGCCCTGCAGGCAGCCGTCTTCGCCGCCGCGGCCGTGCAACATGTTCAGTACGCAGTCGATCCGGCCGGCCGCGGCCGCCTCGACCACCGCGCGCGGGCCGTCGAAGGTCTCGAACCGAATCTCCAGCGCCTCGAGGGCGGCGGCCACGGCGACCCCGCTTCTGAGCGAGACTTCGCGCTCGGCGCTGGTGCCGCCATGGACCAGCGCGAGCCTTCCGAAGCGATTGGCGTCGACGCCGCTCATGCCCGCGCCTCCTTGAGCTTCGCGCCGACCGTACCGATGTCGCCGGCGCCCATGATCAGCAGCAGGTCGCCTTCGGCGATGATGCCATCGAGCGCGGTCGGAACGTCGTCGGGGCCGGCCACGCGCGTGACGGCGGCCGGGCCGCGCTGCGCGACCGCCGCGGCCAGCGCATCGGAGCCGATGCCGGCGATCGGCGTCTCGCCGGCCGGGTAGACGTCGGCCAGCACCAGTTGATCGACGCCGGCCAGCACGCGCGCGAACGCGTCGAACTGGTCGCGCGTGCGCGTAAACCGATGAGGCTGGAACACCACCACCAGCCGGCGCCCGGGCCAGCCGCCGCGGGCGGCCTGGATCACCGCGTCGAGCTCGGTCGGGTGGTGGCCGTAATCCTCGAACGCCAGCGCCTGCCGACCGTCGAAGCGCAGCTCGCCCAGCTGCGTGAACCGGCGGCCGATGCCGGCAAATTCGTTGAGCCCGGACCGGATCCGCGCAGCATCGACGCCCAGCTCCCAGGCGACCGCAGCCGCACCCAGCGCGTTGAGCACGTTGTGCCGGCCCGGTTGCTGCAGCACGATCTTCAGCGCCCGGTCGCGGCCCGGCAGCCAGAGCTCGAAGTCCATCGCCCGGCCGTGCTGCCCGATCGCGGTGGCGCGCACGTCGGCCGCATCGCTCAGCCCGTAGCTGATCACGGTACGGCCGACCTTCGGCACCAGCTCGGCGACGTGCGGGTCGTCGATGCACATCACCGCCACGCCGAAGAACGGCAGGTTTCGCAGGAAATCGAGAAACGCCTGCTGCAGCCGGTCGAAGCTGCCCTGGTAGGCGTCGAGATGGTCGCGGTCGATGTTGGTGACCAGCGAGATCACCGGCTGCAGTCGCAGGAACGAGCCGTCGGATTCGTCGGCCTCGGCGACCAGGTAGCGGCCCTGGCCCAGGCGGGCGTTGGTTCCGAACGCGTTGACCAGTCCGCCGACGACGAACGTCGGGTCCATGCCTGCTCCGGCCAGCAGACTCGCGATCAGCGACGTCGTCGTGGTCTTGCCGTGGGTGCCGGCCACGGCGATCCCGGCGCGAAAGCGCATCAGCTCGCCGAGCATCTCGGCCCGCGGCACGACCGGTATGCGCGCGGCACCGGCGGCGTCGATCTCGACGTTGTCGGATGCGATCGCGCTCGAGGCGACGACGACGTCGGCGCCGGCGACCGCGGACGGGTCGTGGCCGATCGTGACGGCGACGCCGACCGCGGCGAGGTGCCGGGTGGTCGCGGATTCAGCCAGGTCGGAGCCGCTGACCTCGAACCCGAGATTGGCCAGCACTTCGGCGATGCCGCTCATGCCGGCCCCGCCGATGCCCACGAAGTGAATCCGGCGGACCCGGTGCATCAGGCTCGGTGCCGGCCGTTCGGCGGGATTCGGCACAGCGCCGTTCGACATCGCCCGCGTCATGCCAGCACCTCCGCGCACGCCTCTGCCACCATTCGCGCCGCGTCGGGATGCGAGCGTGCACGCGCCCGCGCGGCCATCGCCGCGAGCAGATTCCGGTCCAGCCCGAACATCATTCCGGCCAGCCGGGCAGGCGTGAACTGGCCCTGCGGCAGTAGCCAGCCGGCTCCGGCGTCGACCAGATACCGGGCGTTGGCGGTCTGGTGATCGTCGACCGCCGACGGAAACGGCACCAGGATCGCCGGCACCCCGGCCGCGGCCAACTCGGCCACGGTCAGCGCGCCGGCCCGGCAGATCGCAAAATCGGCCCAGGCCCAGGCCTCCGCCATGTCATCCACGAATTCGGCGACGTGCGCCTCGACTCCGGCCTTGTTGTAGTTCTCATGGGCCGGCTGCAGTTGTCGACCGGCCTGGTGCCGGACCGTGGGACGTTGCTCGGCGGGGACCCGGGCCAGGGCCTCGGGCACCACCTGGTTGAAGACGGCCGCGCCCTGACTGCCGCCGATGACGAGCAGTCGAAGCGGGCCGGTCCGATCCCGGTAACGTTCACGCGGATCGGGAAGTGCGTCGATTTCGCGCCGGACCGGGTTGCCGGTCACGCGCGCGCCGGAAAACACGTCCGGGAAGCCGGTGCAGACGATGCTCGCCAGCGGCCGCAGCAGCCGGTTGGTCCACCCGGCCACCGCATTCTGTTCGTGGATGACCAGCCGGATGCCAAGCACGCGTGCGGCGATGCCGGCCGGGCCGGCGGCGTAGCCGCCCATGCTCAGCACGCAGCCGGGGCGCTGGCGGCGCAGAATCTTCAGCGACTGGCCGAGCGCGCGCGCAATCCGGAACGGCGCGGCCAGCCAGCCGGCCGGGCCGCGGCCGCGCAGGCCCTTGATGCCGACGCGCTCGAGTTCGATGCCGGCCGCGGGCACCAGCCGGTTTTCCAGACCGTGCGGCGTGCCGAGCCAGAACACGCGCGCGCCGGCCTCGCGCAGCACGCCGGCCACGGCCAGGCCCGGGAAGATGTGCCCGCCCGTGCCGCCGGCGAGAATCGTCACGCGGGCGTCCCGCGGCAGGGTGAGTTCGCGGCGCAGGTCGTTCATGCCGGGGTTCGTTGACATGTCCGGCGATCGCCGCGACGGCGGCCATTTTTTCGCCAACCAAGGCGCAGCGAGCGTGGTGTGCTCATTGCACATGAGCGAGCTGGAACGCAGGCTGGCGGAAAAATGGCC
>JAVVDX010000082.1:7678-12033 GCA_032251475.1 Wenzhouxiangellaceae bacterium | reverse complement strand
GCACATCGAGGGCGTTTCGAAGAGTCTGCGGGTCAAGCGCATCCGCTGACTCGCTTCGTTTTTCCGAGGTCCATTGAATGAACCGCTGCAAAACTGCTGCCGGCGGTTACGGCCGGGTCTGGCCCGTGCCGCGCACGCGGTAGTTGAACGTGGTGAGCTGTTCCAGCCCGACCGGGCCGCGTGCGTGCAGTCGGCCGGTGGCGATGCCGATCTCGGCGCCGAAACCGAACTCGCCGCCGTCGGCGAACTGGGTCGAGGCGTTGTGCACGACGATCGCGCTGTCGACCCGGTCCAGGAAATCCCCGACGACGTGTTCGTCATCGGCCAGGATGCCGTCGGTGTGCGCCGAGCCGTACTCGGCGATGTGCTCGATCGCCGCCTCGGGCGAGTCGACGGTGCGGATCGCGAGGATCGCGGCCAGGTACTCGGTCGCCCAGTCGGCCTCGTCGGCCGGCGCTATGCCTTCTGCGGCCGCGCGCGCCTGCTCGTCACCGCGCAGCTCGCAGCCGTGCGCGGCCAGCGCCTCGACAAGCCGCGGCAGGTGGTCCAGGCAGGCGCGGTCGACCAGCAGCGTCTCCAGCGCACCGCAGATCCCGGGCCGGCGCATCTTGGAATTTACGATGACGGCGATCGCCATCGCCGGGTCGGCCGACGGGTGCCAGTAGAGGTGGTTGTTGCCGTCCAGGTGGGCGAACACCGGCACGCGCGCATCACGCTGCACGCGCTCGACCAGCGAGCGGCCGCCGCGCGGCACGATGACGTCGACGGTCTCGTGCGCGGCCAGCAGCGCGCCGACCAGCGCGCGGTCCTGGTCCGGGACCATCTGCACCGACTCGGCGGCGAGCCCGCCGTGCTCGAGGCCGGCGGCGATTGCGGCGTGGATCGCGCGGTTGCTGCCGACTGCCTCCGAACCGCCGCGCAGGATCACCGCGTTGCCGGCTTTCAGGCATAGTGCCGCGGCGTCGGCCGTGACGTTGGGCCGCGCCTCGTAGATCACGCCGATCACGCCGATCGGCACTGCGACGCGCGCGATCTCCAGCCCGTTGGGGCGGGTCCAGCGCGCCAGCTCGCGCCCGACCGGGTCGGGCAGTGCGGCAACCTGTTCGAGGCCGGCGGCAATCGTTTCCAGGCGCGCCTCGTCGAGCATCAGCCGGTCGAGCAGCGCGCCGGTCACGCCGCGCGAACGGGCCGCCTCGACATCGCGGCGATTGGCTTCGAGAATGCCCGCCCGGCTCCGCCGGATTTCCTCGGCCGCCGCTGTCAGCGCACGGTTCTTCTCGTCGGTGCCGGCGCGCGCCAGACGGCTCGCCGCGCGCCGCGCACGGGCGCCGAGGTCGGCAATCAGCCCGTCGGCAATCGGGCGGTCGACAATCAGGCCACCGGTGTCACTCATGTTCCCGCCTCTTCGGTTCGAATCGAATTCGGAAATTCATTTACGAAAACAGCACCAGATCGTCCCGGTGCACCACCGGCCCGCGTCCGGCATAGCCGAGCACTGCTTCGAACTCGTCGCTGTGCCGGCCGACGATCCGGTTCAGCTCGGTGCTGCGGTAGCCGGCCAGGCCCTGCCCGACCGGGCCGTCGGGGCCGCACAGGCGCACCAGGTCGCCGCGCCTGAACTCGCCCTTGACGCCGTCGACGCCGCGCGCCAGCAGGCTGGCGCCGTCGTGCAGCGCCTGCACCGCGCCGGCGTCGAGGTGCAGTTCGCCGCCGTGCCGCTGCAGGCCGCGCAGCCATTGCTTGCGCGCCGCCTGCGGCCGGCTCGCGGCCTCGAAAAGCGTGCCGCGCCCGGTCTCGAGGTAGCGCCCGATCGGCTCGTCGCAGGCGCCGCTGGCCAGCAGCACCGGGCAGCCGGCCGCGGTCGCGATGCGTGCGGCGGCGAGCTTGCTGACCATGCCGCCGGTGCCGAAGCCGACCGTCTCGGGGCCGTCGGCCAGCGCCTCGATCTTCGCATCGACCGACTCGACCCGCCCGACCAGGCGCGCGTCCGGGCGGGTTCGCGGATTGGCTTCGTACAGGCCGTCGACATCGCTGAGCAGCAACAGCAGCCCGGCCCCGGCCAGTTGCGCCACGCGCGCGCTGAGCCGGTCGTTGTCACCGAAGCGGATCTCGCCGGTCGCGACGGTGTCGTTCTCATTGATGATCGGCACGACGCCGCGCGCCAGCAGCGTCTCGAGCGTGTTGCGCGCGTTGAGGTAGCGGCCGCGCTCCTCGAGGTCGCTCAACGTCAGCAGTACCTGGGCGGCGACCCGGTCGTGCCCGGCCCAGGCCTCGGCCCACAGCCGGGCGAGCTGGATCTGGCCGACTGCGGCGCAGGCCTGGGCCTCGGCCAGGCTGCCCGGCCGTCCGCCCAGGCCGAGCGCCGGCCGGCCGAGCGCGATCGCGCCCGACGAGACCAGCAGCACCGGCCCGGGGCGGGCCGCCAGCGCGGCGACCAGTGCGTGCATCCAGGCCGTGCGCGGCCGGCCGTCGTCGTCGATCAAAAGCGACGAGCCGACCTTGACGACCAGCGGCGCGTCGCCCGCGGTCAACACCCGTTCGATCGATTCGTTCAATTCGGCGTCTCCCGTCCGGCCCCGCGGCCGGCACATGACTGCATCAAGTCGTATTATCGTCACTTGCGCGCCAAACCCGAAGCCTTTCGATGTCCGAATCCGATTATCGCCACCTGGTCCGCGACGTGCCCGACTGGCCCGAACCGGGCATCGTGTTCAAGGACATCACGCCGCTGCTGGCCAGTCCCGAGGGCATGGCGTGGGCGGTGGACCGGCTGTACGAACCGTTTGCCGGCAAGGGCATCGACCTGGTCGCGGGCATCGAGTCGCGCGGTTTCATCTTCGCCGTCGGCGTGGCGCGTGCGCTCGGTGCCGGCTTCGTGCCGGTGCGCAAGCCCGGCAAGCTGCCGCGCGAGACCATCCGGCGCGAATACGCGCTCGAATATGGCACCGACGCGGTCGAGATCCACGCCGACGCGGTGCGCGAGGACCACCGCGTGCTGATCGTCGACGACGTGCTCGCCACCGGCGGCACGATGGGCGCGGCTTGCGACTTGTTCGCCGAGGCCGGCAGCGAGGTCATCGGCGCGGCCGTGCTGATCGAGCTGGAATTTCTCGGCGGCGCCGAGCGCGTGCCGCTGGCGGTGCATTCGGTGATTCGCTACTGAGCCTGTGCAGGCAGCGTTCAGGCGTTGGCCGGATTCCACAACGACGGATCCGGGCGGTAGCCGGGAATCGCACCGGCCGGCATGGGCCGGGCCAGCAGGAAACCCTGGACCATGTCGCACTTGCGCTCGCGCAGCAGTTCCAGTTGCTCGCGCTGCTCGACCCCTTCGGCGACGACGCGCATCCCGATCGAGTGGGCCATGGCGATGATCGCCGAGCTCAGCGCGAGGTCGTCCGGGTCGTCGAGGATGTCGGCGATGAAGCTGCGGTCGATCTTGACCCCGCTGACCTGAAGCTGGCGCAGGTGGCTGAGGCCGGAAAAGCCGGTGCCGAAGTCGTCCAGCCAGACGTTGACGCCGCGCGCCCGGAGCCGGGCCAGCGTCCTGGAGGTCAGGTCGCGGTCGTGCAGCAGCATCGACTCGGTCAGCTCCAGGCTCAGGCAGTCCGGCGGCAGGCCGGTGCGTTCGAGCACCTGTTCGATCTGGTCGGCGAGGTTGCGTTTCAGGAGCTGCCGGCCGGAGATGTTGACGCCCACGCGCAGCCCGGGGCACCGTGACTGCCACGCCGCGGCGTCGGTGCAGGCGCGCTCGAGCGCCATCCGGCCCAGGTCGTCGATCAGCGCGCCGGCTTCGGCCACCGCGACGAAGCGCTCCGGCGGGATCGCGCCGTGTTCCGGGTGCTGCCAGCGCAGCAGCGCCTCGGCGCCGATCATGCGGCCGGTCGCGACGCAGAACAGCGGCTGGTAGCGCACCTCGATCCGGCCGCCGTCCAGCGCCTCGCGCAATTCCTGTTCGAGCTGCAGGTTTTCCTCGGCCGCTGCGGCCAGGTGGTCGCGATACCAGTAGACGCCGTTCTTGCCCTCGAGCTTGGCCTGGTACATCGCCAGGTCGCCGCACTTGAGCAGGTGGCGGGTCGAGTGCGCGTCGTCGGGGTAGATGGCCACGCCGATGCTGGCGCCGAGGATGACCCGGTGGCCGGCGGCGTCGAACGGCTCGTTGAGCGAATCGAGGATCGCGCGCGCCAGCGTCCCGCAGCGCTCGCGCACCGGGCCGCCGGAGATCAGCGCCACGAACTCGTCGCCGCCCAGCCGGGCGATGACGGGAATGTCGCTGTCCGGGTCGGGCCCGGGCCGCTCGATGCTGCGGCGAAGGCGCCGGGCGAACTCGGTCAGGACCTCGTCGCCGGCATCGTGGC
>JAVVDX010000082.1:0-7578 GCA_032251475.1 Wenzhouxiangellaceae bacterium | reverse complement strand
CTGCGGCGAAGGCGCCGGGCGAACTCGGTCAGGACCTCGTCGCCGGCATCGTGGCCGACCGTGTCGTTGATGCGCTTGAAATCGTCCAGGTCGATGAACAGCAGGCCTACCTCGTCCCCGCCCGACTCCTGCCCGGCGACCGCCTGGTCGAGCAGTTCCCGGAACATCAGCCGGTTCGGCAGGTCGGTCAGCGGATCCTGGTAGGCCAGCCGGCGGATCTCGTGATCGTGCCGGCGCATGGCCCCGACCATTCGATTGAATGCCTGCACCAGCACGCCCAGTTCGTCACGGCGCCCGGCGCCGGTCGCGACCGGCTCGAGATGGCCCGCCTCGATCCGTTCGGCCGCGCGGGCCAGCGCGCGGATCGGCCGCAGCAGTCCGCGCGCGACCAGCCAGGCGCCCAGCGCGGTGCCGGCCAGCAGAATCGAGAAGACCACGAACAACCGCCGGATCTGCGGATCGAAGCGCGCCCGCAGCTCACCGGTCAGCTCGGCCTGTTCGCGGGCCACCACGCGGTCGGCGGCGGCGCCCGACATGCCGATCCGCACGCCGCCGATGCGTTCGCTGCCGAGCATCAGGGGCCGGCTCAGGTCCAGGTGCCCGTCGCTCCACAGCGCCAGCGGTCCGTCCGCGGCAATCACCGCCCCGGCCTGCGGATCGTCCATGCGCTCGCCGAAACGTTCCTGCACGCGTGCGCCGTCGTGCACCAGCCGTCCTTCGAGGTCGTAGACCTGCAGGTATTCGACGTCGGGCCGCGCGAGCACCGGCGCCAGCGCCTCGCCCAGGCCCTTGAAGTCATGGAAGTAGACCGGGTTGGGCAGGACTTCGCAAAGGTGTTCGAGCGTCACCTCGCCGCGCAGCCGCAGGTCGGCCAGCGCGTTGTCGAGGATCGCCTGGCTGCTCTGTTCCACCAGTTGCTCGTTGTTGCGGGTGCCGGCGGACCACAGCAGCGCGAGCGCGCCGAGCAGCGCCGCGGCGATCAGCAGAACCGCCAGCGCCAGCCGGGTGCCCAGACCGGCGACGGGGCCGGTCACTGCAACTCCTGCCGCACCCGCTCGACCATCGGCGCCAGTGTGGCCAGCTGGTCGGCGATCTCCGGCGTGTACCGGCTGAACCGGTCGGTTCGGAAGAAGGCGGCCAGCGCACCGGCCGCGGCCGGATCTTCGGCCGACGACAGCAGTACCTCGAGCAGCCGCGAACGGATGGCCTCGGGCAGGTCCCCGCGCACCAGTTCGAGCGCACGCGGGTAATCCGGGCTGCGGCCGACGATGACGAGGTTGGCCGCGTAGTCGGGGACCGGCTCGACCAGATCCTCGAAGTTCTGGTTGCTGACCGCGGCCACGTCGACCAGGCGCTGGTGCACCCAGGCGATGGAATTGGCCTCGGCGCCGGTAAACGCATATCCCACCTGGTCGGGCGGCGGACGGTCCAGCGGCGAGAGCAGCGCGGCCAGCGAAAGGTCGCGGTCGAGCAGCACCCCGGCCGGCACCAGGTAGGCGCTGGTCGACATCGGGTGCTGGAACGCGATGGTGCGGCCGGCGAGATCGTCCAGCGAAGAGATTCCGCTGTCCCGGCGGGCGACGAAAACGCTGTAATAGCGCTGCTCGCCGCCACGCCAGCTCAGGGCCAGCGGCACGGCGTCACCGCGCTCGATCAGCGCCAGCGCCGCACCGGCGGTTTCCGTCACCCAGTCGACGCGGCCCTGCCGCAGGTAGCTGGCCATGGCCGCGCCGTCGCGCGCCATCAGCACGCGGCCCCGGTGAATGCCGAGATCGGACATGTGCCCGACCACGTAGTCGAGCATCGGCTTGAGGCGGTCGTAGTGCGTGGCCGGGTCGTCGCTGACCCGGCCGAGTACCAGCACCCCGGTGTCGTCGTCGGCGTGACCCGGCGCATATGCCGCCGCCAGCAGCACGAGCGCAATCACGCCCGCAATCCGCCCGGCGAGGGGCGGCCCGGAAACGGTCGACTGGCAGGATTCGAAAGTGGACACGCGGCGGCGCTCGATGCCGGCCGATGCCGGCGGATGCTGGCGAACAAGGCAATCCGGGACGGCGATGGCGCACGCCATCGCGGATCGGAAGCCGTCACGACGATGACGGCATTCCGCGGCTCCCTGAGCGGCCGATTATAGCTTGGCCGCGAGATGCCGGACGGTGCTAGCGCGCCGTGGTGATGGTGGCCGCGGCCCGGCCGGCCTTGCCCGGCAGTTGCGGCTCGCCGACGACCAGGCGCATCAGCGCCTCGGCCGCCTCGGTCGCGATGCGCTCGATCTCGGCCGGCACGAGCGCGTCGCTGACCTCGTAGGTTACGGCCGGCACACCGTATTCCTTGAAGATCCAGTTCTTGAACACCGGCGTGACCGGTGCGAACGCCTTGTCGTCGAGACGACCCTCGTCGATCTTCATCAGCTCATCGAGCCAGTCGCCCAGCAGTTCACCCGAGGCCAGCGCCGGGTCGTCGGAGATCGTGTAGAGAACGTTGGTTCGGGTGGAATGGAAATCGACCGCCAGCAGCGGCCGGGCGGTGGCGAGAGCGCGCGCGATCGCGTCGCGGATGGCGCGTGTTTCGGGTTGCGTGAACTCGCCCCAGTCGCGGTTGAGATCGATGCCGCGCGCGTTGCCGCGCCAGTTGCCGAGCACGACACCGTCGGGGTTGGCCATCGGGAACACCAGCGTGCGTACCCGGTTCCGGAAACGCTCGGCGAGTTCGTCTTCGGCCAGCAGCGTGTCGACGAACTGCATCATCGCCAGCGCGCTCGTGGTCTCGGGCGGGTGCTGGCGCGCAACGATGATCAGCAGCGGCGCGCCGCGCCTTTGGGTCCCGAACGTCACCTGCGGAATCGGGCGACCCTGAATCGAGCGCCCGGCGCTGGCGGTGTGCAGCGGCGTCCGGGCCGGGTGCTCGGAAATCCACCGGTCGACGTCGTTCGGGCCCAGCGGCGGCTGCGCGAATACCATCGTCGAGCGTTCGTCAAGGTCCAGGCGCAAGTGCAGGTTGCCGTCGACTTCCTCGACCGCGTCGTCGTCGGCGCGCTCCCAGGTCCTGCCCTGGTCGCGGCTGATCTTCGGCCAGTAGCGGTGCGGCGCGGTCTTGTAATCGAAGATCAGCGAGATTGTCTTCGGCTGATCGGCGTGCACTTCGAACCCGTACCACGGGCTCGGGTTGATCGGCGTGGCTTCCGGCTCGATCGTCAGCCGGTAGCGGTCTTCGCGCAGTTGTTCGACCGCGTTCAGCCGAACCGCAGTCGTATCGCCGGCAAACCTGATGCCGGCGTCGGCGAAGCGCCAGTCGATCGGAGACGGCGGCGCGACAGGGGTCGGGGCCTCGTCGGCCGAGTCCCGCGCATCGCGGCCGTCATCCCGGGCGGTTTGCGTGGCGCAGCCGCCCGCAAGCACGGCGGCGAGCAGCGCGAATGCCGCGCCGCGGCCGGCGAACATGCGTGTGTCCGCCGGTCCGGTGGCTCGCACTCTCCCTTCCGCTGCTGCCCGTCGCAACATCGTCGAGTCTGTCGGTTCGGCTTCGGTCAATCGACCGCACGCAGCAGGATTCGTTTCCGGGGGCGTCTCGACCCAACGTTGAAGTTCACGTTCTGTCGTTGCCAGCGAGATGCGACGCTCGTTCTGGAAATGGGCAACAGCCACCTTCAATGTGCGCGCCGGCGGTAGCGGCCATCGCCGAACGCGTCGAAGAACCGCCCCAGTGCCGGATGCTCGACCTGCTTGCCGGACGGGTCCGGCTCGAGATGGCGCTCGGCGACGTAGGTCATGACATCGGAGCCGTGCACGAGCACGTGGTACCAGGGTTTATCCCGCGGCGGCCGGCTGCGTGCAACGCGTTCGTACCATGCCTCGGTGCCGGCGAACTCGGGATCGACGTCGACGATCACGCCGCGGTAGTCGAACTTCACGTGATGAACGACGTCTCCTGGGCTGAATCGGGCGGTTCGCATGGTCACGACATCTGGTTCGGGCTCGATATGTTGGACCGCATTCGGCGCGGATTGATTTCCCCAATGGACGTTCCTGCGCCAGTCGGTCCGGCGTCCGGCGAGACAGATCTCGCCTCGGCACCCGGGTTGAACCCGACTCCCTGTCGGAGTAAAGTCATTGCACGTTTCCGAATGCCTGACGCCAAAGTGGTCGGGCACATGTCACCACGGAGGTCGTTGCCATGATCATCCGAATCCTGCTTTTGATACTGCCCCTGGCACTGGCCGCCTGTGACCGCCAGGATGCGCGCTGGGAACAAGCCCAGCAAGAAGATACCATTGCCGCCTACGAATCCTTTATCGAGCGCTACCCGGAAAGCCCCGAGGCCGAGCAGGCTCGAAGCCGAATCGAAGCCCTGCGCGCCGAGCAGGCGTGGACGGATGCGCGGCAACGCAACACGATCGGGGCCTACCGCGAGTTTGTCGAATCCTTCCCGGATGCCGCGGCCGCCGACGAGGCCCGCACGCGCCTGCATACCCTCCAGCGCGAGACGCAGTGGCAGGACCTGGCCGAAAGCGAAGACATCGACGCGTTGCGCGCCTTCGCCGAGGAATTTTCCGGCAGCCCCGAGGCGGAACTTGCGCAAGCCCGGGTCAGCGAGCTCGAAGCCCGGGCGCGGGCCGAGGCCGAGCGCCGCGAGCGGGAGCGTGAACTCCAGCGCCAGCGGGAACGCGAACTCGAGGCTCAGCGCCTGGCCGAGCAAGGAACCCATCGTGTGCAGTTGGCGGTAGTTCGCGGCCGGGACCAGGCGACGTCAGGCATCGAGTTGCTTCAGCAGCGACTGGGCGAAGTCCTCGGCGATATCGGGCTGGAGGCACAGCAGACCGACGGCCTGTATCGGCTGGTGACCGGGCCGATGGATCAGGGCCGGGCCGAGGAGCTGTGCGAGACGCTCAAAAAGCGCGGCCAGGACTGTCTCGTACGCGAGCGCTGACGCAAGTCGTTGCCCGAGGGCCAGGAGCTGACGGGCGGAGCCGCGCGGTTTCAGGAAACCTGCACGGCCGGCGTTTCAATAAAGCGTGCTCATGCCGCCTGGTCGGCGAGTTGCCCGGCAAACCAGCGTCGCTTCATCCACAGCGCGACCGAAACCAGCGAAATCAGCACCGGCACTTCGACCAGCGGGCCGATCACGGTCGCGAACGCCACCGGCGAGGCCAGCCCGAACGCGGCGATGGCCACCGCAATCGCCAACTCGAAGTTGTTGCTGGCCGCAGTGAACGCGATCGCCGTCGTGCGCGGATAATCGGCCCGGATCAGCCGGCCCATCCAGAAGCTGACCAGGAACATCACCAGGAAGTAGATCGCCAGCGGCATCGCGATCCGCAGCGCATCCAGCGGCAGTTGCAGGACCATGCCGCCCTTGAGCGAGAACATCGCTGCGATCGTGAACAGCAGTGCAATCAGCGTGATTGGCGCGATTCGGGGCATGAAACGCTTCTCGTACCACTCGTTGCCGCGCTGCCGGCGCAGGAAATGCCGGGTCAGGAAACCGGCCGCGAACGGGATGCCCAGGTAGATCAGCACTGCCTTGGCGATGGTCGTGAAGCCGACATCGATCACGCTGCCGTCCAGCCCGAACAGCGGCGGCAGAACGGTCAGGAAGAACCAGGCATACACGCTGAAGAACAGGATCTGGAAGATCGAGTTGAACGCGACCAGGGCTGCGACGTACTGGTTGCTGCCGCCGGCGAGCTGGTTCCAGACCAGCACCATCGCGATGCAGCGCGCCAGCCCGATCAGGATCAAGCCGGTCATGTACTCGGGATAATCGCGCAGGAAGATCACCGCCAGCGCGAACATCAGCAGCGGCCCGATCACCCAGTTCTGGACCAGCGACAGCGCCAGCACCCGGCCGTCGCGAAACACCAGCGGCAGCTTCTCATAGCGCACCCGCGCCAGCGGCGGATACATCATCAGGATCAAGCCGACGGCGATCGGGATGTTGGTGGTACCAACCGAAAGCGAATCCAGCCACTCGGGAAAGCCGGGGAACAAGGTGCCCAGCGCCACGCCCAGCGCCATCGCGGCGAAGATCCACAGCGTGAGAAAGCGATCCAGGAAGGAGAGACGCTTGTTCGTGATCGGGTCGGCGGACATCGCTATTCCTGCCGGTCGCCGTCGCCCGGCGAACAGGGTGGACCGCCGAGCCGTCCGGCCTGCTGCCTGGCCGAGATCTCGTCGAGCAGCGCGGTCAGCGGCGCGAGCGCGGCCGCGTTCAGCGAATAGCAGATCCGCGGCCGCTCGATTTCACCGACCACCACGCCGGCCGCCTTGAGGATGCGCAGGTGCTCCGACACGGTCGATTGCGCCAGCCCGACCTGTTCGACGATGTCGCCGCCGACGCAGGTCTCGCGCGCCAGCAGCAGACGCACGATCCGGATGCGGGCCGGGTGGGCCAGCGCCTTGGCGACGGCGGCAGTCGCTGTTTCGTTGGCGTCGCCGGAATCGACGATGACCCCGGGCTCAGGAGCATTGTTCATTTATAGATCGTTTATCGTCGAATGGCGATATAATAGCATCTGGTGCGATCACGTGCGGCACCGGAGAAGTGGCGCCGCACGCTCGATCGACCAAAAAACGGTTCTCAATCAAAAAATTGATCTGTTCATGGGCCGGGGCTGCGCCGGACGCTACGGTGGGGTCATTCAGACGTTTCCCGGGGCCGATACCTGGCGGTGACGAGTACGGGCGATTCCGAACCGGCCCGGGTGACGACGAACAGGAAGTCGTAATCGTGCTCCGAAAGCGGCGCGACGTCGCACCGGCACAGCGCCCCGACGAGCGCCGGCACGGTGTTGCTGTGACCGACCACCAGCACGGTCCGGCCGGGGTGGCGGTCGACCAGCAATTGGGCGAAGCCGCGGGCCCACTCGGTGATGTCGCCCTCGATCGGCGCGATTCGCACGTCGAGACCGGCGGCCCCGGCCGCCGGCGCCGCCGTCAGTTGCGTGCGCCGGTACTGGCTCGCGTACACCGCGTTCAGTCGCGCCCGCGCCAGTACTTGTGCCAGCGCCCCGGCACGCTGCTCGCCGGCCTGGCTCAACGGCGGGTCGGCGGAATGGTCGAGCCTCTCCGCATGGCGCACGACGACCACGGTGGGCCCCTCGCCGTGCGTGGCCGGCCCGGCGCAGGCGGTCAGCAGGAGCGGCAAGATTCCCGCGACGAGGCGAATGCACAGCCTCATCGCACCAGGTGCCAGTCGGTCTGGCGGCCGGCCAGGTAGATCACGCGCTCGCCGTCGAAATACGCCGACTGTTCGAGCTTGATCTGCACAAGCTGGCCGTCCCATTCTTCCAGCGGCAGCGCGACGTTTCCCTCGATCGCATAGCCGGTGTCCGGGTACAGCGGCCGGTCGCCCGTATGGGCTACTGCGCCCGGCAGGTCCCACATTCCGACGGTCGGACCCGGCGCATGGCCGACGAAGCCGAGAGGGTGGGTGTAGATGTTGAACGACCACGGCTCGCCTTCCATCCTCGCCTGGGCCGCGGCCAGAATCTCGTTGCCGGTGCGGCCGGTGACGAACTCGGCAGTCAGCAGGTCCTGCCAGCGGTTGCCCTCGGCCAGCGCGCGCCTGAGGCCGTCCGGT
>JAVVDX010000081.1:0-12215 GCA_032251475.1 Wenzhouxiangellaceae bacterium | reverse complement strand
CGGGCGCCGCGACGGTGCGCTTCGACCAGGCCCTCGATGACGGCACGGTGGGACAGGTAGAACATCGCCAGGTCGACGCGGTCGCCCGCCCCGCTTCGCGCCAGCGCGTCCAGCACCGCGTCGCGGATTGTGGCTTCGGTGACGATCTGCAGCCGCACCGCCGAATCGTTCGCGGTCCCGGCTCGGGAGACGTCGGGCCATTCCAGCCCCGGCGCCGAGAATGCGGCGACGGCGCGCTCGGTTTCAAGCAGATCCAGCGCCGCGGCGCCGCGAAACTCGACCGCGATGTTGCTGTGCGCGCTGGAGGCGTCGTGCGGATTGCCCGAAGTGACCAGCCCGACCCAGCCGGTCGGGGTGTCGGCGACCAGCGTCTTGCGATGGTTGGCCTTGAAGTTCGCCAGCGCAAGCAGGCCCCGGAGCGTGACGTCCTGATCGCCGATCGGGTTGGGCAACCAGCCGGAGCCGGGGTCGTTTCCCAGCCATTCGCAACACAGCCGCCACAAACCCGACCAGGCCGGGTTGGAATCGCGCAACGGCCCGAGATCGGTCACCACGACATCGACCCCGGCCCTGCGAAGCCGCTGGAGCTGCGGCAGCTCGAAACTGCCGTAGAACGTGTTGATCGGATCGGTGATGACGATGGCGCGCAGGTCGGGAACCGTGCGTTTGCGCTCGACCAGCAGTTGCGTCAACTCCCGTGAAAGCGGCCGCATGTCGTCCCCGTCCGGGTCGCCGGCAAAGTGGTTGAACAGGAACATGTCGAGCACGACCAGCCGTTCGGCGCGCGCGATGTGCGAAAACACGCGCTCGAAGATTCGCTGGTCGACGCGCCGCTCGCCGGTCGCGTCGACGTAGGTGTAGTCGGCGATGAACCGCGCCATCGGCGCCGGCCGCATCGGCGCAGCCACCGAGAGGCCCTCCGGCAGCGGCTTGGATACGTGCCAAAACCCCATCCCGACCCAGCCGGCAACGACCGCAAGAAGCCACAGGCGCAGGAGGCGCCGTGGCACGTGCCGGCGGGTCTGGAAGATGCGGCGGCGATTCACGGCCGCAAGTGTAACGGTCCTGGAATGCCGATCAAGCACGTTGGTGCGCCGGTATGCAGGCCTTAGCCGCCCGGCTGCCTGGTCAGCAATTGCTGGAAGGCGCCGTCCCGCAGCGGGCGGCTGAACAGGAAACCCTGGGCCAGCCGGCAATGATGAGCCAGCAGCACGTCCAGTTCGCTGTCGGTTTCCACGCCCTCGGCGATCGCCTCGATCCCCAGCGCGCTGGCGAGCTGGATCGCGGTCAGCACGAGCTGCCGGTTGCGCTCGCTGGTATCGAGATCGTGGACGAAGCCGCGATCGATCTTCAGGCCGGTGAACGGATAGTCGCGCAGGTAGCTCAGCGATGAATAGCCGGTGCCGAAATCGTCCATCATGATGCCGACGCCGTAGCGGCGCAGCGTCTTCAGCGTGTGCTGCACCTCCTTGCGCCCGGACAGCAGCACGCCTTCGGTAATCTCGATCACGAGCGCCTCGCCGGGCAGGCTGACGGTCTGCAGCGCATCGATCACACGTTCGGCGAAACGCGCGTCGCGAAACTGGCGCGGCGAGACGTTGATCGAAACGCTGACGGCCTCGCCGGTCGTTTCCCGCCAGCCCGCGACCGCCAACAGCGCCTGGTCGAACACGAAGCGTCCGAGTTCGCCGATGCGCCCGCACTGCTCGGCAACCTCGATGAACTCCTCGGGTGCGACCCGGCCCAGCGTCGGATGGTGCCAGCGCAGCAGCGCCTCGGCGCCGACCGGCTTGCGCTCCGGCAGCCGGATCAGCGGCTGGTATTCGACGAACAGCTCACCCCGGTCCAGCGCACCGCGCAGCGCTTCTTCCAGCGTCAGCCGGCGCGCGACCAGCTCGTTCATCGAGCGGGTGAAGAACTGGTACGCGTCGCGCCCGGCCTGCTTGGCGTGATACATGGCGGTATCCGCATTGCGCATCAGGTCGGGTGCCGAGTTGCCGTCGTGCGGCGACAGTGCGATGCCGATGCTCGCGGTCAGCACGAACTCGCGGCCGCCGACGACCATCGGGCTGCGGAACGCGCTCAGAATCTTGCCGGCCGCGGCGATCACGTCGGAGGAACTGGCGAAGTCGTCGAGCACGATCAGGAATTCGTCGCCGCCGATGCGCGCGACCGTGTCCTGCTCGCGGAACAGCCCCACCAGCCGGGTGGCCGCGTCCACCAGCAGCCTGTCGCCGGCATCGTGGCCGAGCGAATCGTTGACCTTCTTGAACTGGTCCAGGTCCAGGAACAGCACCGCGACCTGACAATTGTGGCGCCGGGCGCGTTTGAGCGACTGCTGCAGGCGATCGAGTGCCAGCACCCGGTTGGGCAGTCCGGTCAGACTGTCATAGTGTGCAAGCTGGAACAGCTTGTGCTCTGCGCGCTTGCGCTCGGTGACATCCTGCATGAAACCGCGCAATTTCGGCGCCCTGGAACCGCCCCGGGAAAGCTCGGCGACGACCCGGACCCAGCGTTCCTCGCCGTTGTCCGGGCGCACGATCCGGTGCTCGATGCTGTAGGAGCGTCCGGTATCGACGGTGTTGCGCAACGCATTTTCAACCCGCGCCCGCTCTTCTCCCGGTGCCAGCGCCAGCACCTGCTCGCGCGTCAGTGTGCCGGCGCCGCAGCCGGTCACGTTGCGCCACTCGTCGGAGGCATGAAAGATCTCGGAACCGATCTCCCACTCCCAGCTTCCCATGCCGGCCAGCGACTCGGCGTACATACGCAGATTCTCGCTGGCGCGCAGCCTGCGCCCGGCTTCGGCGCGCGTGCTGGCCGCGCCGATCAGATCGCCCAGTACCTGCAATGCGGCGACCTCGTCGTCGGTCCAGCGCCGCTCGGCCCGCACCGCATCGAACCCGATCAGGCCGGCAAGCCGGTCCCCGGTGAATATCGGCAGCACCAGCAGCGAACGGATGTCCTGCTCCATGAACACGGCCTTCTCGGCCGCCCAGTCCCCGCCCAGTTCGGCGACGCTGGGGATGATGACCGGCTGCCGCTGCGCCAGCCGCTCGCGCAGCATCGGGATCGTGGTCGACGGGACGTCTTGCAGCTGGTCGACTTCCGGGCGAATTCCGGGCGCGGCCCACTCGTGGGTGTTGCTATAGGTTTCAAGGTCGGAACTGAACCGGATCAGATAGGCGCGGTCGGCATCGCACCGGCGGCCGATGCGCTCCAGCGTTTGTGAAAGAATCCGGTCCAGGTTCTCTTCCCGCTCCTGCAGAAAATCGCGCGAGGCCTCGACGATGAGCTGCTGCAGGTCGGAGACGTACTCCCGATTGGCCTGGGCGTCCTTGAGCTCGGTGATGTCGATCATGGCGCCCACGAGCTTGACCGCCCGGCCGCCCTCCACCAGCACGTTGGCAACGTCGCGCAACCAGACGACGCGCCCGTCTGCGGCGATCATCCGGTAATCGAAGGTGTGCTGCCGCAACTGCTCGGTAGTCCTGCGGCAGTAAGCGGGCGCCCATTTGCGATCGTCCGGGTGCATGTGGTCGACCCAGAAAGTGTCGTCGGCCAGCCAGAATCGCGCCGGATACCCGAGCATCGATTCGGCCTCTGGACTTACATAAGTGAAGCGAAGCGTCTCCGGCTCGCCCTCCCAGATCACGGCCAGCGTCGACTCGACCAGAGACCGGTAACGCTGCCGCTGCCGGCGCGCGCGCTCGACCTGGTCGGCCAGCTGGAGCGAGGTTCGGACGTGGCGGGATGTCGCGCGCGCGGCCAGCAGGCTCAGCCACAGCAGCGCGCAAATGTACAGCACGACCATCGCCGCAATCCCGGACGCCAGCGGCAGATCCAGCTGCCAGATCCGGAACGCGTACGGCGCCAGCGCCGGCAGCACGAACGCCCAGGTGCACTGCCAGCGAACGCCGAGATTGACGACCGCGCCGGCGCCCAGAATGGCGACGACGAACATCAGCAGCGTACGCTGGCCGGCCGGCTCGGCGGAAAGGAATACCCATGCACCAGCGCCCCACACCAGACCGGCCAGCGCGGTCAAAAGCACGAACCGGAAATTCCACCGCCGGGCGAAAGCGGCCGGCGGCGAGGTCTTTCGATACGCCAGCCACAGCCCGAATCGCGAGAACCCGACGAGCGCGAGCGCCGCCAGCCAGCCGAGCAGGACTTCGTGCGAGCGAACGGGCCAGAAGACGGCAACCAGGACTGCGGCCAGAACGACCGTCGACGCCAGCGCCACGGGCAACGAGGCGAAAAGCCGGCGGGTCTGCTCGGCCAGAATCAGGTCGTGGCGCGGGCGCCGGTCGCGGACGGCCGGATCGGACGGTTCGGTCACGCGCGAACTCCTGGTCGGCGGAGGCCTTCGCCGGCTTGCGGCGAACGGCGCGGCGCCAGTATAGCGGGCCGGCCGGACCGCACACCACCCCCGGCCGGACAGTCATCGGCGACGATCAATGCCACGGACCGAAAATAAACCAGCGCGGGGTCCCTTCCGGTCGCTCTATGGACAACAAGTCCGACCCGGCCTGCTCGTCGGTAAAGCCGCCGCGCCTCGATCCCGAGCGCCGGGCAAGCAACAGCAGCCGGCCAATGCGCTCGGCGGTCGGCGGATGCGTCTGCAGCCACGGCATCGGCATCGGCTCGCGCCCGAAAATGCTCCTCAACCAGCTTCCGTTGTGGCGCTCGAGCACCTCCAGCGCGGAGGCCAGTCCTTCCGGGTCGCCGGTCAATGCGGCTGCTTCGAGGTCGGCGGTGAACTCTCGGTTGCGCGACAGCGCCAGTTGTAGCAATGTGCTGAGTGTCGGCGCAACGGCCACGACCAGCAGCAGGAGCAGAGGGACCGGCGTGCCGGTCGCCAGCAGCCACGGCAACGAGACGAGAAGCAGAAACTGGACCAGCGTCGCGCTGAAGACCGTCATCTGCGTCATCGCCGCGGCCATCGACATGACGCGCGTGTCGTTGTGAGCAAGATGGCTGACCTCGTGCGCGAGAACCCCGGCGAGCTGGCGCGCAGTCAGCCGTCGAACCAGCCCGTCGGTCACGGCGATACCGCCGTCGCGCGCCGTCCCGACCGCGAAAGCGTTCAGGCGCCCGGTCGGCACGTAGTACACCGCGGTTTCCAGACCCAGTCCGGCCGATCGATAGAGGCGATCGACCAGCGCGTACAGCCCTGGCGCATGACCGCGCTGCAGCGGACTCGCCCCGGTCCGGGCCAGCACCAGCCGCGACGGGATATTGCCGCTGAGCCACGCCGTCAGCGCCACCAGAAAGATCACCCAGGCAACACCGGCGCCGCCGGCCAGGAACCAGGCCGGAATCGCGAGCACGACGACGAGCCCGGCGACGATCAGCAGCATCTGGGCCGCATTGACCAGTCGGTGCCACGCCACTTGTGACGGGTCGGGCCTCACTCCCCGACCCTCTCACCCGGCACCATGCGACCAGTCCGACTCGTCGTCGCGGTTGGCCGGCGCCAGGCCGAGCGGCTCGCCGTCGGCGGTCACGCCCAGGCCCAACACGGTCCGGTTGGCGTAGGCGAAGTACCCCGCGACCTGGTTGATCTCGAGGATCTCGGCATCGCTGAACCCGTGCGACCGGAGTTCGTCGATCTGCAGCACGTCCAGCGACGACGGCGCGCGCGTCAGTGCCGCCACGTACCTGAGCGCGGCCGCCTCAGCCGGCTCGAACACGCCGTCGTGGCGTTCGTTCTTCAGCGCCTCGAGCATCTGCCGGGCGCGTTCGTCGTCGGCGAGAATCCGGCCCAGACCGGTGAAATGGTGCTGCACGCAGTAATCGCAGCCGGTGATCAGGCTGACCTGCACGCCGATCGCCTCGGCCAGCCAGTTCGGCAACGTGTTGCCCGAATGGTGCAGCACGCTCTTGTAAAGCGCCATGTGCCCCTCGAGCGTGTGCGGCCGCAGGCTGTGGGCCTTCAGGATGTTGTCAATGACGCCCCCGGGTCCGCTGACCCGGTCGTAGAGCTTGCGCAGCCGGCCTTCGGAGTGCGCGTAGTCGATGGTTTCGATCCAGGTCATGTCAAATTCCGGTGCGGTTCGGGGGTTACTTTACAATGCCGATTCGTTCTACCGAGGAGAGGATTCGGCCGCGACGGGCCGGCACGTCCGGATCGCAATCGTCGGCGCCGGATTCGGCAGCATCCGGACGGAACACGGCGCTGTGGCCGGGCTTCACCTGGATCTGCCGCCGGTTATGCAGACGTTTCCGGAGGCTGCCTTCGTGTACTCGTGACTTTCGGGCGGCTCCCGGACAAACGAAAGCCCCGGCACGGAGCCGGGGCTTTCGTCCATATTGGCCAGCGCTTGCGGGGCGTTACTGGAACCGGACCCCGACGCGGGCGAACAGGAACCGGCCCGGAACCCGGTAGGTCGACGGATCGAAGCCGTTGAGCGAGCAGCTCAGGCAGATCGGCGGCGCCGTGTCGAACAGGTTCTCGGCACCGATCGTGAAGCGCGTCTCGGCGCCCAGGATCTCTGTCCTGTAGCTGACGTTCAGGTCATGGTAGAACGTCGAGTCGAGATTGTTGGTCGGCACGGTACCGAAACCCTCGAACTCGGTCGGCGTCGGATTCGAGCACAGACCAAGGTTGGCCAGGCTGTCCGGCGTACCGTCGAGGAAGTCCGAGCACGACTCCTTCAGATCGTCGATGTACTGGATCGTCCAGACCGCGCTCCAGGGGCCGAGGTCCCAGAGGAAGTTGGCGTTCGAGCGCCACTCGACGATCGACGTGTCGTCGAACTCGACGCCGGTGCGGTCCAGCGCCTGGAATCCGCCGCCGGTGCCCGGGACGATCTCGTCGAATTCATCGATGTACGTCGTGTTCCAGTCGATGCCGAATCGGCCGATATCGCTGGGCGACGTGCGCAGACGAAAGGTGAAGTCCCAGCCTTCGGTATCGATGCCGCCGATGTTGGTCAGCCGGTTGTCGAAATCATCGATGTTTCCCGTGGCATTGCGCCCAATGCCGTCGCAGAATTCCGGAGCGCCCGTGCGAATGCATTCGTCGAGGATGAACTGCGCACTGACGGCGCGAATGGCATCCTCGAGCTCGTGCCGGTACCAGTTCACGCCGACTTCGAACACGCTGAGCATGTCGATGCGATCGACGAAATTGGCGCTGTACTGGATGCCTGCCGAGTAGCTGTCGGCGGTCTCGGCATCGAGGTTCTCGTTGCCGCCGGTGGTGACCGAAATCTGCGGATTGGCCTGGATGAAGCCGCCGTCGGGTACGCCCTGCGCGATGCAGTTCTGCTGCTGCTCAGGCGTAAGCGTCGGGAACGTCGAGGCGTTGCAGGGGTCGGCCAGGGTCGCGTCGAAACGCGCCTCGGAACCGAACAGCTCGCCGATGCTGGGTGCGCGGAAACCTTCCGAGAACGTACCGCGAACGAGCAACTGGCTGACCGGCTGCCAGCGCAGCTCCACCTTGGTCGTGGTCTCGGTACCGAACGTGCTGAAGTCGGCCGCACGCACCGAACCGGCCACTTCAAGCATTTGCGCGAACGGCATGTCGGCCAGCAGCGGCACCACGACTTCGCCGTAGAACGAGTTGACATCGAACTCGCCGGCCGTCGGTTGCGCCGGAATCCCGTTGCTGTCGCCAGCCACGACGATGGGATCGGGCTGGAACCGGCCTTCCTGGTCGCGGTGCTCATAACCGACCGCGAAGCCAACCCAGCCGGCCGGCAGTTCGAACAGGTCGCCGGCGAAGTTGACATTGAAGTCGAACAGCTCCTGCTTGCTCGAGTCCTTCTGCACGAATCCGATGAAATCGCGCATTTCATCGGTAATCGTGCCGCCGCCGCCGCCGAAGCGGAAGACCTCGTCGCCCTGCTGACCGCCGAACAGGTTCAGCGGCACGCAATCGTTGACGGAACCCAGACACTGGTCGAGCGGACCGAGCGCCTGGCCCAGCCGGTCCAGCCGAATCGCGCCCTGCTTTTCCTGGTTGGCCTCGTTTTCCGAGAACACGATGTTCATGTCCCAGTTGAACATCCGGCCGGCGGTCAGGAAATCGCCCTGCAGGCCCCCGTTGTAGTACCAGGTATCGACGTCCTGCCTGAAGACGCGTGGTCCGAGTTCGATCGGGCGGCGGCCCAGCAGGATGAAGTTCGAGTCGGCGTCAAGCGTGATGCCGAACGGGTTGAACGGGTTGGACGCATCGATGTCGGTGACGTCCGCCGCATTGCCGGCACCGGCGCCCGGACCCAGAAAGATCGGCTCGGGTGCGGCCCGGTTGGTCGACTCGCGGTTGTTGTAAAGGAAACGGCTGTATCCGGAAATATTGACCGCGTTGCCCTGGACGAAGTCGTAGCGACCGTCGACCCAGACGCTGACCCGCTCGCTGGGCGTCTGGACCAGGTTGAACTGGGCGAAATTGAACCGCTCGGAGTTGCTGAACGGGATGAAGTCGTCCGGAAAGCTCGGGGTGCCGCCCGGGAACGTCGAGCCGCGCGGGGTCGTGACGTCGCAGGTCGTGGTGTCCGGCACCCCGTCGCCGTCGAGATCGGTCGGCGCGCACAACCCGCCGAAATCGTCGGTGACGCCGGGAATGCTGAAGATGAATCGGCCCTGCGGCGTGCCCGAACTGCCGCGCGTCAGGCCCGTGCCCGGTACCGGGAAACTCGAGATTTCACGGTCGCCTGCATCGACCGCACTCTGGTCGGTGAGGCTCGCGTTGACGAAAACGTGCGACCGGTCGCTGCTCGATCCGAACGAGATGTCGTATTGCTGTTGGGCACCGTCATCCTCGTCGACGAACTGGCCGGCGTAGGCGTTCATCTCGAGTCCGCTGAACTCCTTGCGCGTGATGATGTTGACCACGCCGGCGATCGCGTCGGCCCCGTAGACCGTCGAGGCGCCGTCCTTGAGGATTTCAATGCTTTCGACCGCGGTGATCGGAATCGTGTTCAGGTCAACCGCCGCCGGCACCCCGCTGGCCGAGGCCCCGGGAACCCAGCGCTGGCCATTGACCAGGATCAGCGTACGGTTGGAGCCGAGGCTGCGCAGGTTCAACTGCGACGAGCCGGCGCCGATCCCGCCACCGTCGGGCGGGAAACCGAAGTTGCCTGAGCTGTTGAACGCGGTGTTGATCGCCGAACCGGAAATCGAGAGCTCCTGCAGCAAGCTGGCCAACGATGCCACGCCGCTGTTCTCGATTTCCTCGCGACCGATGCGCAGCATCGGTATCGCGCCTTCGTCCACCGCACGCTGGATACGCGAACCTGTCACCAGCATGCGTTCGACCGATCTGTCCTCCGTTTGTTGTGCGCCCGTGTCTTGTTGCGCCAACGCTGCGGTACTGAGACCGGATGTCGCAAACGCCGCCAGCAGCGCCGTGCGTATGCCCGCAGTAAGCGGTCGTATAGAATTCCTCATGGCATTTGCCCTCGTGGTTGTTTTAGCGATTACGGACCCAGAAACTCCGGATTGCCTTCAGTCGACCCCGTTCCCAACTGTTAAGGCGGCATTAAACCTATCAGAATGCCCCGTCCGGTTCAAGCAAAACCATCACCGGTCCCGGCGCTCCGATTTCGTCCGGGTCGCGTCCTGCCGCGGCCCCGGGCGCGTCAGGTACCGGGCGGCCAGGGCCAGTTCAAGCCAGGCGAGCATGAACGCGATGCCGCCGACCGGCGTGACCCATGTCAGCGCGCGCATGCCGGCCAGCGCCGCGGCGTAAATGCTGAACGAGAACAGCAGCGTGCCGGCCACGAACAGCCATCCGGCACGGGCGAGCGCCCGCCGAAGTGCTTCTTCCCCTGTCACCATTCCCGCCAGCGCCAGCATCACGGCCAGGATCGCGCCGACCTGGTGGTAACGCAGCCGTCCGACACGGCAAGAGGTTACGATAATCGGCGAGCGCGCCCGAACAACCGGCAATAACAACCGGCAATTTCGTCCGCCCCTTTGCGCCGAAGATTTCCCGTCCGCATGACAAAACGTGTATCCGGCACTCCCGATCTGTTCAGCGCCGCACGCGGGGCGGTCGAACTGCCGGGCGACTGGCCCGACCCGGACCGCTTTCCGCTCAACCTGGCCGAATCCAGCGTCGCCGACCGGGTTCTGCGCGACCTGAACGGCTCGAAACGGCCGCTGGTCGTGGCCGGCTACGCATCGCTGGCCCGGATCGTCGATTTCATCGCATCGTGCCGGGCCGGCGAAATCCGGATCGTGTTCGGCTCCGAGCCGTTCGGCACCCGGCGCGGCTATCGCGCCGCCACACGCAAACCGCTGCCGGCCGAGATGCGCGACTACTGGCTCGAGCGCGGGTTTTCCGTGCTGCTGTCGGCCAGCGTGCTCGAGGCGATCGAGGCGCTGCGCTCGGGCCGCGTTCGTGCGCGCTACCTGGCCCGGCCCGGCTGGCGGCTGCACGCCAAGCTCTACGTGGCCGACGAGGCGGCGACGCTGGGCTCGAGCAATTTCACCGACTCGGGGCTCAAACGGCAGTTCGAGGCCAACGTGCGGTTTCGCGCCGGCGGTCCGGCGGCCGAGAAGAAACGCTACGAAGAGACGCGCCGAATCGCCGAACAGGTCTGGGAGCTGGGCAGCGACTACAACGACGAACTGATCGGGCTGCTCGAGCAGTTGCTCGACCTGGTCGGCTGGCAGGATGCGCTGGCGCAGGCCTCGACCAGGCTGCTTGCCGGCGAATGGGCCGAGCGCTTCCTGGCCGGACAGTACCTGGCCGACGACGCGAAATTGTGGCCGTCGCAGAAGTCGGGTATCGCCCAGGCGCTGTACATCCTCAAGGAACGCGGCAGCGTGCTGATCGCCGACGCGACCGGTTCGGGCAAGACGCGCGCCGGCGTGCACCTGATCGGCGCGAAGATGCACGAGATCATCCGTTCGAACCGGCTCCGGACCGGCAAGGCGCTGCTGATCGCGCCGCCGTCGGTGGTCCAGAACTGGAAGGACGAAAGCGCGATCGCGTCGGTGCCGCTGGATGCGTTCTCGCACGGCGGCCTGAGCCAGCCCAGGAGCGGCGAGCGCGACAACCTGCTGACCAACCTGCGGCGCGCGCAGCTGCTGTGCGTCGACGAGGGTCACAATTTCCTCAACCACGCCTCGCGCCGCACGCAGCAGCTTCTGCGCAACATGGCCGACCACGTGATCCTGTTCACCGCCACCCCGATCAATCGCTCGGCCCAGGACCTGCTGCGCATCGCCGACATGCTCGGCGCCGACAACCTCGACGACTCGACGCTGGCCGCGTTCGGCAAGATGCTCGGCGTGCGCTCGATCTCGCGTTCGCTGGCCGAGGACGAGATCGCGCAGCTCCGCGGAGAAATCGCACGGTTCACGGTCCGGCGCACCAAGCGCATGCTCAACACGCTGATCGAGCAGGACCCGGATGCCTACCGCGATTCCGGCGGCAACCGCTGCCGCTTCCCGAAGCACAACGCGCGCATCTACGAACTCGACGAGCCGGTGGCCGACCGCCGGCGCGCCGCGCGCATCCGCGAACTGGCCGGGCAACTGCACGGCGTGCTGCATTTTCGCAAGGACATCGCGCTGCCGGCGAACCTGAAGCGCAAGGGCGTCGGCGAGAAACGGTTCCTCGAAGGCCGGCTGCGGGCGGCGACCAAGCTGTCGCAATACATGATCATGCAATCGCTGCGCTCGTCGACGGCCGCACTCGTCGAGCACCTGCTCGGCTCCGGGGCCGCGATCGCACACACCGGCATCGAGGGCTACCCGCGCTCGGCCGGCGGCCGGATGATCGAACGCGTCGAACGCGCAGCGGGCAAGCTGCCGAAGAACCGGTTGTCGATCGAACTGCCCGACTGGCTGGCCGACCCCGAGGCGCATCGCCGCGCCTGCCTGCACGACCAGGAAATTCTCGTCGAGATCGCCGCGCTGGCCCGCCAGATGAGCCCGGCGCGCGAGCGGGCCAAGGCTCGGCACCTGGCGTTGCTTGCGCGCGACGACGACCACGTGCTGGCGTTCGACTCGCGCCCGATCACGCTGGCGGTGATCCGGCACCACCTTGCCGGGTTTGCGCCGGGGCTGGACGTGCTGGTCGCCACCGGCGATGCACAATCGGAACGCTCGGGGCTGCTCCGGCGCTTCGCACCGACCAGCCGCGAGCCCGGTGCCGTCGTCGGGCTTTGCTCCGACAGCGTCTCCGAAGGGGTCAACCTGCAGCGTGCCCGGGTCGTCGTGCATCTGGACATGCCCAGCGTCGTGCGCATCGCCGA
>JAVVDX010000080.1:0-12698 GCA_032251475.1 Wenzhouxiangellaceae bacterium | reverse complement strand
GCCGGGGGAGGGACTCGAACCCTCACTCCATCGCTGGAACCGGATTTTGAGTCCGGCGCGTCTACCAATTCCGCCACCCCGGCAACGGGTGAACACGGTATTTTCGCCGCAGTCTCCGGCGTTGTAAACCCTTGCGGTCGATACGCGGCGCTAAGCGGCGTTCAGGCCGCGTCGAGGTGCAGGTCGCGCCGCTCGCGCCGGTACCAGTCGCCTTCCAGCGGGCGGAAGACGGCGCAGCGGTTCATCTCGCCGGAGTAGATGTGGATCGTGACCGCGGTTTCGTTGGGGCAGGGATTGCGGATCGTGTGGTACTCGTGCGGGGGGATCAGGCTGCCGGCGCTGCCGATTCCGGCGCGCATGGTCGTGCGCGGCTCGAGCCGGAAGCGCTCGCCGCGGGTCTCGATCAGTTCGTACTGCGTGACCTCGATCTGGCCGTTCCAGACCGCCTCGACGCACCACATGCCCGAGTGGTCGTGCAGCGGGGTGGCCTGGCCCGGGGCCCAGGTCATGGCCATGATCGTGTAGCCGCGGTCCGGATCCTTGTGGATCAGGCGCCGGGCGTAGTGATCCGGCGGGCATTGGTAGACGCAATCGGGCAGATCCAGCAGATGCTCTTCCATCATCGCGCACAGCACGTCGCGGATGCACTGCGTCGTGGTTTCGGCGCAGTTGCCGTCGACGACGTCGTCGACGCGCCGGACGAGTTCCGATTTACCGTTGAATTCGAGGGTCATGGTGCTGGTGTCAGGACAGCCATTCGGCGATCGGCGGCCCGAACTGGTCGCAGTCTACCAGAAAGGCATCGTGGCCCTTGTTCGAGGGCAGTTCGCGGAAATCGACGTCGGCCTCGACCGCCTCCAGCGCCACCGCCAGCTCGCGCTGCTGCCAGAGCGGGAACAGGATGTCGGACCCGACGCCCAGCACCAGCGCGCGGCCGCTGAAGCTGCGGCGGAACAGCGCCCGCAGCCCGGCGTCGGTGTCGCACGAATCGAACAGGTCCATGGCGCGCGACAGGTACAGGTAACAGCACGGGTCGAACTGGCCGACGAACTTGCGGGCGTGCGTTTCCAGGTAGGACTCGACTTCGAAGCGCATGCCGAACTGCGTTGCCGGGAAATAGTCCTGGTGCCTGCGTCCGAAACGCTCCTGCCATTCCGAGGCCGAGCGGTACGAGATCATGCCCAGCTTGCGCGCGATGCGCATGCCGACCTCGGGCCAGTCGTCTTCGGTGTAGGTGCCGTCCCTGAAGTTGCGGTCGGTAACGATGGCCTCGCGCTGCAGCGACCGGATCGCGATCGCGAACGGGGTGGCCGAGCACGCCGTCGAGATCAGCGCCAGCCGGTCGGTGGAGTTTGGAAAATGCTTGAGCCAGGCCAGCGCCGTGAAGCCGCCCATGGAGGGCCCGACCACGGCGTGCAGGTGCTCGATGCCCAGGTGGCGAACGACCAGCCGGGTCGCGCGCGCGATGTCGTCGATCGCCAGTTCGGGAAACTTCAGGCGCCACGGGCGGCCGGTCGCGGGATTGATGCTGGCCGGACCGGTCGAGCCCTTGCACGAGCCCAGCGAGTTGACGCAAAGCACGAAGTGACGGTCGGTGTCGATCGGCTTGCCGGGGCCGACCATGGTTTCCCACCAGCCGGGTTCGGGGTCGCGTTCGGACGACGCCGCGTGCGCGCCGGGCGAAAGGCCGGTGAACAGCAGCACGGCATTGGACTTGTCGTCGTTCAGCTCACCCCAGCTCTCCCACGCGAGCTGCATACTCGGGAGACTTGCGCCGCGATACAGCGTGAACGGCTCGCGGTGAACGTAATAGTTGGTCGATGGGCCCATGGCGGCAGATGATACCGCCGAATTGCGGCCGAGACAGGCGAGGCCGGCCCCGGACGGGCCGGCCTCGCAGGCGGGTCAGGGGGCCCCGCGACAGCGGCCCCGAAGCACGGCTCAGAACCGGAAGCCGACCGCCCAGCTGACGACCCACGGGTCGATTTCCATGTCCAGGTTGCTCCGGAACACCGTCTCGGTGCCGGCCGGGTCAAACGTCGTCGTGCGGATGTCGGCGTCGGCGTCGATGAGGATGTAGCGCACGTCGAGGTTGGTGAACCAGCGCTCGGTGATGCTCATGTCCATGCCGACCTGGAACGACGGGCCGAACGACTCGTCGATGTCCAGGCTCGAGCGGCCGCCGCTGAAGTTCGTTCCCAGCGCGGCGTTGGCCGTGTCTACAATGCCCTGATGGGTGCCCTGATTGACCTTGTCGTCGAAAAACAGCGTGTAATTCAGTCCGACGCCGACGTATGGGCGCAGCAGCCGGTCGGGCCGGAAGTGGTACTGCAGACTCAGCGTCGGCGGCAGCTGATAGGTGCGGCCGAGCTTGCCCAGCATGGACAATTCTCCCTCGCCGTCGATGTCGTGCTTGAACGGCGCGGCCGCCAGCAGTTCGACGCCCCAGTTCGGTGACAGGAAGTAGGTCAGGTTGAAGATCAGGCTGGCCCCGTCATCGACGTCGGCCTTGAAATTGTTCAGCGGCATGCCTTCGAATTTCAGGTCGTCGCTGTCGGTATCGGTGGCGACGTAGCCGCCGCCGATGCGGAACAGCCAGTCACCTTTTTCCTGGGCCAGCGCCGGGATAGTCGTCAGCGAGACCAGCAACGCCAGCGCGAGCGCTCGGGGGCAAACGTTTTTCATGAGACGGGACTCCTGCAGCGAGGGAAAGTGCAGGTGACATGGTATGAATTCGGTCTGCCGGTTTGTTGACAGAGGTCAATCGGCCGTCGGGCCCGTCGCGAATCATGCTCGAAGGCAGTAACGCGCTCCGCGCAGCGCTATTCAGAGGTTCGCTAGAAGGATTCGAGCTGGGTGGTGCCGATGCCTCGGTCGGGCAGGAGCACCGGGATGCCGTCGTCGACGGTGTAGACGACCCTGCCGTCGCGCGTGATCAGCGCTTCGCGAATCGGGTGTTCGACGGCGGTTCCGTCTACGTAGAGCAGGCCGCCCTTTTCGATCTCGGCATTGAGTTTCTTCACGCGCGCCTTTTCCAGCGGGCGCAGCGGCTCGTGGCTGACCGGGCAGCACAGGATGTCGAGAAGGCTGTCGGGAATTGTCATGGCGGCAATTCTAACGCGATCGTTCGCGGGACGGTACGCCAGGCGGCGCATCATCGGTGGCCGAACCCGGCTTCTGCTAACATTCCGAGGCTGGATTCCACCGGGTGTTGATCATGTCCGCCACCCCCAGGTCCTCTGCCCCCAGGGTCGGCATCGTCATGGGGTCGCAAAGCGACTGGCCGACGATGTCAAGGGCGTCCGAGACGCTGGATGCGCTGGGTGTCGAGCACGAGGTCCAGATCGTCTCGGCGCACCGCACGCCGGAGAAGATGCTCGAGTACGCCAGGACCGCGGCCGGCCGCGGGCTGAAGGTCATCATCGCCGGCGCCGGCGGCGCGGCTCACCTGCCCGGCATGCTCGCTGCGGCAACGACGCTGCCGGTGCTCGGCGTGCCGGTACAGTCGCGGGCGCTGAACGGGCTGGATTCGCTGCTCTCGATCGTGCAGATGCCGCGCGGCGTGCCGGTGGCGACGCTGGCGATCGGCGAGTCCGGCGCGGTCAACGCCGGCCTGCTGGCCGCATCCATCCTCGGCATTTCCGATCCCGATCTGCAGCAACGCTATGGCGACTGGCGCCGCGCCCAGACCGAGGCGGTGCTGGCCGACCCGGACCCGCGTTCCGAATCGTCCGGCGAATGAAGATCATGAAAATGGGCATCCTCGGCGGCGGGCAGCTCGCGCGCATGCTGGCCGAGGCGGGCGGTCCGCTCGGACTGGATTTCGTCATAGTCGACCCGAAGGCCGACGCCTGCGCGGCGGCGCTGGGTGAATTCGTGCGTGCCGACTACGACGACCCGGGCGCGCTGGCACGGCTTGCCGAATGCGAGCGCGTGACCTGCGATTTCGAGAACGTCCCGGCCGCGGCGCTTGCATGGCTGGCCGGGCGCGTCGACGTCCGGCCGTCGGCCGAAGCACTCGCGGCGTCGCAGGACCGGTTGACCGAAAAGGACCGCTTCCGGCGGCTGGGAATGGATACGCCGGATTATCGGCAGATCGACACGCGCCCCGATCTGGCCGCGGCGGTCGAGGCGCTCGGCTATCCGGCCGTGCTCAAGACCCGGCGCTTCGGGTACGACGGCAAGGGCCAGGCGGTGCTGCGCGGTCCCGAGGACCTGGAACCGGCCTGGCAGGAGCTCGGCGGACAGCCGCTGATCGCCGAGCGCTGGGTTCCGTTCGACCACGAATGCGCGGTGACCGCGGTGCGTACGGCCGACGGCGAGGTGCGCTTTTGGCCGCTGACGCGGACCTGGCACGGTGACGGCATCCTGCGGCTGGCCGGGTCGCCGTTCGCCGGCAGCGAGCAGCTGCAGCAGCCGGCCGAAGAACTGATCCGGCGCCTGGCCGACGACCTCGACTATATCGGCTGCCTGACGCTTGAGCTGTTCGTCGCCGACGGCCGGCTGCTGGCCAACGAGTTTGCGCCCCGGGTCCACAATTCGGCCCACTGGACCATCGAGGGGGCCGCGTGCTCGCAGTTCGAGAACCATTTGCGCGCGGTGTGCGGCTGGCCGCCGGGTGAGACGGCCGGGCGCGGCGCGTCGCTGATGTTCAATTTCATCGGCCGGATGCCCGAGGCGCGCGAGCGCTGGCTGGCGGTGCCGGGACTGCACTGGCACGACTACGACAAGCAACCGCGTGCCGGGCGCAAGGTCGGTCACGCGACGCTGTGCGCGCCGGATCGGCCGGAATTGCGCGAACGCGCGCGCGCCCTGGCACCGCTGCTGGATTCCGAAACCGCTCGGGCGCTCGCTTCGATCGCCTCCGGCTGAGCCGGGCTCGAAGTTCAGGCATGCTGCCGGCCGTTTCGCCGGCGGATGGTTCGATAGACGGAATCGAAGGTGGATTTCAGCCCAGCGCCTCGACCAGCGTATCGGCGATCCGGCGCATCTGGCTCTCGTCGATGATCAGCGGCGGCAACAGCCGGATGACCGTGTCGTGCGTGACGTTGATCAGCACGCCGGCGGCCAGCGCCCGGTCGCGCACGTCGGCCGCCGGGTCGACCAGCTCGATACCGATCATCAGCCCGCGGCCGCGGATTTCGGTCACCCGCGGGTGGTCGCCGATGCGCTCGCGCAACCGGTCGACGAGCATCCAGCCCATCCGTTCGGCATTGGCGGCCACGTCCAGTTCGTGCATCCGCGCGAGAACGGTCAGCGCCGCGCGGCAGGCCAGCGGGCTGCCGCCGAATGTCGTGCCGTGGCTGCCCGGCGTGAGCAGCCCGGCGGCGGCCCCTCGCGCCAGGCAGGCCGCGACCGGCACACCGTTGCCCAGCGCCTTGGCCAGCGTGATCAAGTCCGGGTTCGAATCCGGCTCGTGCTGGTGGGCGAACCACTTGCCGGTCCGGCACATGCCGGTCTGGATCTCGTCGACGATCAGCAGCGCCCCGTGTTCGTCGCAGGCCGCCCGCAGCGCCGCGAGGTAGCCGTCCGGCGGGATGCGCACGCCGCCTTCGCCCTGGATCGGCTCGACCAGCATGGCGACGATGTCGGGGTTCTCGGCCAGCGCCCGGGCCGCAGCCTGCACGTCGCCGAACGGCACGCGCCGGAAGCCGTCGACGACCGGCGTGAAGCCCTGCTGCAGCTTGCCCGGCGCAGACGCGCTGATCGCGGCCAGCGTGCGGCCGTGGAACGCGCCGCCGGTGACCAGGACCACCGGCTTCTCTATGCCGCGCGCGTGGCCGTGGCGACGCGCGATCTTGAACGCGCACTCGTTGGCCTCGGCGCCGGTATTGGTGATGAACGCGCGCTCCATCGCCGCCAGGCCGCAGAGTTTTTCGGCAAGCGTCTCCTGCAGCCGAATGTGGCCGAGGTTGGCGGTATGAACGAGCGTGCGCGCCTGGTCGCAGATCGCCTCGGCCAGTACCGGGTCGGCGTGGCCCAGACCGCACACGCCGATGCCGCTGACCGCGTCGAGGCAGCGTCTGCCGGTCTCGTCGAACAGCCACGCGCCTTCGCCGCGCTCGAATGCGACCGGCAGGCGCGCGTAGGTGTCCATCAGGAATGAAGCGCTCATCCGGCCATGATACGAAAAAGCCCGCCGGGGGCGGGCTCGGTTGCAGCAGGAGCGATTTTTACGGCGCGACCGAACATTCCGTCGGCCGTGCCGGGCCGACCTGCGCGGTAATGGAAACCCTGTTTTGTGCGGCCTTGCGGCCGTTCATTTGATTCGCGCGTACACGCACGCGCAAGCGGGTCGGGGCAGCGCCGCCGACGAAAGGTCTGCGTGGACGCGGCTCCTATAATTGCCTGGAGGCGAAATCCCAGTTGACCAGCTCGAAAAACGCCTCGACGTATTTCGGCCGCGCGTTGCGGTAGTCGATATAGTAGGCGTGTTCCCAGACGTCGCAGGTCAGCAGCGGTTTGGTATCGCCGGTGATCGGGGTCTGGGCATCGTCGGTGTTGACGATCGCCAGCGAGCCGTCGGGGTTCTGCACCAGCCAGGTCCAGCCGGAGCCGAAGTTACCGACCGCGCTCTCGGTGAATTTCTCCCTGAACGTGTCGAACGAGCCGAAATCGCGCTTGATCGCGTCGGCCAGCGCGCCGGCGGGTTCGCCGCCGCCGTTCGGGCTCATGCAGTTCCAGTAGAACGTGTGGTTCCAGACCTGCGCGGCATTGTTGAACAGGCCGCCGGACGACGAGCGGATGATTTCCTCGAGCGACTTGTTTTCGTCGTCGGTCCCTTCGACCAGGCCGTTGAGCTTGTCGACGTAGGTCTTGTGGTGCTTGCCGTAGTGGTATTCCAGCGTCTCGGCCGAGATGTGCGGCTCGAGCGCGTCCTTCGCGTACGGGAGTTCGGGAAGCGTGAACGCCATGAGCAGTCTCCTGATCTTTGGTGAAAGGGAATGTAACCATTTGACATGGTACCGTAGAGCCCGGATTCAAGAGTTGAAGGGACCGCCCCATGGGTCGGGAAGGCAAGCCGGAAGACCGCAGCGGCGGGCCCGGGCTGATCGAGCTGGGGATCTTCGAAAGCCGGGTTGCGGCGATTTGCGAGACGATGGGCGCCGTGCTGCGCTCGAGCGCGTTCTCGCCGAACATCCGCGACCGGCTGGATTTTTCGTGCGCGCTGTTCACTCGCGACGGCCGGCTGCTGTCGCAGGCCACGCACATTCCTGTGCATCTCGGCTCGATGGCCTGGGCGATGCACGACCTGGTCGCCGACTGGGACTGGCGCCCCGGCTCGCGCCTGATCCTCAACGACCCGTACGCCGGCGGCACGCATCTGCCCGACGTCACGCTGATCTCGCCGGTGTTCGTCGAAAACGAGTGTCGCGGGTTTGTCGCCAACCGCGCCCACCATGCCGACATCGGCTCGGCCACGCCCGGGTCGATGCCATTGAGCCGTTCGCTGGAAGACGAGGGCGTGCTGATCGAGCCGTCATGGCTGTACCGCGACGGCGAACTGGATCGGGACCTGCTCGACCGGATCTGCTCGCGGATGCGCAACCCGGTGCTGTCGGAGGGGGATTTCCAGGCCCAGGTCGCCTCGGTCGCGCACGGCGAACGCGCGCTCGGCTCGCTGGTGGCCGAACTCGGCGGCGATCGCTTCGGCCGGCTGGCCGAATCGCTGAACCGCTATGCCGCGCGGCTGGCACGCGCAAGCATGGCCGAACTGCCCTACGGCCAATGGACGGCCGAGGACCGGATGGACTGCGACGGTGCCGGCGGCGATGGTCCGGTGCTCCGGGTCGCGATCGAAAAGCGCGGAGAGACGCTGGCGATCGATTTCGCCGGTACGGACGCGCAGGTCGCCGGCAACCTGAACTGCCCGATGAGCGTCACCGCGGCCGGGGTCTATTACGCGCTGCGCTGCCTGCTGCCCGACGAGACGCCGACCTGCGCCGGAGCACTCGAATTCATGGACCTGCGTGCGCCGAATGGCTGCCTGCTCAACGCCAAACGGCCGGCCGCGACCGCGGCCGGCAATGTAGAGACCAGCCAGCGCGTCGTCGACGTCGTGCTGCGGGCGCTGGCCGGGGCGCTGCCCGGGCGCATCCCGGCCGCCAGCCAGGGCACGATGAACAACCTCGGGCTGGGCAGCCGCACGTGGAGCTACTACGAGACGATGGCCGGCGGCTGCGGCGCCTCGCCCGAACATCCGGGACGGCATGCCACACACAGCCATATGACCAACACCTTGAACACGCCCGCCGAGGTGCTCGAGTTCCATTTCCCGGTCCGCGTCCGGCGCTACGAGCGGCGGCGCGGTAGCGGCGGAAAAGGCGCGCGGCCGGGCGGCGACGGCCTGGTGCGCGAGTTCGAATTCCTCGAACCGGCCGAGGTCACGCTGATCACCGAACGGCGCGTGCACGCGCCCTGGGGCCTGGCTGGCGGCGGGGACGGCGCGCGGGGTGTGAACCGGCTCGACGGCGAAGAGCTGCCGTCCAAGATCACGCGCGAGGTCCGACCGGGCCAGGTGCTGACCATCGCCACGCCCGGCGGCGGCGGCCACGGATCAGGTGAGTAGTAGGATTTTCCGGCGATCGATCCCCCGTTCAGTGCACGTCGGGCTTTCTGAACCGCATCGTCATCCGGTCCGATTCGCCGATCGGCCGGTAACGCTCGATGCAGGCCTGTTGTTCATCGCCTTCCAGGCCGCGGCAGCCGCGATAGCTCGGCGGCAGGCTCCAGACGCCCTCGGGGTGGTCGCGCGTGTCGTCCGGGTTGGCATTGATCTCGATTTTCTCTTCGAGCACGAATCCGGCCTGTTCGGCCAGCTCGATCACGTGCGCCTCGGTCATATAGCCCTGATCGGGCACCAGTTCGCGCGCCGTGCCCGGTTCGGCGCGGTGTTCGACCAGGCCGAGGATGCCGCCGGGCTTGAGCGCGCGGTACATGGCATCGAACATTTCCGGCGCGTAATCGCCGTTGACCCAGTTGTGGACGTTGCGGAAGGTCAGCACCATGTCCAGGGAGCCGGGCGGCGCGAACGTCGGGCGTTCCGGGATCGACAGTCCGGTCATGACCACGTGATCGTAGACGCCCGGCACGGCCTCGAGCTTTTCGGCGAACTGCTTCTGGTAGTCCTTGCGCCACTGCGGCGTGCGGTCGGCGGTCATCGAGAAGCCGGCGGCGAAGTATTCGCCGGCCTCGCGCGTCAGCGGCGCGAGGATCTCGGTGTACCAGCCGCCGGCCGGCCAGATCTCGGCGATGTGCATGTCCGGGCGCCAGCCGAAGAATGCCAGCGTCTCGGCCGGGTGCCGGTATCGGTCGCGGGCCCGGTTTTCCGGGCTGCGGTGGGCGTCGTCGAGCACCTCGGCGACCTGCGCCCGGATTTTCGCGGCCACGTCGTCGGACGATTGCGCCGGCGCGGCGGCGGGCGCGATAAGAAACAGCGCCGCCAGCCACAGCGGAACGGTACGCACGAATTTCATTTCAGACCTCCTCGGTTGACGCAGACGGGTTCGATGCCTTGTTCAGGACCCGCGTTCCGAACAATCGATCGCAGATCGGCCAGGTGATGTTGAAGTTGCCGCGCTGCATGATCGCCGGATCGTGGTGCGAAAGGTGCAGCTGCCGCATCCGGCGCACGCCGGGCAGGTCCAGCAGCCATGAGCCATTGTTCTCGTCCTCGTCGTGGCCCTCGTCATGGTGATACGTGAAATGCAGGATTTCGTAGCAGGCGTAATAGGCAAGGGCGGTGACGACGAACAGCCAGGCGACGTTGGCCGAGAACAGCCACGCGAGCGCCAGACCGGCCGGCAGCGCGAACGCGATGGCGAAGAACACCATCAAAAGCGGCGGGAACAGCACGGCGCGGAAATCCGTAGTCGAGTCGTACCGCATGTCGCGGTGGGTGAAGAAGCGGTGGTGCTGCAGCGTATGCCGCTCGTAGATCAGTCCCAGCCCCGGGCGACGGCGGTGCATGACGAAGCGGTGGCCGAGGTATTCGGCCAGGTTGGCGTACAGGAAAGTCAGCGGCACGGCAAGCCATTCCAGCGGCCGGACCGCCTCGAGCCGCCAGATGCCGATCGCCACGACCAGCGCGACGAATCCCAGGATCAGCGCGAAATGGCGCGGCCCGGAATAGCCAGCCGGTATGTGTTCGGCGCGGTATTGCTCGCGGTAGCGGCGGGTGGCGTCTTCCATCGCCCGAAAGCCTGCCACGAACGCCGGCGGCTGACAAGCCGGAGCGGGATCGCCGCGACGCGAGCCGTGTTCGACGTACCGGATCGACGTGCCGGATCGACTCGCCAGCGCCCGGCGTGAAAGCATCGGCGCGTGCCGCGGTCCTGTATGGCGTGAACCCCGCGCCGAAATGGAGCATGAGCGAAACCGAAGGCACTCGCCCGCGCGTGGTCGTGCTCGGCGCGGGTTTTGCCGGACTGACCGCAGCGCTCAGGCTGGCGCGCGAGCCGGTCGACGTCGTCGTCATGGACCGGCACAACTATCACCTTTTCCAGCCGCTGCTCTACCAGGTCGCAACCGCGGCGCTGTCGCCGGCCGATATCGCCGCGCCGATCCGCGGCATCGTCGGCCGCTTCGACAACGTCAGCGTGCTGCTCGACACGATCACGGGTATCGACCGCCGGCAGCGTGAGGTCCGCACGCTGAGCGGGCGCAGCATCGGCTACGACTACCTGATCGTTGCCACCGGCGCGACGCACAACTATTTCGGCAACGACCACTGGCACGACATTGCGCCGGGGCTGAAGCGCATCGAGGATGCGACCGAGCTGAGGCGCCGGATCCTGCTGGCGTTCGAGCGCGCGGAAATGGAGGAGGATCCCGGGCACCGGGCCGCGCTGATGACGTTCGTGATCGTCGGCGGCGGCCCGACCGGCGTCGAGATGGCCGGTGCCGTCGCCGAGCTGACGCGCTTTACGCTGGCGCGCGACTTTCGCCGGATTCGGCCGGAGAATACTCGAGTGCTGCTGGTCGACGCCAATGACCGGGTGCTGCGCGCGTTCCCGGAAGTACTTTCCGAGCGCGCCCGGCGCTCGCTCGAGTCCATGGGCGTGGAACTGGTGCTGAATTCTCGCGTCGACGGACTGGACCGGCACTGCGTCCGGATCGGCGAAACCGTCCTCCCGACCGAGACGGTGATCTGGAGCGCCGGCGTCAAGGCCTCGCCGGCCGGTCGCTGGCTCGGTGTCGAAACCGACGACTCGGGTCGGGTTTCGGTCGACGATCGGCTCCGGCTGCCCGGCTCCGGGCGCATATTCGTCATCGGCGATGTTGCGGCGCACGAGAATCCCGACGGCACGCCGACACCGGGTCTGGCTCCGGCCGCGAAGCAGCAGGGGCGCTACGCCGCGCGCCTGATTGCCGCCGAAATCGGGCAGCGCAGGCCGCCGGGGCCGTTCCGGTATCGCGACTTCGGGCAACTGGCGACGATCGGGCGCCACTCGGCCGTCGTCGCGTTCCGGCGCCTGAGAATTTCCGGCTACCTGGGCTGGTGGCTGTGGGGGTTTGCGCACATCTACTTCCTGATCGGATTTCGCAACCGGTTCGTCGTCGCGGCCAACTGGTTCTGGTCGTACCTGACCTTCGGGCGCGGCATCCGCCTGATCACCGGCGACGTTCAGAAACCACCCGACGGCGAGCCTCGTCGGCACTCGCCCGGTACACTCGAATCATCGTCTTCAACCAGCAGGAAACGCCATGAGTGAACGCAATGCATCCCGGCTGATGGTCGAGTGCCTCGAAGCCGAAGGCGTCGAAAGGGTGTTCGGCGTGCCCGGCGAGGAAAACCTGGACCTGCTCGAAGCCCTGCGAGAGTCGTCCATAGATGTCGTGATCACGCGCCACGAGCAGGGCGCCGGCTTCATGGCCGCCTGCCACGGCCGCCTGACCGGCAAGCCGGGCGTGTGCATGTCGACGCTGGGACCGGGCGCGACCAACCTGGTCACCGCCGCGGCCTACGCCCAGCTTGGCGCCATGCCGATGGTGATGATTACCGGCCAGAAACCGATCAAGACCTCGAAGCAGGGCAGCTTCCAGATCCTCGACATCGTCGACGTGATGCAGCCGGTGACCCATTACACGCGCCAGATCGTCTCGGCCGCGACGATCCCGGCGCGAGTGCGCGAGGCGTTCCGCCAGGCCGAGGAGGAACGCCCCGGCGCGGTGCACCTTGAATTGCCCGAGGACATCGCGCGCGAGCCGGCCGATGACCTGAAGCCGCTTGTCGCCAGCCAGACCCGCCGCCCGGTGGCCGAGGAAAAGGCCATTGCGCGCGCCGTAGAAGCGATCCAGAACGCGAAAAGCCCGCTGATGATGTGCGGCGCCGGGGCCAACCGAAAGCTGACCGCGAGAATGCTCCGGCGGTTCATCAACAAGACCCGGATTCCGTTCTTCACGACGCAGATGGGCAAGGGCGTGGTCGGCGAGCCCAACGACTGCTGGATGGGCACCGCGGCGCTCTCCGACGGCGACTACGTGCACCGGCTGATCGAGCATTCGGATTGCATCATCAACGTCGGCCACGATGTCGTCGAGAAACCGCCGTTCTTCATGAAGGAGGGTCGGCGCACCGTCATCCACGTCAACTTCTTCACCGCCGAGGTCGATCCGGTGTACTTCCCGCAGCTCGAGGTCACCGGCGATATCGCCAACGCGATCTGGCAGTTCAGCGAGCGCATAGCGCCGCAGGA
>JAVVDX010000079.1:0-13482 GCA_032251475.1 Wenzhouxiangellaceae bacterium | reverse complement strand
CGCCGCCAGTCCGCTTCCAGTTCCCGCGCCGGTTGCGGCCGGCCGAACAGGTAGCCCTGGGCGTGCTGGCAGCCGAAGCGGCGCAGCAGATCCAGGTGCTTGCGCGTTTCCACGCCCTCGGCGGTAACGGTCAGGCCGAGCCGTTGCGCCATCACGATGACCTGCTCGACGACCAACTTCATGTCGCGATCGCGCTCGGCCCGGATCACGAACGACCGGTCGAGCTTGAGGCCGTCCAGCGGCAACCGGGTCAGATAGCTCAGTGCCGAATAGCCGGTCCCGAAATCGTCCAGATCGATCCGGCAGCCGAGTTTCCGGATCTCGCGGCAGCTCTGGGCGGTCGCATCGGAGTCGGCCATCAGCTGGCTTTCGGTAATTTCGATCACCAGCTGCCAGTCGTCACGCGTCCGATGCCGAAGCAACTCGGCCAGTGCGCCCACGAAACCGTCGTGCTGGAGCTGCAGCAGGGAAACGTTTGCGTGAATGCTCAACGGCATGCCGGTGGCCGCCCAGGCCTGACCCTGGCGGATCACCTCGGCGAGCACCCAGTGCCCGATTCCGATGATCTGGCCCGAAAGCTCGGCCAGCGGGATGAATACATCGGGCGGGATATTTCCGAGCCGCGGATCATTCCAGCGCAACAGCGCCTCGGCGCCGACCAGCCGGCCGCTTGCCACTTCCACGATCGGCTGCCATTCCAGGTGGAATGCCTCGTCGGGACGCGCGCCGCGCAGCGCGGACTCCAGCTCGCGCTGGCGGCGCGCATGTTCATTCAGGACCGGCTCATAGTAGGCAAT
This sequence comes from Wenzhouxiangellaceae bacterium, assembly GCA_032251475.1. Lineage (GTDB taxonomy): Bacteria > Pseudomonadota > Gammaproteobacteria > Xanthomonadales > Wenzhouxiangellaceae. Next base: position 12,685 of record JAVVDX010000079.1, on the reverse strand, counting down.
CTGGCCCCGGGCGTCGGTGGGATTGCTGTGCTGCGCGAGTTCGGCACAGGCGAAAAGTTCCTCGGCATCCCCGGCGTCGGCAGGGAACACCGCCACCCCCATGCTGACGGACACGAAGACTTCATCGTCATCGATCGAGACTCGCTGCGGAAAACATTGGGCGATCCGGTCAACCGCCATCGCCACCCGGTCGGAATCGGCCAGGTCGCCGAGCACGATGGCGAATTCATCATTGCCCAGGCGACCGACCACGTCGCCGGGCTGGACGGCGCCGGACAGCATCCCGCTCACGAGTTGAAGAATGCGGTCGCCCGCGGCACGACCGAGCGTATCGTTGATGCGCCGGAATCCGTCGATATCGAGCACCATCAGGGCCGCGTGCTCGCCGCGCCGGTGCGCCCGCGCAACGGCCTGGGCAGCTTCCTGCTCGAGCACGGACCGCGTCGGCAATGCCGTGATCCTGTCACGTTCGGGCGACGAGGATTGACCGGAATGCCGGCGGCCGGCCGCGGCAGCGATTACTTCGCCGATTTCGACCAGAAGCCTCGCTTCGTCCCGGTCGAAGGCCCGGGGCCGAGTCGAGTAGACCGCAAGACACCCGGCCGCGCGGCCATTGCCGGCGATCGGGATCGCCGCGGCGGCGGCATAACCGGGCACGCCGCCGCCACCGTCGGTCCCGTCGAGAATCGGATCGTCGCGACAGCGGTTGTCGAACACCGGTTTGCCGCGCTGGAGTGCGCGCGTGACCGGGGAGTCGGCCGGCAGTTCGTCGGCGCCGATGACGCGGTTGCGGACCAGCGTCTCCCCGGCACCGGCATGGGCGACCGTGCGCAGCCGCCTGCGGTCAGGGTCCCACATTGCAACCCATGCCAGGAGATAGCCGCCCTCGGCGACGGCGACCCGGCAGGTTTCCTCGAAAAGCAAATCGGGATTGTCGCCGCGCAGCATCGCGCCCTTGATCGCGCGCACCATCCGGTAGAGCCGGTTCACCGACTCCAGCCGGTCGCGGCTGCGCCGGAGGGCGCGCATGGACTGGTCCAGCTGCCTTAGCGTGTAGCGCAACAGCAGATACAGCAGGACCGCGGTCACGATGACGTAGCCCCAGCCCTTGTATTGCTGTACGCGCGTGGCCTGCTCGGTGGTCAGGCCGAGACGTGCGACGAACTGGTCCGAAAAGCCGATCCAAAGAACGCCCAGAAAACCGTAAATGGCCGCAATGCCCAGCGCTACCCAGCGGACGCCAAATGACGATCGCGAAGCCTCGATTCCGTTCTCTTCATGCCCGTTCAACACATGCAATCCCCGCTCCGCCATGCCAGGTGGTTCGCCCAGTTTATTGTTTTCAGGGCGCCCTCATGTTAGCAGCGCCGGCGGGCATTGCAATTCCGATCGGTCAGCGTCAAACGCAGAAGATTCTGGCACGACTGTTGCATTAAAAATCTTGCATGAATCCAGAAAGAGAGAGTTCAAAATCGCTCCGTCAACTGCTGGCGATGCTGTCCGGCCAGGACGAATCGTTGGCGGAATCCTGCGCTTCACGCATTTACTGACAATTTCAAGCATTCAATGACGATTTCCGCGCCCGTATTCTGCCTTTGCAGGGCGCAAGAACAAAAACACAAGATGCAAAGAGACAAGATGACCGGCCTTCAACAGCGGTCTTGGAGCCCCGCATTTCAAACGTTCAGCGCGCCGCCGCGCCTGCCATGTGCGGTCATGCTGATCGTGGCTCTGACTTCTCACGGGGCCCGCGCTCAGGCCGCCGGCGAGGAGCACGCTGCTGCAGCGGCGGTCCCGACCTGTGAAAGGGCTACGGGTGCGCTTTATTCCGACGGCCGTGCCGCCTTGGCCGCCGGGGACGCCGCCCTGGCCCAAGCCCTGCTGGGCTGCGCCGCGGAGCGCCAGCCCGGCAATACCGACATCCTGCTCTTTCTCGGACTCGCTCAGGCCGCACAGGACAAATGGGCTGCTGCGGAGGACACCCTGGAGCGCGGGCTGTCGATTGCACCCGACTACACGGACATCCGCATTGCGCTCGCCCGCCTTCACTATTGGCAGCAGGCATACGCGAAGGCGGCAAGCATCATCGCCCCCGCCCTCGATGCGCCGGAGCCTCGGCCGGAGGCGCTCGCTCTGGCCGGGCGCATTGCCCTGGCCGCCGGGCAGCCAGAGCGGGCACGCGATCTTCTGGCGCAGGCGGTGCAGCGGCGTCCGAAGGATGCCGATCTACACCTTGCACTGGGCGATGCGCAGCTCGCAGCCGGGGACCGAAAGGCAGCCCGCAGCAGCTACCACGAGGCCAGCCGCCTGGCCTCTGACGGCGAGACGGCGCTGCAGCGCCTGGAGGGGCTGCGCCGCCGCCCGTGGGAGGTTGGCGGATTTACTTCGTACAGCGATCTGAGCGGCGGTCGCGACAGCTGGGTCCGCGGCGTGCTGGCGGCAAGCCGCGAGCTTTCGCAAGCCACCACGCTGGTCGCGAACCTCGCCGTGGAGGATCGCGGCTTTGCCCGCGACGAAACGCTGGACGTACGAGTCGATCATCAGCTGACCGACGCCTTCGGCGGTTTCGTCGAAACCACCGTCTCGCCGGCCGCGGACTTCCGCGCCGACTGGGAAGTGGAAGGCGGCGTGCGCGTGCGCCTGCGCTCGGGCGGCCAACAAACTCCGGGCGCGAGTTGGCTGCTCGCCGACGCCCGGCATCTGGAGTTCGACGGCAAGACCGTCGAGATCTTCCAGCCCGCGCTGCGGCAGTATCTGCTGGATGGGCGTCTGTCGCTGGAGGCCCGCTACATCGGCGTCTGGGACTCCGAGGGCGGCTACCTGGACGGGGTGAAAGGACGCGCCGACCTCATCCTGTCCGAGCGGTTGCACCTTTTTGCCGGTGGTGCGCTGGCACCGGAGACCGAACGCGACGTACCGCCGGCGGACTTCCGCACCGTGGACACGGTTTCGGCCTTCGGCGGGATCAGATGGATCTTGCTTCCCAACCTGACGCTCGATGTCAGCTTTGCCCACAACGACCGGGAGGACAGCTATGAGCGACGCACGCTGACGGCTGGTCTTTCGGTGAAGTTTTAGAGGAGACAGGGGTGGATGTGGTTTTTCTCATCTGGATCATCTCGCTCGCCTTGATCCTGCTGGAGACGGTCATTCTCGCCGGTCTCGTCGGGCGACGCCTGATCGGATGGCTGTCGCTGCCCCGGAAGGGGCGCGAGCATCGCGATGCCTGCCGGCTGATCAGGAGCTACCTGGCCGGCGAGCTTGGCGCGTGCGAGGTGCAGCGCCGCGTTTCTGCAGAGCTGCTCATCAAGCAGGCGGTGCGCCGCGCGGGCACTTCCACCGATGCGCAACGGGCGCGGCTGCGCTGTCTGGCGACAGGCCTGAACGCGCATCAGCTCCGACCGATGCTGCAAGCACGGACCAGACGAAAGCGGCTGCGGGCGGTCTATCTGCTGTCTTTCTTCACCAGCCCCGAGGTGGCGCAAGCGCTCGAGAGTACATTGCACACCGACCCGGAAGGCGATGTCCGCCTCGCCGCGGCCAAGGCACTGGCGCAAATGGACCGGCTGCCTTTCCTGCCGACGGTTCTGGATGCGCTGGGCGACAAGATTCAGGAAGGCTCGCGGATCGTCTACGGCATCGCGCGCAATCTTCCTGCCGACCGCATCGGTGAACTCGAGTCGCTCTTTCAATCGCAGGACTGGCGACAGCGTCTCGTGGCCGTCGATGCACTGGGTCATGCCATGGCACCGCGGTCAGACATCCTGGAGCAGGCGCTCGACGATTCGCACCTGGAAGTGCGCACTGCAGCCTTGCGCGCGATCGGCCGGCGCAACCTGCGTCAAGCCGCTCCAGGGGTCATGGCCAAGCTCGACGATCCGGCCTGGCCGGTCCGCTGCCAGGCCGCGCGCTCGGCAGGCATTCTGCGCATCGAGGCCGCATTGCCGCGGCTCCGCGAAATGCTGAGCGAAAAAAACTGGTGGGTGCGGTTCCGTGCCGCCGAAAGCATCCTTGCGCTGGGCCCTCGCGGTCGCGACGTGCTGGCTGCCTGTGCCGCGCGCAAGGACGATGCCGGGGATGTCGCCTCCCTGGTTCTGATGGAACAGGGAATGGCGGAATGAGCGGGCTGGAGCAGTTCGTCGGCGAAATCGCGCTGCTGGCGGAAGTCGGTTACCCGGAAATGGCCGCCCGCCTGGCCCCGGTCGGCCTGGGCGTTGCGGTTTCGGTAATCGCCGTGAATGGCTTGCAGTACCTGATCTACACCGTGCAGCTGGTGCTTGCCGGCATCGCCCTTCTCCGCCGCCCGGTGATCACGTCCTCGGATTCGCTGCAATGGCTCTACAGCGACGTCATTCTTCCGGTCTCCCTCATCGCACCGGCCTACAACGAGGAAACGACCGTCGTCGAGGCGGCCCGATCCTTGTTGCGCCTGCGCTATCCGCTGTTCGAGGTGGTGATCGTCAACGACGGATCGACCGATAACACGCTGCAGGCGCTGGACGAGGAATTCGAGCTGGAAAGAGTCGAGCGCGCCTTCAATCCCAGGCTCGAGCACGCGCCTGTCCGGCAGGTCTACCGGTCCCGCCGGAATCCCCGGCTGGTCGTGGTGGACAAGATCAACGGCGGCAGCAAGGGCGATGCCATGAACGCCGGAATCGACATTGCCCGCATGCCGCTCGTCGCTTCGCTGGACGGCGACTCCTTGCTGGAGGAAGACAGTCTCATTCGCATCGTACATCCCTTCGTCGAGGACCCGGACCGGGTCATCGCGGTAGGGGGTACCGTGCGCGTCGTCAACGACTGCGTGGTGCGACACGGCAGGATCGCGCGGGTCAAGATGCCGCGTAGCTGGCTGGCGCGATTCCAGGTTCTCGAATATCTCCGGGCCTTCCTGATCGGTCGACTGGGATGGGATCAGCTGCAGTCGCTGACGATCATTTCCGGCGCCTTCGGCGTGTTCCGCCGCGATGCCGTGATCGAGGCCGGCGGTTTCTATCCCCGCACTTTGGGCGAGGACTTCGAACTGGTGACGCGCCTGCACCATCATTTCCGGAGCAAGGGCAAGGACTATCGCATCGTCTTCGTTCCCGAGCCAGTCTGCTGGACCCAGGTGCCCGAACGACTGGGCGACTTGATGGGCCAGCGCATTCGCTGGCAACGCGGCGCCCTGGAGACGCTGTTTCGCCACAAGAGCATGCTGATCGATCCGCGGGCAGGGCGGGTCGGCTTCCTTGGACTGGGCCAGATCGTTGTGCTGGACCTGCTGGGCCCGATCGCCGAGACGCTCGGCTACGTCCTTCTGCCCTTTTTCTGGATCATCGGCGCCCTCGACGGTGCATGGTTCGCCGCCTTCCTCGCGCTGATCTTCGCCTACAGCGTGTTCATCTCGCTCGGCTCGGTCATTCTGGAGGAACTGGAGCTTAAACGCTTCCCCCGAATATCGGATCTGCTGCTGCTCTCGACGGTGGCGCTGCTGGAGAACTTCGGCTATCGGCAGATCAACAATCTCTGGCGGATCGCCGGTACCTGGCAGTTTCTTCGCGGCAAGCGCAGCAGCTGGGGCACCATCAGGCGGCAGAGTTTTTCGTTGCCCGGCAAGAGAAAGACATGACGGCGAAGCCCGGGCAGGCTCCGCGGCAGCTTCCTGGCACCAGCATGGCTGGGGGTCGTTACGGGGCTAGTGGGCCGCGCGCGGCAGCCGATGCTGGAGAAGAAGGGCCGGCGCATCCGGGACGCACGACAGACGACCTCGTTGCTGCTGGGCCAGCCTGCCTCCGAGCCGGCCCGGGCCCCGAGTGAGCTGGCGGCGGACGATCCTGAGGCCGAATTTCCGGCGTCGCGGCTGCGCGGCGACCTTGACGCGATCTGCAGCCGGGCGCTGGCCGAAGACCCCGAGCAGCGCTACGAGACCGCAAGTGCCCTCGGTGCCGACCTGGACAATTGGCTCGGGCAGCGGCCGGTCGAAGCCTACCCGGGCGGCAATCTTTACCGCGCCGGCAAGTGGTTCCGACGCCACCGCGCGACTGCTGCCTGGGGCCTGGCGCTGGTCATCGCGCTGGTCGGGGGCACCGGTGCGGCCTTGTGGCAGGGGCACCGGGCCGAGCTGGCCGCCGCACAGGCCCGAGAGAACGCGCTGGTCGCCGACGACGCCCGGGCTCGGGCCGAAGCGGCATTGGCACGCGCCGACGCGATCAACGAATTCCTGGTCGAGCTGTTCCAGGCCGATATCCCGCGCGTGCCCGAGGACGAAATGCCGACGACCCGGCAGGTCGTCGAAACGGGCATCGAGCGCGCCCGCGACCCGGCGACCGGACCGCCGGAAGTTCGCGCCAGCCTGCTGCTGGCGCTCGGCAACGTCATCCTGCACCACCTCGAGCCCGACCGCGCCGAGGCGCTGCTGCGTGACGCCGGCGAACTGCTCGACGAGCACGGAATCGACAACCCCCGGATCCTCGTCGACCAGGCGCTGCTGCGCGCCGACATCGCCATGGTCCGCGACCAGGCCGACAAGGTCGCCGATGCCGCCGACGAGGCCATCGAACTGCTCCGCGCCCACCGGCCCGGCTCGCTGGAGCTTCTCGAGATCATGCGCCTGCGGGCCCAGGCCGAACGGCGCATCGGGACGCTGGCCGACGCCCGGGAGCGGTTCGAGGACGTCTACGCACTTACTGAAGGCCGCGATGATGCCGCCCTCCTGCGTCTTTCGCTGGCGCAGGACCTGGCCGTGATCTCGGGCATGGAGAAGGATTTTCACGCCGCACTCGAACAGTTCGAGGAAGTCCTGCGCCTGAAACGCGCGCGCGACGACACGATACCGAATCAACTGGCGACGACCGAATACAACATCGCCTACACGCTGGTCGAGCTGGGCGAATTCGAACGCGCCCGGAACCGCCTGCAGCAGACGCTGGAGTATCTCGCCGAAATCGACGCCCCGAACCCGGTACGCGCCTCGGCGCTGCTGACCACCGGCGAGATTCATCGCCTTCAGGGTCGCCTGGAGCCGGCGCTGGAGATGTACCGCGAAGGTGCGCGGGAGTGGGCGCGTGTCAAGGGCCTGGAGAGCATCGACGACGACTACCTGATCCACTACCGCACGGCAATTGCGCTCGCCGCCGCCGGTCGCATCGAGGCGGCGGCCGAAAATATGCAGCGCGCGATCGAGCGCATGGAACACGGCGACCGCCATCACCCGCCGCAACGTATTGCCGGGGCCCGGGCGATGCTCGCCGAACTGCATTGCCGCGGCGGCATGATCCAGGCAGCCAGGAGCCTGCTGGCCGCCGTGGACGGTCAGCTCGACCCGGCCTCGTCCCCCGAACTGGCGCGGGCCAGAGCCGAATGCTCTCTGGCCGACCCGGAAGGCGATCCGGACCCGGCGCTGGTGCCGCCGGCCGTGATCGAAGAACACGCCCGCGCGCCCGGGCGGGCCATCGAGACCGCGGGACTCGAACTGGTCCGGGCAAGGCTTCTGGCATTGACCGGACAGCCGGCCGAGGCGCGCGTGCTGATCGAATCGGCCCGAGCGCGGCTTGACCCGCTAGCCCTGAGCGACGGCCATCCCCTGATAGCCGAGTTGCACGGTGTCCGGCAACACCTTTCCGCCCCATGATGCCAGTCCCCTGAGCGGACCCTGCCCTGCTGCTGTCCACCGGGCGATTGCCGCCGGGTACGGAACTTTAATCTGAAATCCGGTGGCAGAGTTCGCGACGATTCTTCGTGTGCGAAGGGTAGAGGGGTTGCAATCGCTCCACCGCATGGAATGCAATCCGTTCCTCTAGCAAAAAGCGAGGTATGACATGATGCGACGGAAGCTTTTCGGACCGTTCCTTATTCTCGTTGCCGGTTCCATCCATGCCGGCGGCGGGGTATTGGAAATCAATGTCGCCTGCCGCAGCGCCGGCTGCTTCCCCGGCGATGCTTCGGGCGCACCGATTCAGATCACCGAGCCCGGAAGCTACATCCTGACCTCCGATCTCTCGGTCAACGTCAACACGACCGCGATCCTGATCCAGACCGACGATGTCACGCTGGATCTCAACGGGTTCACGATTTCGGGTCCGGTTTCCTGTACCGATGATCGTCCGACCAATTGCAACCAATCAGGTATTGGAATAGGCATCGATGCCGGAGGCCAGACGAACGTAACGATCCGCAATGGCGTCGTGCGAGGAATGGGGTCAGCGGGCGTTGTCGCCAACGGAAGGGGAGCAAGAATCACGGATTTGACAGTTTCCGAAAATGCCGGAGATGGCCTTCTGTTGAGTGGCTCAGGGGCTCTGGCACGAGGCGTATCAGCCACGCTGAACGGAGCCAGCGGCATCGTAAGCGGCGGTGCTGCCACTGTCATGGACAGCCACGCTATTTCCAATGCCGAGTTCGGAATGACCGGCCTTGTATGCAGCAACAGCGCGATGACAGCAAACGAATTCGGCAGCAACTGCGTCGCCATCTTGCCCAACTTGTGCGACGATCCGGCCGACTGCGATTGACGCTGTCGACGCCATGCAATTGCAATTGAAAACCGGGCAAATGAAAACCGGGACCTCATTCTCAAGCTATCGGGTTTTGCTCTTTTCGATCGGCCTGATCGCAACGAGTACCCCCGGCCTGGCTCAAACCGCGCTGGAGCAGGTTTTCCTGTCCAGCGACATTCATGCACAGCTCATGGCCAGCGACGGCACGATTGTCACCGGCAGCGACCAGGCCATTTTCGAGTTTGACCCGGAAAGCGGCGATGCCACCATATTGGCCGAGCTGTCGACCGACGACGCTTCGCTGAATCTCGATGCCTTGGGATTCGACCAGGGAGCGGCGATGTTTTCGGTCGATACGTCAACCACGCTGGCCGGCATGGATGTCCGTCCCCGCGACGTCGTCGAGGAGGAGGGCACGGGGCTGGTCTTCGCGTTCGTCGGCGGCGACAACGGCATTCCCGCGGATGTCAGCGTCGACGCCGTGACGCGCGACCCGGCCAGCGGCGATCTGCTTCTGTCATTTGATCGAACGTTCACGCTGCCCGGACCGCTGCAGGCCCGGCCGGCCGATGTCTTCCGGTTCAACGGCAGCGGTTTTTCGTCGGTGTTCGATGGTTCGGCCGTTCCGGAGAACGCCAACCTCGATGCGGTACGTCTTCTCAGTACCGGCAACGTGCTGATGAGCTTCGATATCGACCTGGCTCTTCCCGGCAGCAGCGGCCCGGTACATGCAGCCGACGACGATATCGTCGAATACGACCCGGCAACCGGCAATTTCATGCTGGTCGGCTTCCGTCTGCGCGATATTGACGATTCCTGGCAGGCCGCCGACGTCGACGCGATCTGGGCCGACAACATCAACGGCGGCAAGGTTCGCTTCACCCAATCCTTCCGCCAGGTGGACGAAGACGTCGGCACGCTGCTGCTGAAGCTGGAACGGTTCGACGCGGCCGAAAGCCCGCTTGCCATCGAAGTCACCAGCGTTGACGGCAGCGGCCACCGCCGACAGGCCGAAGTCGAAAACCGCCCTTCGCCGGCGCATGCTCTCTTCCCGGTCCAACCCTCGGCGGTAGAAATACAGCGTCTTCCCGTCTCGTGACCAGGCCGGGGATCCGGCCCACTCGCCGGGTCCCGTCCGGGTAACGCGGCGCGGGTTGGCACCATCCAGCTCCATGACATGGATATCGCCGCCATTCATGATGTGGAACGGGCGCTTGTCGCGATCGCTCGAAAAAGCGACGCGCCGCCCGTCGGGCGAAACGGCGGGTCGGAAATCGCCCGCCGGGTGATCGGTGAGATTGACCGCGTCCTCGATACGCTGCGTCTGATCCGGCCGAAACGCGATCGAATGGATATCGGCGTTGCCGGCCCGCGTGCTGACGAAGAACAGGGTCTTCCCATCCGGCGAGAACGCGGCCTGGTCCTCCATGACGTCGCTGTCGATCAGCAGGCGCGGCGGATCGTCGCCTTCCAGCTCCAGGGCGAAAAGATCCGGCGAGCCGTTGCGCTCGGAGGTGAAAACCACCCATCGCCCGTCCGGCGACAACGCCGGCGCATAGTCCAGGCCGGGGTAGTCGGTCAGTCGCCGCGCCTGCGCGCCCGGTTCGGCGAAATGGTAGATGTCGCGGTTCGCGGGCTTGAAGGTGTTGAACACCAGCCGTTCGGCTTGCCGGTCCGCCGCCGGCGGATCGGTCGCGACTTCGGGCCGAGGGGATCCGGCGCCCGCCATTGCCAGGGCGGGAAGCAGGTACAGGAATCCCCCGATGCCCCATGGGGAAAACGATTTCGCATACAGCCTCCGGGGGTGCTCGATCCCGGCTGCGGCGGACTTCAGCCTGATACTAACGCGGATACTGCGCCCACCGCCACCCAGGCACCCGCGCCGGGGTGCGGCATTGCACTTCGTCGTTATTGGTGCTCTTAGACGGATAAACGAATTCGGTGGACGATCTCTGCCACCGGGTCCTTGCGCACCGTGCCCTTGATCGAAGGGCACGGACAATGCTGGGTGGCCATGCGGTCCGCGAAGTATAGGAAGTCCAAGCGCCCTATTTGCTGATTTTCAGCGGTATCCGGTGTCGCACCAAGCCTGGGTTTGACCCCTGTTGCCGCCCGCAGTGGGCCGCATTTCGCCCCATTCTGCGCTGTCGTAGCCAAGCGAACAACCCGACACCTCCGGTTTGCCGGCGTTAGCCTATCCCGGCACGAGCAGGCCGGAAGCGTAGCCCCGGCTGCGGTGAGGAATTGCGTCCGAGCGAAACGCCGCGGATGCATGGCCTGGGGGCGTCGCTTGGCCCATCCTCCCAACCGCTGTCCGGCAAGGTCTGGAGCTTGAATACATTGCGTCCTCGATGCGGACCGACTGTTTCGTATAGCCGGGCTGACGGATCAGTTGGCAACTGCAGCGATGAGGTTAGGCCAATGCGGCCAGTATCCTTTCGATCGCCCCGGACAGATTGATGACTTCGACTCCATCGCTGCCGGAGCCGTACAGGTGTCCGAAATCCCGCCGGTCGCCCGTGACCAGCAGGTCCGCCCCCTGTGCAATGGCTGCCGCCAGAATCGGGATGTCCTTGTCCGGCAATTCTTGCGCTCGCGCCACTGCGAGGTGCGATTCGCCGGGCTCCCTGCCGATCAGCGCCCGCCCCGCGAATTGCTCCAGCGCCGGCCGTCGTACAGGGCGCTTGCGCGCGATATTCCGGCGGGCTTCTTCCACGGCGAGGTGGGAAGTTGTCAATTCACAAAACCCCGCTGCCGCCAGTTCGAACAACAGCGAGGCGTCCGCGCCCTCCTTCCAGGCCGCTGAAAAGAGGATGTTGGCATCCAGAAAAACCCGCATGCCGCCGGGCTACTTTTTCCTTGCCCGGCTTTTCACGGCTTGTCCGACGCGTTCTCTGACTGAATCCGGCAACCGGTTTTCGCGTTCGAACTCAGCGATGCGCTCGTCGCTGTAGAGTTCGATTGGATACACCGCGGCCGGCCGCAGACGGATGCTGCCGTCGGCCTCCGATTCGACGATCACCTGTGATTCGGCCGGCAGGCCCGCTTCCTCCAGGACACGGCGCGGGATGGTGACCTGGCCTTTTTTGCCGATTTTGACGGTTTCCATGCCGGCATTATGCCGGATTTCCGGCTTTCCGGCAATCCGGCAATCCGGCTAACCGGGTTCGAGCTGCCGATGGCGCCATTGCAGCGGGCCATACTCGAGGCCGTCGAAGCGGCCGGCACCCGCATCAACCACGCCGCCACGGACCAAAACGCCGAATCCCCGCAACGCCTCGTCGAATTCGCCGATAGCGAAGACGAGTTGCGCGCGGCCGCCGACTGGGCCCGCCGCTGGCGCGGTGGGCGCTGGTCGAAGATGCGCTGCGTATCATCCGCACCGACCGTTTATTTCTTGAACGGCAAGACTTCCTGTTCCAGCGCCAGTGCCTTGAATTCCGGATCCTTGTGGACCAGGACGGCATCCTGTTCGATCGCCGCGGCGGCGATCCAGGCGTCGGCCAGCGAAAGCGTGTTTCCGGCCTTGATCTCAGCGGCCCTCCGCAGCAGTTCATCCGACAGCTCGACCCAGGCTAGCGGGAGTGCAAGGCACTGCTGGAGGGCCAGTTTGCCGGCCAGTTCATCCTCGTCTTTCCAGACGCGATAGAGCACCTCCATGCGCGTCATGAAGCAGGCGAAGCAACTCGCATCCGGGTCTCGCAGCAGCGCCGCGACCCGGTCGGCGCCGGGTTCGTCGTCTCTCAAGGTCAGAAGCGCCGAGGTATCGAGCAGGAAACGCTTCATTCCCGCGCCGCATCCGCGCGTCGTTCGTCGATCAAACGCTCGGCGCCGCCGCCACGGCCTCGTCCGCGTAGCGCATCAACCGGGTCGGCCTTGACCGGAATGACCCGGATGCCTTCGCTGGTAACGACCCATTCCAGGCGGTCGGCCGGGGAAAGCCCGAGCTGGCGGCGAATTGCCGCTGGAATGACAGTCTGCCCCCGTTCGGTGATCGTGCTTCGCATGATGACAACTCTGCAGCAAATGAATTACCAGTCGAAGAAAAGTATAATTCACGCGGTCAGCGCGCACAAGGGCCGGCGCCATCGGGTCGTTGGAGTCGATTTCGAGCACCGCCGGCATTGCGGTCAGTTCCGGTGCAACCCCCTGTCCGGGTAATTCGAAGCTGCCCGGACCCGCGGCGGCATTGGAAGCGACACTATTAA
>JAVVDX010000078.1:0-13641 GCA_032251475.1 Wenzhouxiangellaceae bacterium | reverse complement strand
TGGCGCATTACGACGCCGTCGCGATTGATGGAGGCGTCCATCTCATCATCCACAAAACGGGAAAGCGTGCCAAGGGCCTTCTCGCTGCGGCCGTCTGACCCTTCAGGAGCGCTTGGGTTGGGTGTCACAGGAAGTCTGGAAGTTTGATCGCTTGACCAGTCCCATGATGTGGATTATTATAGCGATAAATATCACTATTCAGGATTGACCATGAAAACGGTGCAAATGACGCTGGATGACGAATTGGTCGGAGCCGTCGACGAAGTGGTTCAAAAGCTCGGTACCAACCGTTCGGCTTTCACCCGCGAGGCGCTTTACCGGGCGCTGGCGCAGGTTCGAATCGAGGAGCAGGAACGGCGCCATCGCGAGGGATATGCCCGTAATCCGGTTGCCGACCAGGAGTTCTCCGTGTGGGAGCAGGAGCAGGATTGGGGTGATGCATGAGGCGGGGCGAAGTCCGCTGGTATCGTTTTGGAAGACCGGATAAAAAGCGTCCGGTGCTGGTACTCACCCGGGATTCGGCGCTGGACTATCTGGGTGAGGTCACAATCGCCCCGATGACCACAACCATTCGCGATATTCCGTCCGACGTGCGCCTGGGCCCGGAAGACGGCGTGCCGAGACACTGTGCAGTCAATTGCGATCACTTGCAGACGGTGAGTAAAGCCAGACTGGGCAAACTGGTGACCCGCCTTCCAGCCGACCGCATGAAGGAGGTTAGTCACGCCGTGACCTTCGCCCTGGACCTGTGAGAAGCGGATGACCCCCTGATGCGGAAAGTATGCGCTGTCAGCCGTCCCTGCGCTGCGGCAGCGGAATGAACGCCGAGGTCGTGCGCTGGTATTCGCGGTAGGCCTCTCCGCGGGATTTCAGCGCCTGGCGCTCGGTGTACGGGATGCCGGTGACCCGGTAGAGGAAGGCGAGCATCACGACCGGGCCGAGCCAGGCGATCCACTGGTTCGGGGCGCCGATCGCGACCAGCGGGTACGAAAACCAGTGCAGCCACTCGAAGAAGTAGTTCGGGTGGCGCGAGTAGCGCCACAGGCCGACGTTGCAGACCTTGCCGCGATTGGCGGGGTCGGCCCGGAATCGCGCGAGCTGCTGGTCGGCGATGTCCTCGCCGGCCAGCGAGACGAGCCAGAACGCCACGCCGGCGACGACCCAGGCGTCCAGCGCCGCCGACGGGTCCTGGGCGACGACCCGGGCCGGCAGCGCGAACAGCCACGCGACCAGCCCCTGGGCGACGAAGAACCAGAAGAAGCTGACGTCGGCGCGCGCACCCCAGTGCTCGCGCATGGCCTGGTAGCGGCCGTCTTCCGTGTCGTGGCCGCCGAGGCGCGCCCACAGGTGGCGGGTCAGCCGGAACGACCAGGTGCCGGCGATCAGGACAGCCAGCACGCGCTTTTCCGGGCTGCCATCGCCGACGACGGCATAGAACGCCGCCTGCAGCCCGATCAGCGCGGCCCAGGCGACGTCGACCCAGTCGGCGCGGCGGGTGCGGCGCTGCCGGAGCCAGAGCGCGAGCACGACCGCCTGGCAGGCGAGAAATGCGATGACTAGATTCACGCGGCGAATGCTACCGCGGCCCCGTCACCGCTTGGTGAACCGGCCTGGCTGAACCGGCCTGGCAGAACCGGGCCTGGCCGAACCGGGCCTGGCCGAACCGGGCTGGCCGAACCGGGCTGGCCGAATCGGCCTGGGCGAATGGCGTGCCGGTTCCGTCGCGCCTATTGCGTAATCGGCGACAGCGTCAGTTCCACGCGCCGGTTCTGCGCGCGGCCGGCATCGGTCTCGTTGCTCGCGATCGGGTACTGCTCGCCGTAGCCGTACGAGGCCATGCGCACCGGCGCGACGCCCTGCGCGACCAGGTAGCGCTCGACCGACGCGGCGCGGCGCTCGGACAGTTGCAGGTTGTAGGCGTCCGAGCCGGTCGAGTCGGTGTGGCCGTCGATGATCAGCACGGTCTTGTCGAACTCGTTGGCGACCAGCGCGACCGAGTTCAGCACGTCGTGAAACCCGGGGCGCAGTTCGGCGCTGTCCAAGTCGAACGTGATGTTGCCCGGCATGTTCAGGATGACGTCATCGCCGCGGCGCGTGACGCTGACGCCGGTGCCGCGCAACTGCTCGCGCAGGCGCGCCTCCTGGCGGTCCATGTAGGCGCCCACCGCGGCGCCCGACAGCGCCCCGGCGCCGGCGCCGATCGCAGCGCGCTTGAGCCGGTCGCCGCCGGTGATGGCACCGATCACCGCGCCGATACCGGCGCCGATCGCGGCGCCCTGGGTGGTCCGGGTCGTGCGCGTCTCGCCGGTCCACGGGTCGGTGGTCGTGCAGGCCGTCGCCAGTGCCAGGGCAGCGATCGCGGCCATCGCGACCGTCGTGGCGCCGGGGGTGGCGCGGGGAAAAACGGATTTCGATTGCATGGTTATCTGGCTCCTCTGGTTCTGGTTCGAAACCGGTCCGGACGCGGGCGGTCGGAATTTCGCAAGCCGGAAGTCCGAGGGTACACAGCATGCGCACCCCGCGCTGAATCGTAACTGAATCCGGTCAGCCCTGACGCAGCGCCTCGCCGCTCTCGGGCTGGAAGCTCCAGTCGTCGGCGCAGGCCGCGTTCCATTCCCGGCACATCGCGCACGCCGGCATGTCGTCGCCGACGAGCTGGCCGGGCTGCAGGAACTGGTAGATCTCGGCCATGCTGCGCACGTGCAGGTCATCGATGCGGCGGTAGACGTATTCCGGGCCGATCTCGGACGGGTGCTTCAGGCCCATGGCCGCGAGCATCTCGAGGAACGCGTGGATGGTCGCGCGGTGGAACTGGTAGACCCGCTCGGTCTTGCCCGGCACGTGAAGGCCCTTGACCAGCGCCGGGTTCTGGGTCGTGATCCCGGTCGGGCAGAGGTTGGTGTTGCACCTCAGCGCCTGGATGCAGCCGAGCGCGAACATCATCGCGCGCGCCGAGTTGCACGCGTCGGCGCCCAGCGCCAGTGCGCGGATCATGTGAAATGCGCTGAACACCTTGCCGCTGTAGATCACGCGCACCTTGTCGCGCAGACCGGCGCCGGTCAGCGCGTTGTGCACGAACACCAGCCCGTCGCGCCCGGGCATGCCGAGCGAATTCGAGAACTCCAGCGGCGCGGCGCCGGTGCCGCCCTCGCCGCCGTCGACGGTGACGAAATCCGGTGCCGTGCCGACCTCGAGCACCGCCTTGCAGATCGCGAGGAAGTCGGTCCGGCGCCCGACGCAGAACTTGATCCCGACCGGCTTGCCGCCGGACAGGTCGCGCAGCCGGGCGACGAACTCGATCAGGCCGGCCGGGGTCGAGAACGCGCTGTGCCACGGCGGCGACAGCGCCGTCTGCCACGGTTCCAGGCCGCGCGCCTCGGCGATCTCCGGCGAGACCTTGACCGCCGGAAGAATCCCGCCGTGGCCCGGCTTGGCGCCCTGCGACAGCTTGATCTCGATCATCCTGACGGCGTCGTGACCGGCGCGTTCGCGAAACTGTTCGGCATCGAAGCCGCCATCGCGCGCGCGGCAGCCGAAGTAGCCGGTACCGATCTGCCAGATCAGGTCGCCGCCGGGCTCGCGGTGATAGCGCGAGATGCCGCCCTCGCCGGTGTTGTGCGCGAATCCGCCCTTCTTCGCGCCGCCGTTGAGGGCCAGGATGGCGTTCTTCGACAGTGCGCCGAAGCTCATCGCCGAAACGTTCAGATGCGCGGCCGAATACGGCTTCGAACAGTCCGGGCCGCCGAACTCGACACGGGGGTCGTCGTGGAGCTGTTCGACCGGTGCCAGCGAATGGCAGGCCCACTCGTAGCCGAGCCGATAGACGTCGCGCTGGGTGCCGAACGGCCGGGTCTCGAGCTGGTTCTTGGCGCGCTGGTAGACCAGCGCCCGGAACTCGCGCTCGACCGGGTAGGCGTCGAGGTTGGACTCGATCAGGTACTGCTGGATTTCCGGCCTGATATTCTCGACCAGGTAGCGGCCGTGACCGATCAGCGGAAAGTTGCGCAGCACCGTGTGCTTCGTCTGCAGCGCGTCGCGCAGGCCGGCCAGGAACAGCGGCCCGAGCACCACCAGGCTCCAGAGAACCGGCGGCCAGACCAGCCAGACGAGACCGACCAGCCCAAACACCGCGGCCGAAATACCGTAAAACCAGTTGCGGACCATCGAGAGTGCCCCGGATCAGATCGTCGGATTGTAGCAATCGACCGGATCAGCGCCCGATTGCTTCCGTCGGCCGCGCCGGGTCGGTCCGTAAAAAGATCAGGCCGAATCCGCCGTGTTCCGATTGCCGAGGATCTCGACTTCCTGGCCGGCCCGGAGGCGTTCGTTGCCACGGATGACGACGCGGTCGCCGGGCTGGATTGGGCCCTTGACCTCGATCAGGTTGTCCGAACCGATGCCGACGGCGACGCGGACCTGGCGGGCCGTGTTCTGCTCGTCGACGACGTAGACCGAGGCGCCGTCGCCCCGGAGCACGAGCGCGTCGCGCGGCACCGCAAGAACTTCCCGCACGTCGGCGGTCGGGATGGTCACGCGAACGGTCTGGCCGACCGGCAGGCGCTGCTCGAGATCCAGGCGCAGTTCGAACACGTGGACCGCTTCGCTGCCCTGGCTGACCAGCGTGCGCAGCGGCGCGGCGTAGATTTCCTCGCCGACGCGCACGGCCAGCTCGTCGCCCGGCTGCAGGTAGCGGTAGTAGGTAAGCGGGGCGCGCGCGACGACCTCGAGGTGGTTCGGGTCGTAGATGCGCATGACCTGGGTGCCGACCGAGACGCGCTCGCCGGCCTGCACCAGCCGTTGGGCGACGACGCCGTCGAACGGCGCGCGGATCCGGGTGCGCCCGATCTGGTCCTGGACCTGTTCGAGCCGGCTGCGCGCGACCGTCAGGTCGCTCTGCGCGACGTCGCGGTTCGAGCGGGTCTGGTCGATCTGGGTCTTGGAGGCCAGTCTGCTCTCGGCCAGGCTCTGGTAGCGGGTCAGCTCGGCCTCGAGGAACTCGAGCTGCGCCTCGGCGCGCGCGATCTCGGCGGCGAGCTCTTCGGCGCGAAGGCGCAGCGCGGTATCCTCGATCCGGGCCAGCACGTCGCCGGCCGAAAAGCGCTCGCCGACCTCGGCGATGTCGATGACGCGGCCGTCGACCTCGGCCGAAAGCTCGGCGTCCGAGCGCGACAGCACGGTGCCGGCGACCTGCATCGTCGGTGCCATCGCGATGATCCGGGCCTGGTCGATCTCGACCGGTGCGGCCCCGCCGCCGGACTGGGCCTGCGCCGCAGCGATGGCGCCTGCGCCGGCGAGTATTGCGATCAGAAGCTTTCTCATGCGTATTGTCCCCGGGCCGGCAGCGCGTCTTCCTGCGGCCGGCGACTCTTTTCCTCGTTCATTCTCAGCAGGCTGGGAAGAAGAATCAATGTGAATAAAGTACTGATTGCCATGCCGCCGACGATGACCGCGGCCAGCCCGCGGTACAGCTCGGTGCCGGCGCCCGGCATCAGAAGCAGCGGCAGCATGCCGAACAGGCTGGTGAACGTGCTCATCAGGATCGGGCGCAGCCGCAGGCTGACGGCCTGGTGCACGGCTTCCCTGCGGTCGACGCCCTCGCGTTCGGCGTCGCGGGCGCGGTAGACCAGCAGGATGGCGTTGTTGACCACCAGCCCGAGCAGGATCACGAAGCCGATCATCGTCAGCATGTCCATCGGCTGGCCGTAAAGCGCGTCGACCAGGTCGAGCCCGAGCACGCCGCCGACGGTCGCCATCGGCAGCGTCAGCACGACCAGCAGCGAATCCTTGAACGACCGGAACAGTGCCGAGATCAGCAGGTACAGGATGACGATCGCGAGCACGAAGCTGCCCGACATGTTTCGGAGCGTCTCGCCGAGCGCCTCGGCGGTACCGCGGTAGGTGATGACGCCGTCGGCCGGCAGCGCCTCGCGGATCAGCGGCTCGACTTCGGCCTGCAGCAGCTCCAGCGCGGTTTCCATCGGCATGCCGGACGGCGGCGTGACCTGCAGCGTCAGCGTCCGGCGCCGGTCGACGCGCCGGATCTCGTTCGGCCCGGCGGTGCGCTCGAGCCGGACCAGTTCGCCCAGCGTGACGATCTCGCCGTTCGGCGCGGCCAGCGGCATCGCCATCAGTTCCTCGGGGGTGGCCCAGCGCTCGCCCCGCAGGATCACGTCGAGGCGCTTGTCGCCGTCGAAGTACTCGCCCAGGAACGCGCCGTTGCCCATCGCGCGGATCAGCGTCGCGATCTGGCCGCGGGTCCAGCCGAGCTCGGCGATGCGGCGGTCGTCCGGGATCAGCCGGAGTTCAGGCTCGGCCATTTCCAGCCCGGGTTCGGGCCGGACGTTGGCCTCGGGCATCACGCGCGAGATTTCGGCGAAGCCGACCTGGCCGGCCTCGAGCAGTTGTTCGAACTGGCCGGCCTGCAGGTCGACGTCGATCCGGCGCCCGCCGCGCCCGCCGAAGATCGCCCGCCGCGTGGCGCGGCCGAACGTGTCCGGAAACCCGACCAGGATCTCGTTGTTCATCACGTCAATCAGTTCCCCGGAACGCGCCGGATCCTCGGCGCGCAGCCCCAGGAACGCGCCGCTGCCGAAGAACCCCAGGAACGAATTGGCGATCTTCGGTTCCTTCTCGCCGGTCAGGTACGGCTCGATGCGCGCGTTGATCACGTCGATCATCTCGGTCTCGGCCGTCTCCGGACCCATGCCGGGCGGGGTCTGGACGAACGCCGAAATGAAGTTGCGCTTGCCCTCGGGCAGGTAGTCGGCCGGCGGCAGCAGGAAGTAGCCGATCGACAGCGGCACCAGGATCAGCCCGGCGATCCACGCGATCCGGCGCTCGCGGGTGTCGGTCAGCTTCATGACGTAATCGGCGGCATTGCGCCACCAGTGCTGGTGACGGTCGTTCATCGCCTTCTCGCCCAGCAGCCGGTAGCTGGCCGCAGGCAGCACGATGGTCGCGACCAGCAGCGAGCAGACGATCGCCGCCGAGATCACGACCGCGAGGTCGGCGAACAACTGGCCGGCCTCGTCCTTCAAGAACAGCACCGGCAGGAAGATCGCGACCGTGGTCGCGGTCGAGGCGACCAGCGCGCCCCAGACCTGGCTGGCGCCGCGGTCGGCCGATTCCATCGCGCTGCGCCCCTGCTCGCGCTGGCGGACGATGTTTTCGAGCACGACGATGGCCGCGTCCAGCACCATGCCGGTCGCGAACGCGAGTCCTGCCAGCGAGATCACGTTGAGCGAGCGGCCGAGTCCGTCGAGCACGAGAAACGCGAAACACAGACACAGCGGGATCGCCAGCGCGACCATCATCGTGGCGCGGTAGCGGCGGAAGAACCACCACAGCACGCCGACGGCCAGCAGCATGCCGATCAGCAGGTTGGTCACGACCATGGCCACCGACTGCTTGATGTAGATGGTGTCGTCGGAGGTCTGGGCCATCACCAGGCCGGCGGAGTCGAGATGCGTGCGCTGCAGCTCCGCGACCGTGGCCTTGAGCGCGTTCATGACCTCGAGCACGTTGACGCCGGGCTCGGAGACGACGTTCATCATGATCGCCCGGCGCGTGTTGCTGGTCATGCCGCCGGTCGAATCGCGCATCACGCGGCGGATCGTCGCGACGTCGCCGAGGAACACCGGCTGGCCGTCGCGCCAGTCGAGCACCAGGTTCTCGAGGTCGGGAATCTGGTACTGGCCGGCGAAACGCAGCGTGTACTGGCGCTTGCCGACTTCCTCGAAGCCGGCCGAGACGTCGGTGTTCTGGCCGAGTTGCTGGCCGATCCGGGTCAGGTCCACGCCGATCGACGCGGCCCGGAACGGGTCGAATTCGATCCGCACCTCGAATGGCCGGCCGCCTCGGGGGTTGGCCGAGGCCACGCCCGGGATGCGCTCGATGCGCTCGCGGATCGTGTCCTCGACGAAATCCTGGTATTCGATGATCGAACGGTTATTGCCTGCCGCCGGCGTGATCGAGAACCACGCCATCGTGTCGCCGAACTGGTCGGTGCCGACGCGCACGGTCGGCTCGTCGACGTCCGGCGGATACGACGAGACCTGGTTGAGCCGGTTGATGACCTCGATCAGCGCGCGGTTCAGGTCGGCGCCGACGTCGAATTCGAGCGTGATCGATCCGCGGCCCTGGCTGGCCTCGGATTCCATCCGCTTCAGGCCGGGCACGTCGCGGAGCTGGTCTTCCTGCGGCTCGACGATCTCGGATTCGACCTCGGCCGGTGCGGCGGCGCGCCAGCTCGTGGAGATCGAGATCGTCGGACGCTCGATGTTCGGCGTCATCTGCACCGGCAGGCGCGACAGGCTGAGCACGCCGAAGATCACCAGCAGGATACAGCCGACGGCAACGGCGACCGGATTGCTCAGGCCCATGCGAGTCAGTGGCACGGAAGGGTTCCTCGATTCTGTACGGTAATGATGACCGGCTGTTCGTCAATCGGATGTCAAACAGAAATAGACCGCATCCGGGCCGGTAAGTGCCCGGAGATCGCTGCGGACCGGCCGTTCCGGCCGCCGGGCGTTTCGGCCCCTGCGGGCGCCGATTGCGGTATCTTGTCCCCCTGCTGTGCTTCGGGGTGGAGCCACGGCGCCCGCGAGGCCAGATATACGGCCGCGGACGTGAAATTCCAGACCGGCTGGTGCCCGTGATACCCCGGGTGCAGGAGAATTCGATGTCCGAACAGTTCGACTACGTCATCGTCGGCGCCGGCTCGGCCGGCTGCGTACTCGCCCACCGGCTGTCGGCCGACCCCGACTGCCGCGTGCTGCTGCTCGAGGCCGGCCCGCGCGACTGGCACCCGTTCATCCACATGCCCGCCGGGCTGGCGCGGCTGGTCGGCCTGAAGTCGATCAACTGGAACTACGAGACCGAGCCCGAGCCCAACCTCAACCACCGCCGGCTGTACTGGCCGCGCGGCAAGGTGCTGGGCGGGTCCAGCTCGATCAACGCGATGTGCTACGTGCGCGGCCACGCCACCGACTACGACGACTGGCGCGATCTCGGCAACCCGGGCTGGGGCTTCGCCGACGTGCTGCCGTATTTCCGGCGCCTGGAAGACCATCCCGGCGGCCGGTCCGACTACCACGGCGCGGACGGGCCCCAGGCCGTTTCCGAACTGCAGCACGTCAACGAGCTGAGCCGGGTGTTCATCCAGGCCGCCGAGCAGGCCGAGTTCTGCCGCAATGTCGACTTCAACGGCCCGGTTCAGCGCGGCTTCGGGCTCTACCACGTCACCCAGCGCGGCGGCAAACGCTGCTCGACCGCGGCCGGCTACCTGCGCCCGGTCATGCGCCGGCCCAACCTGACCGTGCGCACCGGCGCGCTGACGACCCGGGTGCTGCTCGACGGGCGGCGCGCGACGGGCGTCGAATACCGCCGGTTCGGCATGAAGCGGGTCGTGCACGCCGGTCGCGAGGTGCTGCTGGCTGGCGGCGCGATCAATTCGCCGCAGCTGCTGATGCTCTCGGGCATCGGCCCGGCGGCCGGTCTCGAGAAGGCCGGCGTCCGGGTCGCCCACGACCTGGCCGGCGTCGGCGGCAACCTTCAGGACCATCTCGACGTCATCACCCTGACGCGCTGCTCGCAGCCGGTGACCTACGACAACCTCAGCGAGATCATGGTCGGGCTGAACTATTTCCTGTTCGGCCGAGGCATCGGCACGTCGAACATCGCCGAGGCCGGCGGTTTCCTGCGGTCCGGCCGCGCCACCCGCGACCGGCCCGACATCCAGATGCACTTCGTCCCGGCGCTGCTCGACGACCACGGCCGCAACAAGCTGCCCGGCGACGGCTACACGGTGCACGCGTGCAACCTCAGGCCCGAGAGCCGCGGCCGGCTCGAACTGCGCTCCGACGACCCGCGCCGGGCCCCGGCGATCCATGCCAACTATCTGTCGACGGCCGAGGACGTGGAGATGATGCTCGAGTGCGTACGCCAGGCGCGCGCGATCCTCTCGCAGCCGGCCTTCCGGCCGTTTCGCGCCCACGAGATCGGTCCCGGCGACGACGTCACCGGCCGCTCGGAACTGCTCGAGTTCATCCGCAACAAGGCCGAGTCGATCTACCACCCGGTCGGCACCTGCCGGATGGGCCCGGAAGGCGATCCGGCCGCGGTCGTCGATCCCGAGCTGCGCGTTTACGGCATCGACGGTCTGCGCGTGGTCGACGCTTCGATCATGCCGACCCTGATCGGCGGCAACACCAATGCGCCGGTAATCATGATTGCCGAGAAGGGCGCCGACATGGTGCTCGGACGGCAGCTCCGGCGGGCCGACCCGGCGTCGATCGCGGAGGCTGCATGACCCGGTCCGGGCGCCCCGCCGCTGCGATCGTTTGCACGCGGCTGCGGTCTATTGTTCGGACTTTCCATCGGAACCGCCGCGCCATGATCCCGCTGACCCGACTTCCACTTATCGTGCTTTTCGCCCTCGCGCCGGCCGCGCCCGTTCTCGCCACGACCGAAGCCGGCGGCGAGCCCGGCGTGCAGCCGCCCGAGCAGGTCGTCGCCGAGCTCGAGGAGATGCTGATCGGCAACATGAAGGCCGAAGACCTGGACTTCGACGCGCGCTTCGACCGGCTGCGGCCGCTGGTCGCCGACATCATGGCCGTCGAGCGCATGGCGCGCTACCTGTTCGTCCGCGACTGGCGCGAATTCGCACCCGAGCAGCGCGAGCGCTTCGTCGAGGCGTTCCTGGACCTGAGCGCGGCCACCTACGCCGGCCAGTTCGATAACTACGGCGGCGAGCGCTTCGACCCGGTCGAGGTCCGGCACCAGGGCGAGGACCGGGTCGTGGTCCGGCGCCGTCTGACCACCGGCAGCGGCAGAAAGGTCGCGTTCGATTACCTGATGACGCGGGCCGACGACGGCTGGGGAATCGTCAACATCATCACCGACGGCGTCAGCGATCTGGCGCTCAAGCGCAGCCAGTACCAGCGAATCGTCGACGACGGCGGGCTCGATGCGGTCATCGAACACATCCGGGAATCAACCGAAAAGCAACGCAGTGGCTGACGGCGCGACGCAGCCGCATCTCGTGGAGGACTGGCTGACGCGGGTGGCGCGCCACCCGTGGCTGGTGCTCGCCGTGTGCGTCGTGCTGGCGGCGGCCGCGCTGGTCGCCGCCGCCCGGCTGCTCGGCGTCGACTCCGACCCGATCGCGATGCTCGACGAGGACCTGCCGTTCCGGCAGGCCGACGAGCGCCTGCGCGCCGAGTTTCCGGACTTCGACAGCACGCTGCTGGCGGTGATCGAGGCGCCGACGCCGGAGCAGGCGTCGCTGGCCGCCCGCCGGGTGCAGGCGCGCGCCGCGGAGATGCCGCAAGTCGAGCGCGTACGATGGGCGCCCGACAGCGAGTTCTTCGCCCGCCAGGGCCTGATGTTTCTTTCGCTGGACGAGTTGGAGACGCTGAGCGAAAGGCTGGTCGAGGCCCAGCCGCTGCTCGGCCGGCTGGCGCGCGAGACCAGCGCCGCGACGCTGTTCGGGCTGCTGGCGCAGATCGAGGAAAGCGACCGGGCCGCCGAGGTCGGCTTCGACGTCGACGCGGTGCACGCGCGCGTGGCCGAGGCCGTTTCCGGGACACTGGACGGGCGCCCGGTCGTGCTGTCGTGGCAGCGTCTGCTCGGGGCGGGGGATGCGGACGGCGGTGCGTCGGGCGACGGCAAGGCTGCGGGTTCGGCGCGCGAAATCCTGCAGATCACGCCGGTGCTGGACCATACCCGGGTACTGGCCGCGCGCGCGGTCATGGACGCAATGGACGAACTGCGGCGCGAACTCGGGCTGGACGCCGGCCCGGTGCGGCTGTATTTCACCGGCTCGACCGCGCTGAGGCACGAGGAGATGGAAAGCGTGATCTCCGGGGCCGGGCTGACCGGCCTGCTGGCGCTGGCGCTGGTGACCGCGGTGATGCTCATCGGGCTGCGCTCGCCGGCGCTGAGCGCGATCGCGCTGGTCAACCTGGCGCTGGGGCTGGCGCTGACGGTCGGGTTCGCCGCGCTCGCGGTCGGCCGGGTCAACCTGATCTCGGTCAGCTTCGTCGTGCTCTACATCGGCCTGGGCGTGAACTACGCGGTCCACTACCTGCTGCGCTACCGCGAGATCATCATGCACGACGCGCCGGGCGAAACCTCGGCCGCGCGGGCCGCGATCGGCGCCGGCCGCTTCCTGGTCCATCCGCTGGTGCTCAGTGCGGTCACGACCGCGCTCGGGTTCTTCGCATTCGTCCCGACCTCGTTTTCCGGCGTCGCCCAGCTCGGGTTGATCGCCGGCGTGGCGATGGTGATCACGCTGGCGCTGAGCTACACGGCGTTGCCGGCGATGCTGGTGCTCGTCCAGCCGCGCGTGCCGCCGGCCCGGCCGGATTTCACGGCCGGCTGGCGGCGGACGCTGGAGTGGCCGCTTGCGCACCGGCGCCTGGTCATCGTCGCCGGCGGCGTTTTCGTGGCGGCCGCGCTGCCGGCCACGCTCGGGCTGCGCTTCGACGCCGACCCGCTCAACGTGCGCGACCCGGACGCCGAGTCGGTGGTCATGATCCGTGAACTGCTGGCCGAACGCGAAGGCGGCTACCGCAACATCCAGGTACTGGTCGAGCCCGACCGGCCGGTCGAGCCGCTGCGCCGCGAACTCGAAGCGCTGCCGACCGTGGCGCGCGCGGTGTCGCTGGAAAGCCTGGTGCCGGAGGACCAGGACGAAAAGCTGGAGCTGATCGACGAACTGGCCTGGGTGCTCGGGCTGGATATCGTCGAGGCCGACTGGCAGACCGAACCGGTCGAACCGGCCGCACTGAGCGAGGCCGCACGCGAGCTGGCCGACGCGCTCGAAGGCACGGCCGGGCCGGGCGCCCGGCGGCTGCGTTCTGAACTCTCAAGGCTGGTCGGGCGGCTCGACGAGACCGCCGACCCGGCGGCGCTCGCCGCCGCCGTCAACCGTGCGCTCACCGCCGGCCTGGCGCCGACGCTGGGGCGGTTCGCCGCCGGCGTGCGGGGCGCCGAGCTGGTGACCCGGGAACGGTTTCCGGACTGGTTCACCGCGCAATGGCACAGCGCGTCGGGCACCCGGCTGATCCAGGTATTCCCGGACGTCGACGTGCTCGACTTCGACCGCCAGCGCGAATTCACCGAACAGGTCATGGGAGTGGCCCCGGGCCATGCGACCGGCGGGCCGGTCATCCAGCTCGCGGCCGGTCGGGCGATCACGTCGGCGTTCCGCCAGGCGCTGGTCTGGGCGGTGCTCGGCATCGTCACGGTGCTGCTGGTGACGCTGCGCGATCCGCTGGCCGCGGCCAAGGTCATGGCGCCGCTGGTGCTCGGCGGCCTGCTGACCGTTGCGCTGATGGTCGTCGCCGGCATTCCGCTCAACTTCGCCAACGTTGTCGCGCTGCCGCTGCTGCTCGGGGTTGCCGTCGACAACGGCATTCACCTGGTCTCGCGCCACCGCGCCGGGCTGCTGCCCGACGGCAACGTGCTCAAGACCGCGACCGCCCGCGCGATCGTCGTCGGCGCGATGATCACCGCCGGCGGCTTCGGCAATCTGGCGTTCTCGCCGCACAGCGGCACGGCCAGCCTCGGCATCATTCTGGCCATGGGCCTGGCGTTGATGGTGGTCGCGACGCTGGTGTTCCTGCCGGCGATGCTGGG
>JAVVDX010000077.1:0-13681 GCA_032251475.1 Wenzhouxiangellaceae bacterium | reverse complement strand
CGATCATGTCGACGAACTCGCCGGTCGCGGCGTTGAAGCCGTAGTTGCCCTCGCCGTCGCGGACCTGGTTCAGAATTACCGACGGCTCGCCGCCGGCGTTGGCGACGATCTTGCGCAGCGGCTCTTCCATCGCGCGCAAAGCGATCTTGACGCCGAAGTGCTGCTCCTCGTTGTCGCCCTTGAGCTCGCTGACCGCGACCATCGCACGCACCAGCGCAACGCCGCCGCCCGGCACCACGCCTTCCTCGACCGCGGCACGGGTCGCGTGCAGCGCGTCCTCGACGCGGGCCTTCTTCTCCTTCATCTCGACCTCGGTCGCGGCCCCGACCTTGATCACGGCCACACCGCCGGCCAGCTTGGCCACGCGTTCCTGCAGCTTCTCGCGGTCGTAGTCGGAGGTCGCGTCCTCGATCTGGGCGCGGATCTGGCCGACCCGGCTCTCGATCGCCGAAGCGTCGCCGGCACCGTCGATGATGGTGGTGTGCTCCTTGTCGATCTGGATCTTCTTGGCCGAGCCGAGCTGCTCGATCGTGGCCTTTTCGAGGCTCAGGCCGACTTCCTCGGAGATCACCTGGCCGCCGGTCAGGATTGCCATGTCCTCGAGCATCGCCTTGCGGCGGTCGCCGAAGCCCGGCGCCTTGACCGCGGCCACCTTGACGATGCCGCGCAGGTTGTTGACCACCAGCGTGGCCAGCGCCTCGCCCTCGATGTCCTCGGCGACGATCAGCAGGCTTCTGGACTGCTTGGCGACCGATTCCAGGATCGGCAGCAGCTCGCGCACGTTGGAGATCTTCTTGTCGTGCAGCAGGATGTAGGGGTTTTCGAGCTCGACCTGCATGGCCTGCTGGTCGGTGACGAAGTACGGCGACAGGTAGCCGCGGTCGAACTGCATGCCCTCGACGAGGTCGAGTTCGTTGTCCAGCGACTGGCCTTCCTCGACCGTGATGACGCCTTCCTTGCCGACCTTGCCCATCGCCTCGGCGATGATCTTGCCGACTTCCTCATCGGCGTTGGCCGAGATCGTGCCGACCTGGGCGATGGACTTGTCGTCGGTGCACGGAATCGACAGCTTCTTGAGCTCCTCGACCGCAGCACGCACGGTCTTGTCGAGGCCGCGCTTGAGATCCATCGGGTTCATGCCGGCGGTGACCGCCTTCATGCCCTCGCGCAGCATCGCGTGAGCCAGCACGGTGGCGGTCGTGGTGCCGTCGCCGGCCGCGTCGGAAGTCTGCGAGGCGACTTCCTTGACCATTTGCGCACCCATGTTCTCGAACTTGTTCTCGAGCTCGATTTCCTTGGCCACCGACACACCGTCCTTGGTGACGGTCGGCGAGCCGAAGCTCTTCTCGAGCACGACATTGCGGCCCTTGGGCCCCAGCGTGACGCTGACGGCACGCGACAGCGTCTCGACGCCCTTGAGCATCTTCGCGCGGGCGTCCTCTGAAAAACGGACTTCTTTGGCACTCATGATTGGTATTCCTCTTTAAATTCCGGATGATTCTGTTCGTTCGGATTCGGTTGCAGCGGCGCGGATCAGGATTCGATCACCGCCATGATGTCGTCTTCGCGCATCACCAGAAGTTCGTCGTCGTCGACCTTGACCTCGGTGCCGGAGTACTTGCCGAACAGCACCTTGTCGCCGACCTTGACGTCGAGTTCGCGCTTGCTGCCGTCGTCGAGAATCTTGCCGTTGCCGATGGCTACGACTTCGCCGCGAATCGGCTTTTCAGCCGCGCTGTCGGGAATGACGATCCCGCCCGGCGTGGTCCGTTCCTCTTCGATACGCTTGACGATCACGCGATCATGCAAAGGACGCAGGTTCATTGATACTTCTCCCTTCCATCGTTGAAGATCATGGATGCCCGGCCAGGGGCGTTCCCCGGGCCGGATCGGTTCTTGGCTGCCGAGCAGGTCCTGACCCGCATGCGCGGGCCCCGGGCCCTGACAACCGGCTTGTCTCGGCAAATGGTGCCCGGGACGAACCATTTCAAGAGCGCGCAGGCGGCGAAGTCGCAATTTTCCGGAACGGCTAGAATGTGCAATGCGATCCGCGCCGCGCGGGTCCCCTTTGCGCCCAACGACAGCACCCGGGCTCCGCCGCGCCACCGCCGCTACCGGTGGCGCGCGCGCATCGGGAGGATGACCATTTCTGCATGCCGAATCCAGACATGACGCCCGACACGCCGATCCTGGTCCACACCACCTGCGGCGATCGCACCGAGGCCGAGCGGCTGGCGCGCGACCTGGTCGAGGCACGGCTGGCCGCCTGCGCCAGCATCGGCGCCGAGGTACGCTCGGTCTACCCGTGGGAGGGTCGGATCGAGACCGATACCGAAGTGCCGCTGACGCTGAAGACGACCGCCGGCGCGTTCGCTGCGCTGGAGGAACGCCTGCTCGCCGGCCACAGCTACGACGTCCCGGAACTGCTCGCGACCCGGGTCGTCGAAGGCAACAGTGACTACATCGATTGGCTGCGCGACTGGGTCTCGGCCGGAGAAAAATAAGGAATGAACCTGATGTGCAATCTTCTTCGAGCCGGGATGACCGGTCTGGCCGGCCTGTGGCTGGCGGCGCTGTCGCCATTGCCGGCCGGCGCCCAGATCAACCCCGACGATCTGCTGCCGGTCGAAGAGGCATTCGCGATGTCGGCGTCGGTGGTCGACGGTGGCGAGGCCGTCGGGGTCCGCTGGGATGTCGCCGACGGCTATTACATGTACCGCCACGCGTTCAAGTTCGAGCCCCTCTCCGAGGGGCTGGAACTGGGTCCGCCGGAGATCGCGCCGGGCAAGTCATACAGCGACGAGTTCTTCGGCGATGTCGAGATCTACCGCGGCAAGGCCGCTGCGGTCGTGCCGATCCGGAAACTGCCGGCCGACGGGCCGATCGAGTTGCGCATCGCATTCCAGGGCTGCGCCGATCTCGGCGTGTGCTATCCGCCGCAGCGCGAGCGGGTCTCGCTCGAGCGGCCGGTGGCCGCGGGCAAGCCCGCAGAACCGGCGGTCGAACCGGTCCGATCGGCGCCGGCGAAGCCGTCGGGCGGCCTGAACCTCGAGGGCTTCGGCACCGCCCGGGAATTGACCGGCCGCGGTGAGCCGCTGCCGCCCGAGCAGGCGTTTCGGGTCGAGACGATCGCGCTCGGCCCGGGCGAGCTGCTGGCCCGGTTCACGACCCACCCTGACTATTACCTCTACCGCGACACGATCGCGTTCGAAAGCGCGCTCGAAGGCATCGAGATCACCGGCACCGAGCTGCCGGCCGCGCGCGCGATCACCGATGAGTACTTCGGCGACACGTACGTCTATTTCGGCCAGGTCGAGATCCCGGTGGCGCTGGCGCGTCCGGCGGGCCCGGCGACCGAACTGCCGCTGATCGTGAAATTCCAGGGCTGCCAGGTCGACGGCATCTGCTACCCGCCGATGCAGCGCGAGATCCGCGTCGACCTGCCGGCGGCCGGGCGCGCGCTGGGCGCCGCGGGCAACGGCGGAGCCGGTGCGGCGAGCGAGTCCGTCGCGCCCGAAAGCGAGCAGGACCGGCTCGCGCGCCTGATCGAAGAGCAGCCGCTGGCGCTGACGCTGGCGCTGTTCGTGCTGCTCGGCATCGGCCTGGCGTTCACGCCGTGCGTGTTCCCGATGATTCCGATCCTGTCGGGCATCATCGCCGGCGAGGGCGAGCACATCACGCGCGGCAAGGCGTTTGCGCTGTCGCTTGCCTACGTGCTCGCGATGGCGCTGACCTACACCGGCGTCGGCGTCGTTGCCGCGCTGGCCGGCTACAACCTGCAGATGTTCTTCCAGAACCCGTGGGTGCTGAGCATCTTCGCGGCCGTGTTCGTCGCGCTGGCGCTGGCGATGTTCGGTTTCTACAACCTGCAGATGCCGGCGCGCTGGCAGGCGAAACTGACCGAGATCAGCAACCGCCAGTCCGGCGGCAGCGTGATCGGCGCCGGCATCATGGGCTTTCTGTCGGCGCTGATCGTCGGCCCATGCGTGACCGCGCCGCTGATCGGAATCCTGATCTTCATTTCGCAGACCGGCGACGCCGTGCTCGGGGGCAGCGTGCTGTTCGCGCTGTCGATCGGCATGGGCGTGCCGCTGCTCGCGATCGGCGTCGGCCTGGGCTCGTGGCTGCCGCGTGCCGGCGCCTGGATGGAAGCGGTCAAGGCCGTGTTCGGTGTCGGACTGCTGGCACTGGCGATCTGGATGCTCGAGCGCATCGTGCCGGGTGCGGTGACAATGCTGCTGTGGGGCGCGCTGCTGGTCGCCAGCGGGGTCTATCTCGGCGCGCTGACGCGGCTGCCCGACGAGGTCAGCGGCTGGCGCAAACTGTGGCAGGCGACCGGCGTGATCCTGCTGGTGCTCGGCGTCGCGCAATTCGTCGGCGTTGCCGCCGGCGGCAATGACTGGCTGCGCCCGCTGGCGCCGTTTGCCGCCAGCGGCACCGCTGCCGGGCCGGCTGCCCTGGCCGTCGAGTTCGCCGAGGTCGACAACCTGGCCGAGATCGAGCGCGCCGTCGCCGCCTCGGACCGGCCGGTGATGCTCGATTTCTACGCCGACTGGTGCATCAGTTGCAAGGAAATGGAGCGATACACGTTCCCCGATCCTGAGGTCGCCGCGACCATGGGTCGGTTCACGCTGCTGAAGATCGACATGACCGATTTCAACGACGAACACCAACAAGTACTCACCGAGTTCGGGCTGATCGGGCCGCCGGCGTACCTGTTCTTCGGCGGCGGCGAGGAATTGCCCGCGTTCCGGCTGTTCGGGTTCGTCCCGGCCGACGACTTCGTCGGCCACCTCGCGCGGGTCGAGCAGGCCGCGCGATGAGCTTCGCCGCCCGGTTCGTGCTGGTGGCCGGACTGGCCACGGCGCTGGGCGTGGCGCTCGGATCCGGCCTGGCCTGGCTCACCCGCCCCGATCCCGGGCCCGCGGGCGCGCGTCCGGCGGCCTCGGCCGTCGGCGACCGGCGCCCCGATTTCTCGCACGCCGGCCTTGACGGCCGGCTGTGGCGGGCGTCGGATTTCGACGGCGCGCCGCTGGTCGTCAATTTCTGGGCCACCTGGTGCAAGCCGTGCGTGCGCGAGATGCCGGTCCTCGACGCCTTCCACGACGCCCATGCAGGCCGGGCCAACGTCGTCGGCATCGCAATCGACGACCCCGGCCGGGTCCGCGAATTCGTCGCCGGCCTCGAGATCGACTACCCGATCCTGATCGGCAGCGCCGACGTGCGCGAGACCCAGCGCCGATTCGGCAATTCGGCCGGCATGCTGCCATTCACGGTGCTGGTCAACGCCGAAGGCCGGATTCGCTGGCAGCATCTGGGTGAAGTCGATCGCGCCATGCTGGATCAGGCGCTGGCGGCGATGGGGGCGGCCGAGGCCCGGGATTAGGCTTTCGACTTTCTCGAGACCGGGACTGGGAACTCGGGACTCGGGACTCGAGGCAGCTTCCGGGACCGTGCGGGCTTTTGGGTATTGGTACCGTTCCGCTCCGCTGGCTTCGACCCCAAAACCCCGGCACTGGACCAGGTGGGCCCTCGAGTCCCGAGTCCCGAGTCCCGAGTCCCGGATCCCGAGCGTCAATTTCGTCGAACATGCCGCCAACGTCTGGAAATCTGCGCCCAACTCAGGCAAACTGACGCCCTTCGACGAAGGAGGGAGCCGGCCCCGTGCGCATTCTTGTGCTTCACGGACCCAATCTGAACCTGCTCGGGCAGCGCGAGCCCGGCGTCTACGGCAAGACGACGCTGGCCGAAATCAACGCCGGCCTCGAGGCCCGGGCGCGGGCAGCCGGCGACGACATCGAACTCGGGTTCTTCCAGTCCAACGCCGAACACGCGCTGGTCGAGCGGGTCCAGGCGGCGATGGAAGACGGTACCGACGGCATCCTGATCAACCCGGCCGCGTTCACGCACACCTCGGTCGCGCTGCGCGACGCGCTGGCCGCCAGCAGCCTGCCGTTCGTCGAAGTGCACCTGTCCAACCCCGATGCACGCGAGCCGTTCCGGCATCGCTCGCTGGTCGCCGACCTGGCCCGCGGCCGCATCGCCGGGTTCGGCAGCCGATCCTACCTGTTGGGGCTCGACGGGCTGATCGGCCTGTTGCGCCCGGATGCTTCGGAGTAGCCAAATGGATTTGCGGAAAATAAAAAAACTGATCGAACTGCTCGAGGAATCGAACCTCGCCGAGCTCGAAATTCACGAAGGAGAGGAGTCGGTCCGGCTGAGCCGGCCGGCGACCGGTGCGCCCGTCGCCGCGCAAGCCCCGGCCGCGGCCGCGGCGCAGCAGGCCGCCCCGCAGACGGGGCCGGCCGAGCCGGCCGGGGAAGCGGAAGACGAGATGCCGGAGGGGCAGATCGTCCGGTCGCCGATGGTCGGCACGTATTACGACGCGCCCAACCCGGACTCCGAGCCGTTCGTCAAGAAGGGCCAGAAGGTCGCGCGCGGCGACGTGCTGTGCCTGGTCGAGGCGATGAAGATGTTCAACCAGATCGAATCCGAATACGACGGCACCGTCGCGGCCGTCCTGATCGAGACGGGCCAGCCGGTGGAATTCGATCAGCCGCTGTTCGTGATCCGTCCCTGACATGGCCGCGTTCAAGAAGATCGTCATCGCCAACCGCGGCGAAATCGCGCTGCGCGTTCTCCGCGCCTGCCAGACCATGGGCATCCGGACCGTGGCGGTGCACTCGACCGTGGACCGCAACCTCAAGCACGTCGGCATGGCCGACGAATCGGTCTGCATCGGACCCGCCCCGGCCGGCGACAGCTACCTGAACATCCCGGCCATCATCTCGGCGATGGAGCTGACCGATGCCGAGGCCGTGCACCCCGGCTACGGCTTTCTGGCCGAAAACGCCGATTTCGCCGAGCGCGTCGAAGAATCGGGCTTCACGTTCATCGGACCGCGCGCCGAGACGATCCGGCTGATGGGCGACAAGGTCTCGGCGATCAACGCGATGCGCCAGGCCGGCGTGCCGTGCGTGCCCGGCTCGAACGGGCCGCTGGACGACGACGAGCGGCGCACTCGCCGGCTGGCCGACGAAATCGGCTTTCCGGTGCTGATCAAGGCCGCGGCCGGCGGCGGCGGCCGGGGCATGCGCGTGGTGCACAACCCGTTCGACCTGATCAAGTCGATCCAGCTCACGCGAGAGGAGGCTCGCTCGGGCTTCGGCGACCCGACCGTGTACATGGAAAAGTACCTGCAGAACCCGCGCCACGTCGAAATCCAGGTATTGGCCGACAGCCACGGCAACGCGGTCCACCTCGGCGAGCGCGACTGTTCGATGCAGCGCCGCCACCAGAAGGTGATCGAGGAGGCGCCGGCCCCGGGCATCACGCCCGAGCAGCGTGAGAAGATCGGCCGCATCTGCACCGACGCGTGCAAGCGTATCGGCTACCTCGGCGCCGGGACGTTCGAGTTCCTGTACCAGGACGGCGAGTTCTACTTCATCGAGATGAACACCCGCATCCAGGTCGAGCACCCGGTTACCGAGATGGTCACCGGCATCGACCTGATCGCCGCTCAGATTCTGGTCGCGGCCGGCGAGCCGCTGCCGTTCAGCCAGGACGACGTCGTGCTTCGCGGGCACGCGGTCGAGTGCCGGATCAACGCCGAGGACCCGGACAAGTTCATCCCGCAGCCCGGCACGATCGACGCGTTCCACGCCCCGGGCGGGCCGGGCGTGCGGGTCGACTCGCACATCTATGACACGTATACGATCCCGCCGAACTACGATTCGATGATCGGCAAGCTGATCTGCCACGGCGAGACCCGCGCGCACGCGATCGCGCGCATGCGCGTGGCGCTCAACGAGATCGTGCTGACCGGGGTCAAGACCAATATCCCGCTGCACCAGCGCCTGTTGAGGGATTCGGGCTTCCAGGAAGGCGGCACCAACATCCACTACCTGGAGAAACTGCTCGCAGGCAACAAGGAATCGGGAAGCGCGTAGGAGCGGGCTCCAGGCCGCGATGGACCGAATCGAAGAATCGCGACGTGGACGTCGCTCTAAGGCCGGGTTGGGGCCGGGTTCGCGTAGGAGCGGCCTCCAGGCCGCGATGCGCCGGAACAATGCATCGCCGCGTGGACGCGGCTCCTACGGGTTCAGAGCTGGAACTGGCCTCCGCCGCCCGGGAAGCCCGAATTGCCGCCGCCGGCCGGCGACGGGCCGCCGCCCTGGCCCGGGACCATGATCGAGCCCTGCTGCTCACGCTGCATGCGCTTGAGTTCCTCGACGGTCTCGTGCAACGCGCTCTCGGCGCCATCGGCGAATCCGGCCGCGGCTTCGGTCAGGTTCGACCCCTCGAGCTCGAAGTTCAGCGGCAGCGTGCCGGCCGGGGTCATCGCCGAAGCCTCGCCGATGTAGCGCACCTGGCGCGACGGGTCCGGGTTGCCGTTGCCATCGACCGGCGTCATGCGCCGGATCGAGCCCGAGCGCTGGTCGGTGAACACCTCGACCCGGTAGAGGTTGTCGGTGTCGAATTTCAGTTCCTGCTCGCGCGCCTGGTCGGTCATCGCAATCGTCCTGTGGTTTGTTTCAGCCTGTACAGATTGGGCAGGCGAGCGAAAATTGCAAGAATACCGGGCGAGCCAGATCGGACTCGCCCGGCCTTGATCCGGGGCCCGGCGGCTGGAGTACACTCACTCCCCGGCCTTGAGCCGGGGCCCAGTGGCGTTGGCCGAATCGAATGAAGACGCCGGATCCCGGCTCGGGGGCCGGGAAGAGGAATTACTGTCACCGGCAGTGTCAGTAAACGTATCAACGGGCCATCAAGCCATCAAGCCAACGAAAATCATGCCCCGCACTCTCCGCCTTCAACCGGCCGCCGGCCGGCTTGATGCGACCGAAGCGCTGCTCTGGAAGCACGGCGCGCTGGCGATCACGCTGCTGGACGCGGCCGATCAGCCCCTGCTCGAGCCCGGGCCGGGTGAAATACCGATATGGGACGAGGTCACGCTCGAGGCGCTCTTGCCCGATACGGCCGACCCGGTCGAGATTGTGCTGGCCCTGACCGCCGCCGGGCTGGTCGACTCGCCGGCCGAAACCCGGCTGATCGAAGTGCCCGAGCGCGACTGGGAGCGGGCCTGGATGGACCGGTTCGAGCCGATGCGCTTCGGCGAGTCGATCTGGATCTGTCCGTCGCACGTCGAGCCCGACCCGGCCTGGCCGATCGTCGTCCGGCTCGACCCGGGGCTGGCATTCGGCACCGGCACGCACCCGACCACGGCGCTGTGCCTTGAATGGCTGGACGGGGAATGGCTGGACGGGGAATGGCTGGACGGGCAGGATCTGCAAGGCAGGCAGGTGATCGACTACGGCTGCGGCTCGGGCGTGCTCGCGGTCGCCGCGGCGCTCAAGGGCGCGGCGCGCGTTGTGGCGATCGACCACGACCCGCAGGCGCTGGCCGCGACGCGCGAAAATGCCGTCCGTAACGGTGTCGGCGACCGGATCGAGACCGCCCTGCCCGACGAAACCGAGCCCGCCCCGGCCGATGTCGTGCTGGCCAACATCCTCGCCGGCGTGCTGGTCGAACTGGCCCCACGGCTGGCCTCTCTTGTTGCCCCGGGCGGGCGGCTGGTGCTGTCGGGCATCCTCGAGGAGCAGGCCGGATCGGTTGTCGCAGCGTACCGCGAGCGGCTGACCATGGAATCGCAGGCCGGCATGGAAGGCTGGGTGCGGCTGGAGTTTCGGCACACGGCCCGGAATCGTCGACCCAGGCCTGCCGAGAGTTCGGCCTAGTGGCCCACTAGTAGGCCAGATCCACGTCGCGCAGATTCGCATCGAGGAATCCGATCACGTCATTCCCGCGCAGAAACTCGATGCGGCTCACCTCGCGGTTGAAACGCATCGAAATGCGATCCTGTCGGGACAATACAACTCGCGAGCCGCCCCGCATCGACAGATTGTTGGCCCCGAGATCGATGCCGATGCCGTAATTGCCGCGTATCCAGATCCCCCGCCGGCCATGCGTTCTTGGCCCGAGTTCGATGCCGGTGCCGTAAAATCCGGCGCCCGCTTCGCCCTCGAGCCGAAAACCGGTCTCCCAGCCGCCGTCCATCCCGGGTTGCCACAACGGATGGCCGGCAGGCAGGGGTCCGGTCTGGATCTGCATGCCGACGTTGCCGCGAAATGCCTTGTTCTGCACGTTCATGCCGACCAGGAACGGATTCCGCCCGCCCACGTCCAGCGTCTCGATGTTGCTGCCGATCGTCGGTCCGTCACCCCAGGCGAGTACATCGACGTGTTCGGCCGCCAGCCAGCCGGAGCCGCGATTGTCGGCACGAATCGACGCCGCGACACCGTCACCGTTGTCGTGATTGGTGTCCAGGTTGACGAACAGCGTCCACGGGAACGACGTCGATCCGGGCGGCACGTCGTTGCGCTGCTGCAGGCTCATCAACATGTGCGTGAATGCGGTCCCGTCCGGGTTGGGGGCCTGGTTGAATCGCATGAATTCCAGCGGCGCGTTCACCGGCAGCCAGGTGTCGGGCACTTCGCCCACCGCCTCGTCGCGGAAAAGCGCGGTCTGCGGCGGAATCTCGACCTGCTGCCATTGCGGAAACGGAAACTCCCCGCTCGACGCGCCAAGCAGTCCGGCCGCAACCAGCACGGCCACGACGGGCAGCGGAACGGCACGCCGGAAACGCGGCGGCAATACCGGCCGTACGCCCTGGCGGGCCTGAAAATCACGCAGCGCCGATCGCGGGATGCGCACACGCGCGCTCACGTTCAGCGCGCGCAATCGCCCCGCCCGGATTTCCCGCGTCACGTCGGCTTCGTTCACGCGCAGCAAGCGCGCGCACTCCGATACGGTCAGAAAGGACTGGAGCATGGCATTACGCCTCGTGCCGCTGATATTTCGACCTGCTGGTACTTACAAACTAGACTATACCCATGTCCCGTCCCCGTGAAAACCGCCCGATCCCGTGCCGAGCCCGACCACGCCAGTAGCGTTCGCCCGGCGACAGTTCGGCGACGCGCTGGGGCTGTGGATACTGCCGCTGACCGCCGCCTGGTCGGGGCCGGCGTTCTCGCGTCGCCTGATCGAACGGGCGGCCTCGCGCGCCTGGCTGCACAGGCTTCCCGATGACCGTGCCGCAAGTGCGCTTGCGCGCGCCTTCCCGGAATGCTGGCAGGATTTATTGCGGGACTGGCGCCGGACGGTGCTGGTCGAGGCCAGCGACGCACATGCGCTGATGACCGGTCGCATTCCCCGTCTCGAAGTGACGGGCCGCTGGCCTCAAGAGAGGTTTCTGCCGCTTGGGCTGCATTTCGGGTCGGGACTGCTGGGGCTCTGGCATCTCGGACGTTCCGGTCTGACGCCGCGATTCGTTTACCGTGACGTGGCCGCCGGGAACATTCCGGGCCGGCCGGTGATGCACCGCTATTACACCGCCCGCGCACGACTCGTTCGGCGCCTGTGCGACGGGCGGCCCATCCGGACGGGCCAGGCCTGGCAAAAGCTTGCACGGGCCCTCAGAGACGGCGACGGATACCCCGTGTGGCTGGCCGACACCCCGGGCGAACCGGGGCCGGAGCGCGTCGAGATCCGGATCGGCGCTTGCCGCCTGCCCCTGCGTGCCGGCGGGCTGCAGGCCGCGGTCGAAGCCGGCACCCCGGTCGTTCCGTTCCGGGTCGAAGTTCAGCCCGGCAGCGGGGCCCGCCGGCTCGTTATCGAATCGCCGCTCGAGGCGAGCGACCGAAGCGCGATTTACGGCTGGATCCAGCGAGTGCTCGACGAACAGCCGGGGCAGTGGCTGTTATGGCACGCCGTGGATGATTTTCTGCTTGATGCCGACGGATCGGGTCCTAACCGATGACGCTAGTGGGCCGCGCGGATAGTTCGATGACACTCAGCCGTGCCCGGCCCGCTCGATCGCGGCCATGATCTCCCTGCGCGCCTCGTCCGGGCCGTGCCAGCCGAGCACCTCGACCCACTTGCCGATTTCCAGGTCCTTGTAGTGGGCGAAGAAGTGCCGGATCTGGCGCCGGCTGAACGTGGCCAGGTCATGGATATCGCGAATATCCTCGTGCAGCGGACTGATCTTCTCGATCGGCAACGCCGCGATCTTGCTGTCGCGGCCAGCCTCGTCGGTCATCTCGAGATAACCGATCGGTCGGCAGCGGATGATCGAACCGGGCATCAGGCCGGGCCGGATCAGCACCATCACGTCGATCGGGTCGCCGTCCTCGGCGAGCGTGTTCGGGATGAAGCCGTAGTTGCATGGGTAACGCATCGACGTGGCCAGCAGCCGGTTGACCATGATCGCGCCGGTGGACTTGTCGACCTCGTACTTGACCGGCTGGCCGTCGGTCGGGATTTCGATGACGACGTTGAAATCGTCCGGCGGATTTTCGCCGGGGCTGATCTGGTTGAAATCCATGTCCGGGCACTGGGGAAATGACAGATCGGCATTATATCCGGGGCCGGCGGCAAACCCCGCCGCGGTTTCGTTGTCCATCTCCATTGCGAGATTTTTCCTCGCCGAATTTTCGATACGCCTGACCGATGAAGGAGTTCACCGAGACGTGCTGATACCGACTTTCCCGCGCCCGCACCGGGCCGCGCGCGCTTCGTTCGTCGCCGCGGTCGCCGTGGCGGCGCTGCTGGCTGGCCTGTGGCCGCAGCACGGGCGGGCCGTGACCTGGCCGCTGGTCGACGGCGAGGACGTCGTCGGCGAGCTGATCTCCGACCGGCTGCGCGGCGACGATTCGCTGATCGAGATGGCGCGCATGCACAACATCGGCCACGTCGAGATCCGCCTGGCCAACCCCGGGCTCGACCCGTGGCTGTCCTATCCCGGCGAAGTGATCACGGTGCCGCAGTTGCACGTGCTGCCCGAAGGCCCGCGCGAGGGAATCGTCGTCAACCTGTCGGAGCGGCGCTTGTACTACTTCGCCGACACCTGGCCCGACCGCGACGGGCCGGTCGTCAGCACCCACCCGGTCGGCGTCGGTCTGCTCGAGCGCTCGACGCCGGTGCTCAAAACGAAGGTCACGGCCCGGGTCGACAATCCCGCCTGGTATCCGACGCCCGGCGTGCGCGCCTGGTACCGGCGCGAAAAGAACGAGATCCTGCCGTCGGTAGTGCCACCGGGTCCGGAAAATCCGCTCGGCAAGCATGCGCTGATCCTCGCGGCCGACGGCCTCCTGATCCACGGCACGCACCGGCCGGCCGGCGTCGGCATGCGCGTCAGCCAGGGCTGCATCCGGCTGTACCCGGAAGGCATCGCCAACCTGATCCGGCAGGTGCCGGTGGGCACGCCGGTGCGCGTCGTCGAACAGCCGATGCGGCTGGGGTGGCGCAGTGGCCGGCTCTATCTGGAGGTCGATCCGCTCGAGAATGGCGACGGCGAGACGGAGACGCGCCCGGAAAGCGACTGGCAAGAGCTTCGCGAGCGTCTGGACGCCGCGGCCCGGGCGCGACCGGGGTTAACGGTCGATTTCGAACGCGCCCGGCGGGTCTTCGAGCGCGCCGACAGCATTCCGGTCGCGATCACGCAGCCGCCGGCCGTGGCGGCCGGAATCCGGCAGGAGAACCCCCCAGGGGATTGACGGGGGAATTGATGGGGGATTGACGGAGAGAATTGACAGGCGCCGCGGGAAGGTCCCGCGGCGCCGGGACGCGTCTTTTTACTTGCGCTGCATGTCCTGGAGCGCGCGATCGAGCTTGCGCTCGAGAT
>JAVVDX010000076.1:0-13693 GCA_032251475.1 Wenzhouxiangellaceae bacterium | reverse complement strand
GGTTCCCGCTTTAGCTGCATTTGTTTGGCCGGCGAACCGGGCGCCCGCAAGCTGGTTTG
This sequence comes from Wenzhouxiangellaceae bacterium, assembly GCA_032251475.1. Taxonomy (GTDB): domain Bacteria; phylum Pseudomonadota; class Gammaproteobacteria; order Xanthomonadales; family Wenzhouxiangellaceae. The sequence continues at coordinate 13,634 of JAVVDX010000076.1, read as the reverse complement.
CTTCAAATCGGCGCAGGTAAATTATACGACAACTCGAGCTGGAAGCGGGCTTGAAGTTCCATATTGACGGCAGGAATTTCCGGTGGCATAGTGAACCTGCGCCGATTTGATCGACAGCTTGCGGGCGCGTTACAAATGCAGCTAAAGCGGTGAACCGGATTCCGGAGAAACCCGCGACGGCTGTCGGCTGTCGCGGGTTTTTCTTTTTCCGCGGCTGCACCTGGACAATCACGGCGGCGGTGCCGCCATGCATCTGAAGGAGGAGAGTGATGGAAACCTTCGCAAAGGGAGAACTCGTAGTCATGCAGCATGCGACCCACTTCAGCCACTGGAACGGGACGATTGCCGTTGTTGTAGGCGCCCTGGCAACGCGAAATCCTCTGGACTTGAATACCAGAAAGCGCGTCGCGCTGACCAGCTACAAGGTGTTGCCGATCATCGAAGGCGGAATCGAGGTGGTTTGCGAACCCCACCAGATGCGCAAGCTCAGGAAACCGGACGCCGCCACCGAGAAGCCGGCCGTTTGGCAGGTCGAGACATCAGAGCCCGAGCCGGTCGACTAGGCCGACGCTCGTCGGCCATCCAGTATCAATTGGCAAGGCACTATTACTTCGGTTCCTGGATTTCGTTTCCCAGTGTCACTCTGGCCTTGGAACTTGATTCCTGGAACGCGTTATATTGGCGCTGGCAAAGAGACTTTCGTCTCGAGGGAAACTGGAGAGGGAACCGTTGGCAACCGCCTCGCTGACATGGCTGGACCTGACCGCCGCCGACCGCGACAAGGTCCGGCGGATGCTCGACCTGTTCAATGAGCAGGGCACGGTCGACGAGCTGGGGCTGGGCAGCCTGCGGGATGTGCTTTCCAATGCGCTGTTTTCCGGCACGTCAGTGCTGCATACGCGGCTTCGGTATGCACTGTTCATTCCATGGATCTACCGGGAAATCGAATCCTGGGGCGCCGGGTTCGACGTCGCACATGAAGCACGCCGGCTGGAGATGACGCTGATCGATGCGCTGGCCGAAAGCGACGACCCGCACGGGGTAATCGGCATCGCCGCTCGCGAGTCGCTGTCGCGCACGGCCAGCAACTCCTACTGGGCGATGCTGACGCACTGGGGCATCTTCGTGCCCGGTCGCAGTCAGGGCTGGTATCACACGCACTTCGACAGCCTCCTCCGGCATCGGCACGACCTGCCGCACGCCGACGATCCCGAAGACAGGATCCGCGGCGGCTCCGACCTGCACGCCAAGCTGATCGCGGTTGAACGGCCGAAGCGCGTGACGTGGTATTTCGGCTCGGCGAATGTCACCGCGGCGGCCTATACCGGGCGCAACGTCGAGGTGCTGGCGTCGATCGTCGGCCCGCGCGAGGCAGGCGGCAAGTCCGCCGGGTTCACCCTCGCCGACTTCCGCGAAGCCGGATTTGCGAACCTTTGCGAGCCGTACCGGAGAGATGAGCGGCAGCCGGAGGATCCGGCGATCGCGGTGGCGAAGGACCGGCTCGGCAAGGCGCGCGACGCGCTGGTGCGCGGGAATTTCAGGATTTCGTGCCAGCCGGCCGAGGAGCAGTGGCGCTGGACCGTGGCCGGCGAGGCGGAAATCCCCGCCGGCGTGTCGATCCGGGTCTGGCCGGTATCGCTGAAAAAGGACCAGTTTCAATTCTTCGAGCCGTCGCTGACCTGGTCGCTGCCCATGTCCAGGCTGACGGCGTTCGCCGCGTTTCGGTTACGGGTCGACGCCGAGGTCGAGGTCGAGGTCGATGATGTCGCCTTCGTGCTCAAGCTGCCCGTCACCGGCATGCCCGATGGCCGGGTGGCCCAGGTCCTGCGCAGCCTGATCGACAGCCCGGAGAAGTTCATCCGCTTTCTGCGCGCCCTGCTCGGCGGACTCGACGGCATGGTCGAGTGGGCCGGGAATGGGGACGGGGCCGGCTGGCAGGGAGACTGGGGGCCGGGCCTGGACGGCGAAACGCTGCTCGAAGACCTGGTCCGCGCCGCCGCCCGCGACCCGGAGCGTCTCGACCCGGTCCGACGCCTGATCGGGGATTTGCGCTCGACGCCGGAACGGCGCGAGATCGTGCCCGACGAGCTGTTCGAGATCTGGCGGGTAGTGGATGAGGCGGTGAGTGGATCAGACTGACAAGGGCTTCGGCAGTTAATACTAATTTTGATATATATTTGATATGATATGTGGCAGATTCTCGAGCATCGCCGGGTCGACAAGCGTCTCGCGAAGTCCGTCCCCGTGGAAATTCTGAAGCGCTATGAAAAATGGAAAGACATTGCCCGAATTTCCGGCCCGGCCGGGCTTCGAAGGATCAAGGGGTTTCGCGATGAGGCGCTGTCGGGACAATGGCGGGGTCATCGCGCCTCGAGACTCGGCCAGAAGTGGCGCGTCATTTATCGAACCAGGAAAGATGTTCTGATCATCGAGGTCGTGGAGGTCAATCCGCATGACTACCGCAAGAAATAACGAGGCGTTTCAGCCGGCCGCAAAACGCATCGATGTATCCGTGGGCGAGTCCCTGCGCATCATCCGCGAGTTGCAGGAGCTCAGCCAGAGTCAGCTCGCAGCGTTGACCGGCATCCCGCAGTCGACGATTTCGGCGATCGAAAATGGCCGGGTCAATCTGGGTGTCGAGCGGGCAAAGGTGTTTGCCCGGGCCTTGCAGGTACATCCGGCTGTTCTCGTGTTTCCAGGCTGGGAGGTCGCAGAAGAATCTGCGGCATGAGATAGAGCTCCTGGGCACCAAAGCCATCCGGCAGCGCCCACCCCTTGCACGCGAACCGGTACCGGCGGTAGGCTGTCCCCATGAGCGGATTCAGAGGCTTCCTGTACTGGCTCGGCAGGCTGCTGGGCGATATCAACGCCATCGGCAAGGGTCGCGTCGGCCGCCGGATCGGTCGCCGGGCGGCCGGCAAGCTGACGGGGCGTGGACTGGGCAAGTTGTTCAAGTGAGCCGCGCCGGCCGCCGGCGCACCATGGCTTGAATTCGGCGCCGCGACGAATTGCCGAAACGGACGGGCTTGAATTTGGACAGCTATGCGGTAATCGATTTCGAGACCACCGGGCTGTCGCCGGCGCACGGCGCGCGGCCGACCGAGATTGCGCTGGTGATGGTCAGCGGCGGCGAGATCGTGGATCGATATCAGAGCCTGATGAACCCGGGCGTGCCGATTCCGCACAGTATCCAGGCATTCACGGGCATTACCAACTCGATGGTGCGCAATGCGCCGCCGATCCGCGAGGTGATGCGCGAGGCCGTGCGTTTCGCGGGAGAGCATCCGATCGTGGCGCATAACGCGGCCTTCGACCGGAAGTTCTGGGAATGCGAGACAGCGGCGGTTCACCACGGACATGGCACCAGCACCTTCATCTGCTCGCTTCTGCTGGCCCGACGGCTGTTTCCGGGCGCCCCGAACCACAAGCTGGCCACGCTGGTGCGGGCGCTGGGCTTGCCGTCGGACGGCCGATTTCACCGCGCGCTCGCGGATGCCGAGTGCACCGCGCACCTGTTCATCCGGCTGCAGCAGGAAGTCGCGCGGGTGTTCGGCGTTCGACATTGCGATTGCGGACTGATGCTGCGGATGCAGGCGGCGAGTCGGCACCGGCTGGAGCAGTGTGTGCGCACGTATGTTGCGGAGGTTTGAGGCGGTTCCGGAGCGATTCCCGGATGACGCGAAATTCGCGGGCTCCGGAATACCGAAGAGGAGAAAAACGGATTCAGTGCCCGGCTCAGAGTCTGCCCGGCTCCCGAGCCCGACGCCGAAGCGGTTCAGGCGGAGCGCGAGCGACGTCATCGATAATCGAAGATCGCAGTTGGATGGGCGCGTTTACTCGAGCACGATCACCTGCCCCTTGCGCGGATCGGTTCGGCCTTCGATCATCCCGACGATGACCTCCCGGGCGGCTTCCAGGCCGCGGCTTTCGACCAGCTCGACCAGGCGATTGTCCGTCACGTATTTGAAGAACGCGGCGGTGGCCTCCCCTGCGCGCCGGTTGAAGCCGGCCACGCCCCAGTCGGCGTGCCGCTTCGCGATCCAGGTCGGGGCGAAGAAGAACTCCGGCTTCGGACCGGGCAATTCGCGATCGGGTACGGGGGGTGCCAGCGACTGGGCCGAGCCGACGCTGGCATCAAAGACCAGGCTGGCGCCGAAGTGCCGATGGACCCGTGCCTGCAATTCGGGGTTGCCGGCAATATCGATATACAGCGTCGGGGTGTTCGGGTGGAATTCGGCCAGGGAGTCGTAGCCGGCAACGGTATCGTACAGGCCGAGGCGCTGGACGAATTCGCGATTGCCGCCGGAAGTCAGCCCGGCCATTTCAATGTCCCGATCAATGTTCGACCGTTGCCGGATGCAGAACGCGGTGGCGTAGCCGGTCTTGCTCGACGCACTGGAGACCGCCACCCGTCCGGCACCGAAGAAGTCGTTTTCGGCCAGAAAATCGGCCAGGCAGAACGCGGTGATGAACAGCGGCCGGTAGATCGCGTGCAGCGGCTCCGATGCGGCGTCGTGGAAAGCATCGTCGTCGGTTCGCTGGTACCAGTTGTAGATCTCGGGCAGGTCGGCGCGGTGCGCGGCATCGTCGCGGAAGCTGTGCGCGCCGATCCGGCCCGGTTCCAGCGTTGCGTGCGTGGCCAGCGGCCAGTAGCCGTAGAAACGCTGCCCCGGTTCGATGCCGTCGACGGCAGAATCGATCACGTCGGCGTAGCCCCACACCGGCAACAGGCCGTACTGCCCGTCGACCGGGAAGAACTGCCAGTAGCGCAGCACGTCGCCGTAGGTGGCGTAGGTGATGTTGTTGAACGTCAGCGCGAAACGGTGCAGCCGGAATACGGCCTCGCCGCTCCCGGCGCCGGGCGTCGCATCCAGCGTCTCCAGCCGCAGGTCGGAGAACTCGCCGCGATTCATCAACAGGCGTCGGGGTCCGGAAGCTTCAGGCATGTTCATCCTTCGCACGCGTGAATTCGCAATGGTAACCGGGAACCGGCGGCGAACCGACCGGGTTCATTGGCGATTGATGCGGTGCCGGGACGTCGTCGGGACTTGACAAGGATATTTTCCTTGTTAAAGTAAGGATATGGCAAAAGTCACTTCCAAACTGCAGGTCACGCTGCCGAAGCGAATTGCCGAGCATCACGGCATTGCTCCCGGCGACGAGATCGAATTCCAGTCGGCCGGGGATGTGATCCGGATCGTGCCGGCCGGCAGGGAGGCGCACTCCGCGCTTGGCACCCGTGAAAGACTGCGGCTGTTCGACGAAGCAACTGCCCGCCAGAGGAAACGCACATCAGAGCTTGCCCTTCCCGGCCAGCCGCCGGTCGAACGCGACTGGACGCGCGAGGATCTCTACACGCGTGACAAGTCTGATTGATACCAACATACTGGTCTATCGCTTCGACCCGCGTGACCCGGTCAAGCAGGAGGTCGCCGCCGGTCTGCTGCGAAACGGGCTGGCCGACGACGCGCTGGCGATTCCCCACCAGGCGCTGATCGAGTTCGTCGCCGCAATCACCCGCCCTTGCCCCGATCTCGACGGCGCGCCGTTGTTGCCGCAGATCGAGGCATTGCGCGAAGCCGAATCACTGATGTTGCAGTTTCGCACGCTGTATCCGAATCGCGAGGTGTTGACGACCGCACTGCGCGGGGTGGCCAGCTACTGCCTGTCATGGTTCGACGCTCACCTGTGGGCGTTTGCCGAGGTGTTCGGTATTCCGGAAATCCTGTCGGAGGATTTCGAACACGGACGTCACTACGGCAGCGTGCGCGTGAACAATCCCTTCCTGGCCGGCTCCGGCCGGGTGCAGGAACTTCCGCCGTTGTATTCGGACGGCGATTGACCCGGCTCCGTCAGCGGGTCGAGGCGAGCTGCTCGCGAAGGTATCGGAACAGCTCGCGGTAGGCCTTGCCGTGGCGTTGCTCCGGCGTGGTGTCAGCATCCCGTCCGCGCGCCGCCCGCACCAGGCTTCTCAGGTGCTGGGAATCGGTATCCGGGTGTTCGGCCATCCAGCGGGTGACGGCTTCGTCGCCGGCCACGAGCTCGTCGCGCCAGCGCTCGACGTCGTGCAGGGCCTGGGCCTCGGCCCGGTAGCCGCTGCGGAATTCCTCGACCGCCCGCTCCAGGGGTTCGGTATCCAGGTTGCGCAGCAGCCGACCGAGGAACTTGCGCTGGCGCTTTTTGGCCCCGTGCGCGGTAATGGACCGATACTCGCCGATCGCCTTGCGCAGATCCTCCGGCAGATCCAGCGCCGCCAGCCGGCCGGCCGGCATCTCGGCAATCGCCGCGCCCAATTCCTGGCGGGCGTGATCCTCGGCTTTCAGTGCGGTCTTGCTGGGACCGGAATCGGGCCCGGCATCGTCACCGAACCCGGGGGCCGGGTGACCGCTGCTGCGCTTCATCCTGGAGCGTCGGGCCATGGGGATCGGCCGGCATGGGGAAATCAGCCCGGAGTATATCCGTGCGATAGGCGTCGAAGTGGCGGTCAAAAGGCCTTTGACGCGCGGGCCTCACGGCCCCTCGAAATCGTCGGCGAAGATTTCGTCGCCGAGACGTGTCTGGTTGAAGAACCAGTTGATCTCGGAGGCTGAGCCCAATTCAATGGTGCCCTGGCTGATCGCGATGTGATCGGAATTGCCGCCCAAAAACACGCCGCCCACCTTGCACACGCCCAATCCCGAACCACTGACCTTGATCATGATGTCGCAACTCTCAGCCGGGGCCACGCCGTCGAACAGGAGCCGCGGCTGGTAGTCGTCGGATGTGCCCTCGATTCGGTCGAATCCGGACATGCCCAGGCGCAGCGTTGCGACGTCGTCCGCGCCCAGCGTGCGCTGGGCTTCGTCGCCAAACGTGCCCTGCTGCATGACCGCCTCGGTATTGAAGAAACCGAGGTCCGCGCCGACCTGTCGATCGGCATTGGCAGCAAAGAAATCGCCCGGCGGCAGCTCGCCCTGGTCGACGCTCATCGTCGAGCCGTCGACCGTTGCCGGCACCAGGAACGGGTTGTTGACGCCGATTTCGAACCAGTGCAGGTTGATGTCGTTCCCGCGCCGGTCGTCGGCCGAGCCGATGATGCCGTCGGCGCCGCTGTCGAGATCCAGCGCTCCGTTCGGCCCGGCCAGCGCCTTGGTGAAATTCTGCTCGCTGCCGTCGAGATTCGACTCGCTCGAAGCATTCGGGTGGCTCAGACCCACGCAATGCCCCAGTTCGTGCAGCACGACCGATTCGAAATCGACCCGGCCGGACGGAATGTCGTTGTCGCCGCCGAAGAACAGGTTCGGGCTCGTGGCTTCGCGCTCGTTCCAGCGTTGAACCGCATTTCGCACGGAGCTTTCCATCTCTTCGACGGATTCGCTGGTCTCGTCGATGCACACCGACACTTCCACGATGCCGCCGCTGCCGTCGTAATTCGACGGATGCGTAATCAGCTGCGGATTCTCCTGATTCTCGGCAAAAAGGAAACCGCCCGCCGGGACCGGGGCCGGTACGCAAAGCAGCAGTGCCGGCACCACGATCCGCATCGCCACAACCTGTATCCGACGACCCATCACGGCCTGCCCCGACCCGCTCCGACGACACCGGTCATTACGTCCAGCAGGCGCTGTTCGAGCCGTCGCAGCCGTTTCAGCCGGGCGTCGTCGAATCGTTCGGCGTATGCGGAAATCGATTTGGCCTCGATGAAGCGCAGCGGCTGCCCGTCGGCGTCATACAGGGCGAACCGGCTGATCTCGGCGTCGCTGACGTGGAAGACTTCGTTTGCGCTGCGGCGCCGGATGTCGGCGGCCAGTGCTCGCCCGCCGAAGTCGATCGCCCGCATGGCCGTCAGCAAACCGCGCCATGCCGCATCGGGGATACGGCCCTGGTGACGCCCCGAATGCGTCATGAATGCAGGCCGGTCGACCTGCACCGAGCCATCGGCCTCGACGACGATTCGCAATACGTTGTCGCCGCCGGCGATCATCTCGTATTCGCGCTCGTAGACGATTTGCTGGGCCGCAGCCGAACCTGCCGACAGCAATGCCGCGACAGCCAGTGCCAGTCGTACGGTCATGGAGGTTGTCACGCAAGCCGCCTGAACGTTGGACGAATGCCCAGCCTAGCGCGCACCCGGACCGGCTGCAAGCGCGAAGTGCGCACAATCCATTGATTTTGCTTAAAAAGTTGATGCCATTCTCGTTTTCATGGCCTGTATAGGGGGCGAATCCCGCTAATTCGTTGCCGCTGGCACATGCACCAGCTGCCGCCGGGCCGCGGGCGATGCGCTAGGCTTGGCACGACCTCCGACGATGAGTGTGCCAATGCTCCAGGCGACCGATCCCGCCCGCGTGTTTGCCGCGGCCCGCGACCGGGCCGGAGCGGCTGCGCGCGCGCTGCGCAAGCGGTTTGCCGGATCGATGCTGGGTTTGTTGACGCTGGGTTTCCTGCTGGTGTGCGCGCCGCTGGTCGCCGGGATGCTGATCACCGGCCAGCGGGTCGGCCAGGTCACGCAGCAGAGCGAATCGCTGCTGACTGCCGCGGTCGAGCGCACCCAGGCGTTCCGGCTGATGCAGGAGCGGCTGATCGCGCTCGAGCGGGCGGCCCGGCAATTCCAGATCCTGCGAGACCAGGAGGCATACTCGCAGCTCGGCCGCCGGCATTCGGAATTCAACGTGCAGCTCGGCGCGATCGCGGCATTCGAGGCCACGCCGGAAATCGGGGCGGTGCTGGCGCGCCTCGACGCGGTCGCCGGCGAACTTTCGACCATGGTGCTGGAAAGCGGTGCGCTGGAACCGCCGTCGGGCTGGGGCGATACCTTCCAGGAGGCCGGCCGGCTGACCTCGCAGCTGCTTGCGCTCAACGACCAGGCCGTCGACGCCGAAGTCGAGCGCCTGCAGGCTCTCGGCCAGCAGGCGCGGCGCGCGACCCAGTTCCAGCTCGTTCTGATCATTCCGATTGCGCTGGCGATGGCGATCGGGCTGGCCAATCTGCTCAACCGGCCGCTGCGCAAGCTCGATCGCGGCATTCGTGCGCTGGCCCGGTCCTCGGCCGAGGAAATTCCCGATATCCGGTCGCCGCGCGACCTGCGCGCGCTGTCGGTGCGCCTGCGCTGGGCCCGGCGCCGGCTCGACCGGGTCGCGCGCGACCGCCAGCGCCTGATCGGCCAGGTTTCGCACGAACTCAAGACGCCGCTCAGCGCGCTGCAGGAGGGCGTCAGCCTGCTCGACGACGAGGTCTTCGGCGAACTCGAGCCACGCCAGCGCGAGGTCATGACCATTCTCAAGAGCAACGGCAGGCGCCTGCAGCAGCAGATCGATTCGCTGCTGCGCTTCAACCGGCTGAGTACCGAGGCGATGGAAGTCCGGCCGCAGGCGGTGGCGCTCGACCGGATCTTGCGCCGGGTGCTCGACGACCACGCGTTCGCGCTCGCCGCGCGCGGCCTGGAAGCCGACGTGGATCTGCGCGGCGAACTGCGCGCCGTCACCGACCCGGAGATGGTGCGCACCGCGCTTGACAACCTGGTCTCCAATGCGGTGAAGTTCTCGCCGGAGGGCGACCGGATCGCCGTGTACGCCGACGGCGACGGCACCACGATCCGCATCGAGGTGTCCAACCGCGGCGCGGCCATCCCGGCGGCCGAACGCGACCGGGTGTTCGACCCGTTCTACCGCGGACACCGCGCCCAGGGCGCCGTCCCCGGCACCGGGCTGGGGCTTACAATCGCCCGTGACCTGCTGCGCGCGGTCGGGGCCGAGATTTCGCTGGCCGACCGCGACGGCTGGAGCACGACGTTCCGGGTCGCCATCCCGGTCCGCCAATCGAGACACGGCGACGATGAATAGCATCCGAATCACTGCATTGCTGCTCGCGGCCCTACTGCTGGCCGCACCCCTGCCCCGGCCGGTCAAGGCTCAGCAACCGGCCAGTGTCGCCGGCAGTGCGGCGCACACCGATCCGGTCGACGCGACCGACATCCTCGACCGGATCGAACGCTTCGGAGCGCTGTCGGCCGAAAACGCCGCGCTGATCCTCGAAGGTCTGGATTCCATGGACCACCCGACCGCGCACCTCGATGCCGGGCTGCTGCGGATCTACGGCCCGGTACCGCACCGGGATCTCCAACAGGGCATCCTGACGCTGAACGCATTGCTCGAATCCGACAACCCGACGCTCGAGGGCAACGCCCGGCGGCTGATCGGGCTCGTCGTCGACCACACGCGGCATACGCTCATCTTCGAGCGGCGGCTTCGCATCCAGGCCGAAGAGATCGAGCGGCAGCGCGAAGCCAACCGCCAGGCGCAGGAAAAGCTCGACGCGCTGCGCCGGATCGACGGCGCGCTCGAATCCGGGCCCCAGGCCGAACCGGAGCCGGATACTTCCGACGACGACGGGAACGGTAACCGATGAGCACGAGCACCGACGCGAAACCCGCCGCCAGCGTCATGCTGATCGACGACGATCCGGGCCTGCTGCGGCTGATGGCGATGCGGCTGGAATCCAGCGGCTTCGACGTCGAGACCGCAGGGAGCGCCGACGAGGCGCTTGGGCGCATCGCGACCGGCCCGCCCGACGTAGTCGTGACCGACCTGCGCATGCAGGGGATGGACGGCATGGCGCTGTTCCGCCACCTGCGCGACGAGATGCCGACGCTGCCGGTGGTGATCATGACCGCGCACGGCACGATTCCCGACGCCGTCGACGCCACCCGCGAAGGCGCGTTCGCGTTCCTGACCAAGCCGTTCGACAGCGGCGAACTGGTGCGCACCGTCGAGGAAGCGGCCGCCTCGTCCGGGGTTCGCGGCGATCAGGCACCCGGTCCGGCCGGCATCGTCACCCAGAGCCCGATGATGAAGAAGCTGCTGGCCGAGGTCGAGCTGATTGCGCAGAGCGAGGCCAGCGTGCTGATCATCGGCGAAAGCGGCACCGGCAAGGAGCTGCTGGCGCGGGCGATTCACGCCTCCAGTCCGCGTGCGGACGGGCAGTTCGTCGCGCTGAATTGCAACGCGGTGCCGGCCGACCTGCTCGAGGCCGAATTGTTCGGACACACGCGCGGCGCGTTCACCGGCGCCGAGCAGGCGCGCGAGGGACTGTTCGCGCACGCCCGCGGCGGCACGCTGTTCCTCGATGAGATCGGCGACATGCCGATGCCGTTCCAGGGCAAACTGCTGCGCGCCGTGCAGGAGCGAAGCATGCGGCCGGTCGGTTCGAACAGCGAGATCGACATCGATGTCCGGCTGGTCTCGGCCACGCACCGGAACCTGGACGACGCGCTGGCGCGCGGCGAATTCCGCGAGGACCTGTACTACCGCCTCAACGTCGTGACACTGGAACTGCCGCCGCTGCGCGACCGGCCCGAGGACATCCCGCTGCTGGCCGACCACTTCCTGGGCGAGCTGACGCAGAACCTGCCGGCCTCGCGCCGGATCGGCGGGTTTTCGCGCGATGCGATCCGGGCGCTGGTCGAATACCGCTGGCCCGGCAACATCCGGCAGCTGCGCAACGTCGTCGAGCAGGCCGTCGCGTTCTGCCGCAAGGGGCCGATCCCGGCCGATCTCGTCCTGCGCGCCCTGCGCGACGAAGCCACCCCGATCCCGTCGCTGGTCGATGCCCGCAGCGCATTCGAGCGCGACTACCTCGCGCGGGTGCTGCGCATGGCCTCGGGCAACGTCAGCGAGGCCGCCCGGCTGGCGCAGCGCAACCGGACCGAGTTCTACCGCCTGCTCAAGCGCCACCACCTGGACCCGGGCGAGTTCAAGCGGGACGATTGAGCCGCTGTCGCCGGCCGGCGACAGGTGGAATGCCCACAACCACAGGCGTCGACCGGGATTTCGCCGCAGTCCTGTCGTCGTCAGGCGACAGATTCCGCAGAAGCAAAAACCGGAAAATCTCCAAGTCCTTGTTTACAAATAAATAAAGAAATCTGGCACGAAACTTGAATCATGGACGGCGAGCCGGGCGCGAAGATTGACAGGCTCGAACAATCCGAATTTTCAAACGAGCAATTCAACCAGGAGTTCGAACCATGCGCTACATGCAGACCACCGGAATCGCGGCACTGCTCGCAATTTCGTCCGCGGCGGTCGGCCAGGTTCCCTCGTTCGACGAACTCGATGCCGACGCCGACGGCTACATCAGCCGAAGCGAAGCAGGGGGCCTGCCGTGTCTCGCCGCGAATTACGACAAGGTCAAGCCGAGCGACGACAAGGGTCTGAATCGCAGCGAGTTCCGGGCCGCAGTGGCCGAATACTGCCAGCTGCGGGCGTGACCCGGAACGGATTCCCCCATTGGAATTCAGTGGGGTATCCAGTCGGAGTGTGAAACCTCTGCACCGACAAGAACAATTCCCCCAGGCTTGATGCTACGCAAGCCTATTAGGGCCGGTTTCCCCTCCTGCCGGCCCTTTTTTATTTCTCCGGCCCGGACGGCTCGTCGAATCAGGCGGCGATGCGCGCGACCTTCGGGCTGACGAGGCGCTCGAAATCCTTCCAGGCCAGGTTCAGCGCTTCGGTGTGCGTGCCGGCGTTGAAGGCGATTTCGTCGTCCTCGGCCAGCCGCTTGTCGACCAGCACGTCCATGTCGTACAGGTTGCCGAACGGCGGCATGGCTCCCGTTTCGCACTCGGGGAAGCGGGTCTCGAAGTCGTGCTCGGACGCCAGCTCGGCACGATCGGCCCCGGCCGCCGACTTCAGCAGGTCCAGATCCAGCCGGTCGGTGGCGCACAGCACGGCCATGGCCAGGTCGCCGTCGAGCCGGACCACGACCGTCTTGGCCATGTCCCGTCCGGGGATGTGGGCGGCGGCCGCGACTTCCTGCGCCGTGTAGGCGGTATCGTGCGCGACGACCTCGTAGTCGACGCCGTTTTCGTCGAGGAATTTCTTCAGTGCTTGTGCGGGCATGGGCGATGAACTCCCGGTATCGACGATACCTGTCGGGAAACCCCTTTAACTCGGATTATTCATGACCCGTCCTGATTCTACCACTCGCCCCGATGCTATTCGCTCTCCGGGCGCAGGTACGGGAACAGCAGCACGTCGCGGATCGAGGCCGAGTCGGTGAACAGCATGACCAGCCTGTCGATGCCCACGCCCTCTCCCCCGGTCGGCGGCATGCCGTATTCGAGCGCGCGGATGTAGTCGGCGTCGAAGTGCATCGCCTCGTCGTCGCCGGTCTCGCGCGCGGCAGCCTGGGCGCGGAAGCGCTCGGCCTGGTCTTCCGGGTCATTGAGTTCGGAGAAGCCGTTGGCGATCTCCCGGCCGGCGATGAACAGCTCGAAGCGGTCGGTGATCTCGGGGTCATCGTCGTTTCTGCGCGACAGCGGAGAGACCTCGGTCGGATAGCCGGTCACGAAGGTCGGCTGGATCAGCCGGTCCTCGGCCGTGTGCTCGAAGATTTCCAGCAGCAGCTTGCCCCAGCCCCAGTCGTTCTCGGCGTGAATGCCGTGCGCGGCGCAGAACCGGCGCAGCGCGTCGACGTCGCGCAACTGACCGGCCTCGAGCTCGGGGTTGAACTCGAGCACGGCCTCCTCGACGGTCTTGCGTGCGAACGCCGGCCCGAAATCGATCGTCTCGCCCTGGTATTCCACCCTGACCCTGTCGTGACCGACCCCGTCGTGACCGAGCGCCCGTGCGATCTCGCGCAGCATGGTCTCGGTCAGG
>JAVVDX010000075.1:0-13710 GCA_032251475.1 Wenzhouxiangellaceae bacterium | reverse complement strand
TGGGGACTGGCAAGTCTCTCCGATCCCTGGCTGGCCCTTGCTCCTAGTCCCTGGCCCCTAGCCCCTATCATCAATCGAAGGATTGCTCCATGCGAAAAATATTGACTGCCTTGCTGTTGCTCGCTGTGCCGGTCATCGTCGCCGCCGAGATCTTTTCCGGGCCCGAAGAGGTCCGGCCGGTGCTCCCCGGCATGGCGGCGCCGGCGTTCCGGGTGCTCGATGTCGACGGCAATGCGATCGAGGTCGACCCGGCCGCGCTGGAAAAGCCGGTGGTGCTGACGTTCTATCGCGGCGGCTGGTGCCCGTACTGCAACATGCACCTGGCCGAGCTGCGCAAGACCGAGGCCGAGCTTCGTGAAATGGGTTTCGAGGTCTGGTTCGTCAGCCCGGACAAGCCCGAGCTGCTGTCGGAGGGCGACCATTCCGAATTCGGCTACAAGCTGTATTCGGACCCGGGCATGAACGCCGCGCAGGCGTTCGGCATCGCGTTCCGGGTCGACGACGAGACATTCGAGCGCTACGTCGCTTACGGCAACGACCTCAACGAACGCTCCGGCGACGACCACCGCGCGCTGCCGGCGCCCGCGACGTTCATCATCGGCACCGACGGCAAGGTCCAGTTCGGATACGTCAACCCGGATTACACGGTGCGCCTGGCGCCCGAGGTGCTTCTGGCCGCCGCCCGGTCGTATGCCGAAGGGAAGCACCATCGCTTCCAGCGCAACCGCGGCGGCTGATCGCCGCCGCGCCTGGGGCCGTCGCAGTAGAGCGGGTCGGGAATAACCCGGGTTACAGAAGACTCTCGACCGCCTTGCGTTCCTCGCGCAGTTCGGCGTCGGTGGCGTCCATTCGTCCGCGGCTGAACTCGTTGATTTCGAGATCGGGCACGATCTTCCAGCGCCCGCCCTCGCAGGTGCACGGGAACGAGTAGATCACGCCCGGTTCGATGCCGTAGCTGCCGTCGGCCGGCACCGCCATCGACACCCAGTCGCCGCCGGAGCCCAGCACCCAGTCGCGGATATGGTCGATCGCGCTGGAGGCGGCCGAGGCCGCGCTGGACGCCCCGCGTGCCTTGATGATCGCTGCGCCGCGCTGCTGCACGGTGGGGATGAACTCGTTCTCGTACCACTCGCGGTCGACCTTCGAGATCGCCGGATCGCCCTCGACCAGCGCGTGGTGGATGTCCGGGTACTGGGTCGCCGAGTGGTTGCCCCAGATCGCCATCTGCCGGATCAATGTGTGGTGCACGCCGGAATGACGGGCCAGTTGCGCAAGCGCGCGGTTGTGGTCCAGCCGCGTCATCGCCGTGAAGTTCTCGGCCGGCAGGTCCGGCGCGTTGGACTGCGCGATCAGGCAGTTGGTGTTGGCCGGGTTGCCGACGACCAGCACCTTGACGTCGCGCGAGGCGTGCTTGCTCAGCGCCTTGCCCTGCGGGCCGAATATCTTGCCGTTCTCGGCCAGCAGGTCGCTGCGCTCCATGCCCGCGCCGCGCGGCCTGGCGCCGACCAGCAGCGCGTAGTCGGCGTCGCGGAAGCCTTCGTCGATGTCGGTCGTCGTCTCCAGCCCGGCCAGCAGCGGGAACGCGGCGTCGTCGAGTTCCATCGCAACGCCCCCGAGCGCCTGTTCGGCCGGCGGAATCTCGATCAACTGCAGGATGACCGGCTGGTCGGGGCCCAGCATGTCGCCGGCGGCGATCCGGAAGCAAAGCTGGTAGCCGATCTGGCCGGCGGCGCCGGTAATGGCGACGCGAACGGGACTGTTCATGGGGTTCTCCGCTGGTTTGGGTTCGAACCCGGTATTTTAGCCCTTTCGGCCTCCCCGGGACGCCCTCCGGTCCCCGGATCCGGTCGCGCAATCTGCGCTTCACGCAATGCCTGTAGCCTTTCGCCTTTCCCGATCAGGGATCACCCGGATCCTGAAATCGACGACAATACCGGTTTCCCGCGCAATGACGAATAGTCGATGAGCACGAGTCGAAGGCTGATCGTGGTGCTTGCAGTTCTCGCCGTCGTATTCGGCGGCCTGTTCGGGCTGCGCTACTTCCAGATCCAGCAGCGGCAGGCGCAGATGGCGCAGTCGCAGCCGCCCGTGGCCGTGGAGGCGGTCGACGCAGCCGAACGCCGCTGGCGGCAGTCGATTACCGCGATCGGCAGCCTGCGTGCCGTCAACGGCGTGCAGGTCGCCAACGAGATCGCCGGCGTCGTCGAGTCGGTCGGGTTCGAGTCCGGCCAGCTGGTCGAGGCCGGCGACGTCCTGCTGCAAATCGATGCCGAGACCGATCGGGCCGCGCTGGCCACGCGCGAGGCCGAGGCGCGGCTGGCGCTGCAGCAGTTCGAGCGCTTCTCCAACCTCGTCAAGCAGAACGCCGTCTCGCAGTCGGAGTTCGATGAGGCCAGGGCCAATTACGACGCCGCGACGGCGCGCGTGCACGAGCAGCGCGCGATCGTCAACAAGAAGACGATACGGGCGCCGTTTTCGGGCAAGCTGGGCCTCCGCCTCGTGGACCTGGGCGAATTCATCGAGGTCGGCACGCCGATCGTCGAGATCAACATGCTCGATCCGATCCAGGTCGATTTCACGATTCCCGAGCGCGTGCTGCCGCGCGTCGAGGTCGGCGACACGGTTCAGGTGACCGTAGCCGCGTATCCCGGCGCAACGTTCACCGGCGAAATCCTGGCGCTGGATTCGTCGGTTCTCCCGGAAAGCCGCACCGTTCGCGTTCGCGGCGGGCTGGACAACCCCGATCTCAAGCTCCGGCCCGGCATGTTCGCCGACGTCAGAACCTACCGCGACACTGTCCGGAACGTCGTCACGGTGCCGCGCACGGCGATCTCGTACAACACCTACGGCGATTTCGTGTTCGAGATCGTCGACGGCGACGGGGGCAAGGTGGTCGAGCGTCGCAGCGTGACCACGGGCGAGGCGCGCGACGGCGAGGTCGAGATCGTCGAGGGCCTCGGGGCCGGTGCCACCGTCGTGCGCGCGGGCCTGCTCAGGCTGCGCAACGGACAGGCGGTCGAAATCGTCGAAAATGACGGTTCGGGTGACGGTTCGGGTGATGGTTTGGGTGATGGTTCGGGTGACGGCCGGGACGGCACGGAGCAGGGGTAATGCGCTTTACCGACCTGTTCGTCTCGCGCCCGGTCCTGGCGACCGTCGTCAGCCTGCTGATCCTGCTGATGGGCCTGCGCGCGATGACCGAGCTCGAGGTGCGCCAGTTCCCCGAGCTCGAGAGCACGACGGTGACCGTCACGACCGCGTACCCGGGCGCCGATTCGGCGCTGGTGCAGGGCTTCGTCACGACCCCGCTGCAGCAGGCCATCGCCGAGGCCGAGGGCATCGACTTCCTTTCGGCCACCAGCCGCCAGGGAGTCTCGACGATCGAGGCGCGCATGGTGCTCGATTACGACGCCAACGACGCCCTTGCCGAAATCCAGGCCAAGGTGGCCAGCCGGCGCGACGTATTGCCCGAGGCCGTGCGCGACCCGGTCATCACGTCGACGACCGGCGAGTCGACGGCGCTGATGTACATCGCGTTCTACAGCGAATCCATGACGGTGCCGCGCATCACCGACTACCTGGTCCGCCAGGTGCAGCCGCAACTGCAGGCGCTGCAGGGTGTGGGTCAGGCGAGGCTGCTGGGAAGAACGTTCGCGCAGCGGGTCTGGATCGATCCGAAAAAGCTCGCGGCGATCGACATGACCGCCAGCGAACTGATCCAGATCCTGCTCGAGAACAACTTCCAGGCCGGGATCGGCCGCACCCGCGACGAGCTGGTCCGGATCGACCTGAAGAGCAATACCGACGTCTCCACCCCCGAGGGTTTCGAGCAACTCGTGGTCAAGGAAGTCGACGGCAGCATCATCCGGCTCTCGGACATCGCGCGCAGCGAACTGGGCGCGCAGACGTACTCCGAGACCAACAACTACAAGGGGCAGCCGTCGACCTACGTCGCGATCGAACTCGCGCCCGGAGCCAACCCGCTGGACGTCGCCGAGCGCGTGCGCGGCGAGCTGCCGGGCATCAGCTCGCAGCTTCCGGCCGGGTTGAACGTCGAGCTGGCCTACGACGCCAGCGAGTTCATCGACGAGTCGATCCGGGAGGTCATCACGACGCTGGCCGAGGCGGTGCTCATCGTGCTGTTCGTCGTGTTCATCACGCTGGGATCGATGCGCGCCGCGATCGTGCCGTCGGTCGCCGTGCCGCTTTCGCTGATCGGCGCCGGCCTGATCATGCTGCTGTTCGGCTTCTCGCTGAACCTGCTGACGCTGCTGGCGATGGTGCTGGCGATCGGGCTGGTCGTCGACGACGCGATCATCATCGTCGAGAACGTCCACCGGCACATCGAGCAGGGCGAGAGCCGGTTCGAGGCCGCGCTCAACGGCGCGCGCGAAATGGCCACGCCGGTGATCGCGATGACCACGACGCTGGTCGCCGTCTACGCGCCGATCGGGTTCATGGGCGGCCTGGTCGGGTCGCTGTTCACCGAGTTCGCGTTCACGCTGGCCGGCGCCGTCGTCGTCTCCGGCGTCGTGGCGCTGACGCTGTCGCCGATGCTGTCGGGCAAGATCCTCAAGCCGCACGGCGAAGCCTCGCGCTTCGAGGCGCTGGTCGAGCGCAATTTCAATCGACTGGCCGACGCGTTCAAGCGTGCACTGGGCGGTGTGCTGCAGTCGACGGCGGTGGTCATCGTGTTCGCCGCCGTGGTGCTGGTCTCGATCGGCGGCATGCTCAAGTTGAGCCAGAGCGAACTGGCGCCGACCGAGGACCAGGGCATCCTGCTCTACCAGGGCCAGGCGCCGCAGACCGCGACGCTGGAATACCTGCAGAAATACGGCCGCGAACTCCAGGAGGAATTCGAGCAACTGCCCGGCTACGACGAGAGCTTCATGCTGCTTGGATCGTTCGGGCCCAATACCGTGTTCGGCGGCTTCAAGCTCAAGCCGTGGGACGAGCGCGAGATCTCGCAGTTCGAGGTCGAGCCGATGCTGCAGCAGGCGGTATCGACCGTGACCGGACTGAGAACGTCCATCTTCACGCGCCCGTCGATTCCCGGCGCCGGTCAGGGCATGCCGCTGCAGTTCGTGATCACGACCCCGAAAAGCTACGAGGAGCTCAACGAGGTCGCCGACGAAATACTCGGCCGGGCGATGCAGAGCGGCCTGTTCATGTTCCTTCAGAAGTCGATCGAGTTCGACCGTCCGATTACCCGCGTGGTCATCGACCGCGAACGCGCCGCCGACCTCGGGCTGTCCATGGCCGACGTCGGTCGCGAGATGGCGGGCCTGCTCGGCGACGGCTTCATCAACCGCTTCAACCTTCAGGGCCGCTCGTACGAGGTGATTCCGCAGGTCGAGCGCGAAGCGCGCGCGACCCGCGAACACCTCAACGACTACTACATCCGGGCCGATTCGGGCGAGCTGGTGCCGCTGGGCAGCATCATCTCGTTCGAGCAGCAGGTCGAGCCCTCCAGCCGGACCGAACACAACCAGCTCAATGCGCTGGCGCTGGAGGGTGTGCCCGCGCCGGGCGTGGCAATGGGCGAGGCCACCGGATTCCTGGAACAGGCCGCGGCCGAGGTGTTCCCGATGGGATTCACCTACGACTACAAGGGCGTCTCTCGCCAGTTCAAGAAGCAGGGCAGTGCGCTGTACGTCACGTTCGCCCTGTCGCTGCTGGTGATCTATCTGGTGCTGGCCGCGCAGTTCGAGAGCTGGCGCGACCCGTTCATCATCCTGGTCTCGGTACCGCTGTCGGTGGCCGGAGCGATGGCGTTCATCATGCTCGGCTTCACGACCATGAACATCTACTCGCAGGTGGGTCTGATCACGCTGATCGGGGTGGTTTCCAAGAACGGCATCCTGATCGTCGAATTCGCCAACAAGCTTCAGATCGACAAGGGCCTGAACCGTCACGATGCCGTGGTCGAGGCGGCCGCGATCCGGCTGCGCCCGATCCTGATGACGTCGGTGGCGCTGATCGTGGCGATGGTGCCGCTGCTGATCGCCGCCGGTCCCGGCGCCGAAAGCCGCTTCGCGATCGGCCTGACCATCGCCACCGGCCTGGGAATCGGCACGGTGCTGACGCTGTTCGTGCTGCCGGCGTTCTACTGCCTGATGGCGCGCGACCATGCGGCGGCCGCCGCAGGGCGTGACGACGGGGCCGTCCAGCCGGCGTGATTCCGGTCAATTGCGGTTTCGCCCCCTTGTCGCGGTAGGAGCGGCGTCCACGCCGCGAATGAATCAAACGCTGCGCCATGTCCGGCATCATTCGGCGCGTGGACGCGCCTCCTACGCGGTGCCCTTCCCGCCGCTCCTACGGACCTCCGGGTTGATTTGCCGGCCGCCGGCAACCACGTCAACGGACAGCCACCCCGAAAAGGAAGCGACCGAATGAAGATTTTGATGGTTCTGACCTCCCACGACCGGTTGGGCAATTCCGGCGAGAAGACCGGCTTCTGGCTCGAGGAGTTCGCCGCGCCGTACTACGCGTTCGTCGATGCCGGTGCCGAGGTGGCGCTGGCCTCGCCGAAGGGCGGGCAGCCGCCGCTGGACCCGAAGAGCGACGAGCCCGATCAGCAGACTGCGGCGACGCGCCGCTTCGGCGAGGACGAGAAGGCGCAGCGGGCTCTGGCGAATACGCTGCCGCTGGCCGAAATCGATCCGGGCGCATTCGACGCGGTGTTCTACCCCGGCGGTCACGGGCCGTTATGGGATCTGGCCGGCGACCCGCGATCGATCGAGATCATCCGTGCGATGCTCGAGTCGAACCGCCCGGTCGCGGCCGTGTGTCACGCGCCGGCGGTTCTGACCGAGGTCAAGGGCCGTGATGGCGGCTACGTGGTCGCCGGTCGGCGCGTGACCGGTTTCACCAACACCGAGGAAGACGCGGTCGGGTTGACCGATACCGTGCCGTTTCTGGTCGAGGACCGGCTGAAGCAGCGCGGCGGCCAGTTCCGGCGCGGCGACGACTGGGCGAGCCACGTCGAGGTCGACGGCCTGCTGGTTACCGGTCAGAACCCCGCCTCGTCGGCCGCGGCGGCCGAGGCGGTAATCGACCTGGTGCGGCGAAGGGGCGATTGTCCTTGAACGTTGGTGAGGTATTAACCGAAGGATGTCCCTCCCCCGGTTGCGGGGGAGGGCCGGGGTGGGGGCATGAGGGCTGGGAGATCACGTCCAGACATGCCCCCATCCTAACCTTCCCCCGCAAACGGGGGAAGGAACAGTTCGTAGGTCGGGTTAGCGAAGCGTACGCCGACGGTTATGGGGGCGATTATTTCCAGAACGTCGGCTTACGGCCTTCGGCCTAAGCCGACCTACACAAATTCAAAGCTTTTCCTTTGCGCCTTCGCGTCTTCGCGAGAGTTCTGCTTTTTCCTAGACGTCGTCGAGAAGGTAGCGCGCCGCCTCACGGTACCGTTCCACGGTCTGTTCGATGATCTCTTTCGGAAGTTCCGGCCCGGGCGGAGTCTTGTCCCAGTCCAGTGTCTCGAGCCAGTCGCGAACGAACTGCTTGTCGAAACTCGGCGGGCTGGTGCCGAGCCGCCACTGGTCCTCGGGCCAGAAGCGCGACGAGTCGGGCGTGAGGACTTCGTCGATCAGGTAGAGGTTGCCGTTGGCGTCGGTGCCGAACTCGAACTTGGTGTCGGCGACGATGATGCCGCGCTCGCGCGCGTGTGCGCCGGCGCGCAGGTAGATCGCGATGCTGATGTCGCGCACCCGGAACGCCAGTTCGGGACCGACCAGCTGCTGCATGCGGGCAAAGTCGATGTTGACGTCGTGGCCGCCGGTGCTGTCCTTGGTCGACGGCGTGAAGATCGGCTCGGGCAGCCGCGCGGCCTGTTCGAGGCCGCGCGGCAGCCGCACGCCGCAGATCTCGCCGGTGGCGGCATAGTCTTTCCACCCCGACCCGGCCAGGTAGCCGCGCACGATCGCCTCGACCGGCAGCGGTTCGAGCGCGCGCACCAGCATGGCGCGCGGCTCCAGCGCGCGTGCCAGTTCGGCGTCGCCCAGCACTTCGGCCAGGTCGTCGTCGAGCAGGTGGTTGGGCACGAGGTCGGCGAAGCGCCGGAACCAGAATTTCGAGATCCGGGTCAGGATCCCGCCCTTGCCCGGGATCGGGTCGGGCAGCACGACGTCGAACGCCGACAGCCGGTCGCTGGCGACGATCAGCAGCCGGTCGTCGTCGACCCGGTAGATGTCGCGCACCTTGCCCTGGTGGACCAGCTCCAGCGGCGGGGCAGGGTAATCGCGGACGGGGCGAGCGTCATCGGTCATGGCCAGGTTCCCGGCTGCCTGTAGAATGCGGGTGCATTATACGGGTCGCGCCCGTATGCGTTCCGGCTCACGATCAGGACAACCCCATGCAACAGCCGCTGGTCATTGCCCCGTCGATCCTTTCGGCCGACTTCGCCCGGCTGGGCGAGGACGTCGGGGCCGTGCTGGCCGCCGGCGCCGACTGGATCCATTTCGACGTCATGGACAATCACTACGTGCCCAACCTGACGATCGGTCCGATGGTCTGCAAGGCGCTGCGCGATTACGGGATCACGGCGCCGATCGACGTGCACCTGATGGTCAGACCGGTCGACCGGATCATCCCGGACTTCGCCGCCGCCGGGGCCAGCCTGATCAGCTTCCACCCCGAGGCCAGCGAACACGTCGATCGCACGCTGGGCCTGATTCACGAGCACGGCTGCCAGGCCGGCCTGGTGTTCAACCCGGCCACGCCGCTGGACGTGCTCGAGTGGGTCATCGACAAGGTCGACCTGGTACTGATCATGTCGGTCAACCCGGGCTTCGGCGGCCAGAAGTTCATTCCGGCGGCGCTGGAAAAGCTCAGGCGTGCGCGCGGCATCATCGATGCGTCGGGGTATTCGATCCGGCTCGAAATCGACGGCGGCGTCAAACCCGACAATACGCGCGAGATCCTCGACGCCGGCGCCGATACGCTGGTCGCCGGCTCGGCGATCTTCGGCTCGGGCGACTACGCCGCGGTGATCGAACGGATGCGGACGGCCGCAAGCGTTTGACCGGATATCACAAACCGTCGGTGACGCCGCACCGACCTGCGGCATTCACGATTTCTGCGTAGGTCGGCCCGGCGTGGCCGACGCAGGAAGCGCCGATGGCGCCGCACGCTCTACTGGATGTAGCCGAGCGAGCGGAGCTTTTCGAGCGCCTCGTCGTCGAGTTCGGCGCGCTCGCTTTCCAGGGAGCCTTCGCGATAGGCCTGCATCGTGTCGGACAGCCAGGCGCGCAGTGATTCGTGCATTTCGTCCAGCGCGACCGGTTCGATGTGCTGGCCCCATTCGTCGTCGATCCGGTACAGGCGCTGCCCGCCATCCTGCTCGACGAGCTTGAAGTCGTCGAAGAACGCGGCCAGCGCCTGTTCGTCGTAGTGCTCGGGCCGGAATTCGGTCTGCGACGAACGCTGCTCGACTTCGGACAGGTAGACGGCCGGTTCGCTCTCGCCGCCCACGGCGAGCAGGTCGCGGCCCGGCAGCCCGTCGTCGGGAATGCCGGCCAGGCCGAGGATCGTCGGCGCCAGGTCGATCAGGCCGACCGTTTCGGTCACCCGCCGTCCCCGGGCCGGCGCCCGAAAGTCGCGGATGATCAGCGGTACGTGCAGCACGGTCTGCTCCAGCGTCGGGCCGTGGCCGAAGTAGTCGTTTTCGCCCAGCCCCTGGCCGTGGTCAGCAACGTAGATCACGATGGCGTTGTCGAGGAGGCCCTTCTCGCGCAATGCGTCGATGAACTGTCCAGCGCGGTGGTCGGCGGTGGCCGCCTCGCCGGCGTAGAGCGCGCGCAGCGCGGCCAGTTCCTCCGGTCTGCCGGCGATGGTCTGGTGCGATTCGTTGTACAGCGTCTCGACGCCGACCCCGTCGGCCAGCGGACCGGTATAGCCGTCAGGCATCGACGGGGTGTGCCCGGTGGGCAGGTGCGGGGAGTGGACGTCGTAGAAATGCACCAGCATGAACAGCGGCTCGCTGCCGTCCTGTCGACCAAGCCACTCCAGCGCCATTTCCAGGGTCTCCGAATCGCCCCGGACGAATTCGCGGCCGGCCTCGTCGCGGTCGCTGGCGTGCTCGAAGCCGCGGTCGAGGCCGGCCATGAAGTTCATCGCGCCGAAGCTCAGGATCGACGCGGTCCGGTAGCCCGCCCCGCTCAGCGCCGCGGCGACCGTCGGCACTTCGTCGGGCAGCCGGTGGACGTTGGCGCGCACCGCGTGCCGCCGCGGCATCAGCCCGGTCAGCATGGTCGCGTGCACCGGCACCGTGATGCCCATTGGCGTAACGGCGCGGGTGAACAGTACACCGCCTTCGGCCAGCCGGCGCGCGGTCGGAGTCTCGACGGCGTCGAAACCGTACGGCTCGAGATAGTCGGCGCGCAGCGTGTCGATGCTGATCAGGAAGATGTGCGGCGGCCGCTCCGGTTCGCCGCACGCGGCGGCCAGCAGCAGCAAGGCGACCGGCAGGATCGCGCGTATGGCGGGGATTCGGGGCATCGGGTGCGGCATCGATCGGCGTCGGCGGCAATTCTACGCCACGCCCGCCCCCGGGTCCGGAACGGATCGTTCCGCTACAATGACGCGCTTGTCTCATCCGGCCACGGTCTGTTGGATCGCGAACGCTACGAACTGCTCCGCGCCGGGGGCTACAACCGGATCCCGGTGTGGCGCTCGGTTGCGGCCGACCTGGATACGCCGCTTTCGGTCTACCTGAAGCTGGCCGACGGGCCGAATTCGTTCCTGCTCGAGTCGGTCGAGGGCGGCGAGAACTGGGGCCGTTACTCGATGATCGGCCTGCCGTGCCGGCGCGTCTACCGGGCTTCCGGCCGGCGCTTCGAGGTGCTGGACCACGGCCGCGTGGTCGATCGTCACGAGGGCGTCGATCCGCTGGACGAGATCGAGGCGCTGCAGCACGGGATCCGGACGCCGGTCATCGAAGGCCTGCCCAAGTTCTCCGGCGGCCTGGTCGGCTATTTTGGCTACGAGACGGTGCAGCTGATCGAACCGAAACTGGATTTTTCCGCCAAGCCGGACCCGCTGGGCATCCCGGAAATCCTGCTGCTCGAGGTCGACGAACTGGCCGTGTTCGACAACCTTTCGGGTCGGCTCTTCCTGATCGTCCACGCCGACGCGACCGACGAGGCCGGCTTCGACGCCGCCGAGCGGCGGCTGGATCAGCTCAGTCACCGGCTGCGGGCCGGCTCGCCCGGTTACCCGCCGGCGATCGAGTTGCCGATTCCGGCCGAGGCCGACTTCGAGTACGGTTTCGAACGGGCCGACTTCGAGCGCGCCGTCGAGAAGATCCGCGACTACATCCTGGCCGGCGATGCGATGCAGGTCGTGCTCAGCCAGCGCATGAGCGTCGATCTTGCCGCGCGGCCGCTGGACGTCTACCGCGCGCTGCGTTCGCTGAATCCGTCGCCGTACATGTATTTCTTCGACTTTCACGACGATCGTCATGGTCATGGCGGCGACTTCCAGGTCGTCGGCTCGTCGCCGGAAGTGCTGGTGCGGGTCGCCGACGGTCAGGCGCTGGTGCGGCCGATCGCCGGCACCCGGCCGCGCGGGGCGAGCGAGCGCGAGGACCGCGAGCTGGCCCAGGAACTGCTGTCGGATCCCAAGGAGCGCGCCGAGCATCTGATGCTGATCGATCTGGGCCGCAACGACATCGGCCGGATCGCCGAGATCGGTTCGGTGGAGCTGACCGACCGGATGCTCATCGAACGCTACTCGCACGTCATGCACATCGTCAGCCAGGTGCGCGGCCGGCTGGCGCCGGATACCGGCGTGATCGATGTGCTGCGCGCAACGTTCCCGGCCGGCACGCTGTCCGGCGCGCCCAAGGTCCGGGCGATGGAAATCATCGCCGAGCTCGAGCCGGTGCGCCGAGGCATCTACGCCGGCGCCGTCGGCTGGATGAACCGGCACGGCGAGGCCGATTTCGCGATCGCGATCCGCACCGCGCTGGTCGCCGGCGGCCGGATCCACCTGCAGGCCGGCGCCGGCATCGTGGCCGATTCGGATCCGGCGCGCGAATGGGAGGAAACGATGAACAAGGGCCGCGCGCTGATCCGCGCGATCGCCGAGGCGAGCCGGGGCATCCGATGAACGTGCTGATGATCGACAACTACGACTCGTTCACCTACAACCTGGTCCAGTACCTGGGCGAACTCGGCGCGTGCGTGACCACGGTGCGCAACGACGCGATCGACGTCGCCGGCATCCGGGCGATGAACCCCGACGCGATCGTGCTCTCGCCCGGCCCGTGCACGCCCAACGAGGCCGGGATCTGCCTCGAGGTCGTCTCGGCGCTCGGCGGCGAGCTGCCCATCCTCGGCGTGTGTCTCGGCCACCAGGCGATCGGCCAGGCGCTGGGCGGCGAGGTCGTGCGCGCGCGCCGGGTCATGCACGGCAAGACCTCGATGATTCACCACAACAGCCAGGGCGTGTTCCGCGGTCTCGACAACCCGTTCGAGGCGACCCGCTACCACTCGCTGATCGTCGCGCGCGAATCGCTGCCCGATTGCCTGGTCGAGACGGCGTGGACCGTCCGGGACGAAGAAGCCGGCGACGACCCGTCGCAGCGCGACGAGATCATGGGCTTCCGGCACCGCGACTGGCCGCTGGAGGGCGTGCAGTTCCACCCCGAGTCGATCCTGACCCGGCACGGCCACGACCTGCTGCGGAATTTTCTCGAGAAGGTATAGACCAGCCTCGTACGAAAATGTGCGCGGCAAAAGCGGGAGGAGTCCACAGATGAACACGGATGAACGCGGATAATGAATAAAGAATAGTAGGTCGGATTAGCGAAGCGTAATCCGACGATCGGGCCGGTAACATACCGGAGCGTCGGGTTACGGCCCGCGGCTCCGGATCGAGTCCGGGGCAGGCTCTAACCCGACCTACACGTGATTCACCCAACAAGCCAACGACCCGACAATGCCCAAGTCCGCCATCCAAACCGCCATCGCCGAAGTCTCGCGAGGTCGTGACGTGTCCGGCGCGCTGATGCAGGAAGCCATGCACCAGATCATGGCCGGCAAGGCGACGCCGGCGCAGATCGCCGGATTGCTGGTCGGGCTTGCCGTCAAGGGCGAGACGGTCGGCGAGATCGTCGCGGCCGCGACCGTGATGCGCGAGCTGGCCAGCGGCGTGACCGGTCTCGAGGGCCCGCTGACCGACATCGTCGGCACCGGCGGCGACGGCGCCTCGCTGTTCAACGTCTCGACTGCGTCGTCGTTCGTCGCCGCGGCCGGCGGTGCGCGGATCGCCAAGCACGGCAACCGGTCGGTGTCGAGCAGGTCCGGCGCGGCCGACGTGCTCGAGGCGGCCGGGGTGAAGATCGAGCTTCCGGCCGAGCAAGTGCGCATCGCGGTCGAATCGCTCGGCGTCGGCTTCCTGTTCGCGCCCATGCACCATACTGCGATGCGCCACGCGATCGCGCCGCGCCGGGAACTGGGCGTGCGCACGCTGTTCAACCTGCTCGGGCCGCTGACCAATCCGGCCGGCGCGACCCGGCAGGTGCTCGGCGTGTTCGATCCGCGCTGGCTCAGACCCCTGGCCGAGGCGCTGGGCGAGCTCGGCGCCGAACACGTGCTCGTGATCCACTCCGACGACGGGCTGGACGAGTTCTCGATCGCCGCCTCCACGGCGGTCGCCGAGCTGCGCGACGGTCATGTGCGTGAATGGCGCTTCGACCCG